>JAFXQI010000066.1 GCA_017527155.1 Kiritimatiellia bacterium
GCGGCGCACCCGGTGTCGCGGAAGGCGCCGTGGATGGCCCGGAGGGTGTGGGTGGTGTTTTGGAAGACGCGGTTTGTTCGGGTTTTCATGATGGGGGAGGATGGGGGATGGGCGGGGGAAAATCAAGGAAAATCCGTAATCCCGCGGCATGGGGAAACGGGGGGAACGGGAGGGGGTTGAAAACGGGCGGGGGTGTGGTAGAAGAGGGGGGTGATTTCGAAAGGAGACCGGAAATGACCGAAACGAACTGTCCGTCCGCCGCCAACTGTCCGTCCGGAGGCGACTGCGCGTCGTGCGCGCAGAATCCGGAAGACGTGCGCATCCGGGAGGTGCTGGGGGGGATTCCGCGCAAGTACGTGGTGATGTCGGGGAAGGGGGGCGTGGGCAAGAGCACGGTGGCGGTGAACCTGGCGCTGGCGCTGGCGGCGGCGGGGAAGGGGCGGGTGGGGTTGCTGGACATCGACCTGCACGGGCCGAGCGTGCCGCGGATGCTGGGGTTGGAAGGCCAGCGGATGGGGACGACGCCGGAGGGGCGGTTCGTGCCGGTGGCGGCGGGGCCGCTGGACGTGGTGTCGGTGGGGTTCGTGCTGGACGCGCCGGACACGGCGGTCATCCTGCGGGGGCCGATGAAGATCGGGCTGATCCGGCAGTTCGTGTCGCAGGTGGAGTGGGGGAAGCCGGACGCGCTGGTGGTGGACGTGCCTCCGGGGACGGGCGACGAACCGCTGACGATGTGCCAGCTGCTGGGGGGGGACGCGGGAGCGTCGGCGGTGATCGTGACGACGCCGCAGCGGGTGTCGGAGGAGGACGTGTCGAAGTCGGTGGACTTCTGCCGCAAGCTGCCGATGCCGGTGGCGGGTCTGGTGGAGAACATGAGCGGGTTCGTGTGTCCGCACTGCGGCGGGGTGACGGAGGTGTTCTCGTCGGGGGCGGGGGAGCGGCTGGCGGCGGAGTACGGGATTCCGTTCCTCGGGAAGATCCCGCTCGATCCGATGGTGTGCGCGGGAGGCGACGAGGGGATGCCGTTCATGTCGCTCTACGACGACAACGCGCCCTCGCAGGCGTTCCGGGAAATCGTCGCCCGCCTTCCCGGCGCGGAGGGGTAGGGGGGGCGGCGGAAGCGGCTCCGCCACGGCGTTCTGGATTGACAGGCGGGGGGGGCGGCTTCTAGTATGGCCAACGTGTTTGGACGCATTCCATACCAGAGAGCGGCCCGGATGTCCTGGGGCATCCGGTGGCTTGCCATGGGGCTGGCGGCCGCGGCGGTCTGCCTGGCGGAGCCGGCCCGCGGCGCGGGGGGGCTGGTGCCGGCGAAGGCCGACATCCGGTCGGTGGAACTCGACCGCAGGCCGATGCAGACGGTGACGCACTTCGGGGCGGGCATCCGTCCGCCGCACCTGGCGGTGTCGGACGGCGGCGAATCGGAGCATTTCGTCGTGCAGTGGTTCGCGCATTCGCCGGGGATTCCGCCGGGGGCGCTGGTGATGCTGGAAACGGTCACCGACCGCCAACCCACGGTACAGACCCGCATCCGGCGCATGCCCTCCAAATCCGAAGGCGACATGACGTCCCGTTTCGACATCCCGCCGGAAGACACGCTCCGGGCGGGGCCCGTCTCGCAGTGGCGGGTGCGGATCGTCTGGCGGGGCCGCCCGCTCGCGACGCGCACCTCGGCCGGCTGGGCCGCGGCGGGGAAAGGAATCCCATGAGCGACCCCGTCCCGCAAACGCCCGCGTCCGTCCCCGCGCCCCGCATCCTCGCGGCGTCGGTGGACGGGTGCACGCTGGTGGCGGTGGTGGGCAAGGCGACGTTCCGGCTGGCACCGGCCTTCAAGCAGGCGACGCAGGCGGCGCGGCTGGCCGGCAGCGAGATGATCGTGGTGGACATGGCGCAATGCCTGTCGATGGACAGCACGTTCATGGGCGGGATGGCGTCGCTGGGATTCGCCGTGCAGAAGGCGAAGGACGCGTGCCTGGTGTTCATCAACCTCTCCCCGCCGGCCCAGGGGCTCCTCAAGGGGCTCGGACTGCTCCGCCTGCTCAGGACGTATCCGGCGGGTTCGCTCCCGGAAGGCCTCGGCGGCCTCGACGCGCTTGTGGCGAACCTCCAGCCGGTGGCGGCGGACGAGCTGGGCGGGTCGGACCTGGCGGCGTTCATGTACGACGCGCACGAGACGCTCACGCGGGCCGATCCGGCCAACGTCCAGAAGTTCAAGGACGTCCTGGCGTACCTCAAGCAGGACATGGGCGGTCCGGCCGCCGCGCCGAAGACCTGCTGAACCCGGGCGCCGCCCGTTTCCCGCCATGCTCAAGAGCAATTCCAGATTCCAGACGCAACTGGCCATCTTCGCGGACGTGGTGCTCGTCTGCCTCGCGATGGTGCCGGCGCTGGCGCTCCACAAGCTGCTGGACCACTGGATTCCGGGGGTCTTCGCGGGGACGTTCGATTTCTTCTGGGACCAGGCGTGGCTGTTCGTGCTGATCGTGCTGGCGTGGGCGGTCGTGTTCGATTTCAGCGGGCTCTACGACCAGGTGCTGGACATGGGGCGCCGGCGGGCGCTGGTGCGGGTGGCGCAGGCGGGGATCCTGAGCCTGGCGACGCTGCTGGGGCTGCTCTACGTGCTGAAGCTGCACAACTTCCCGCGCACGCTGCTGGTGCTGCACACGCTGTTCGCGACGCTGGCGGTATCCATGCGCGTGACCTGGATCCAGCCGCTCCTGCTGCGCCTGGAAAACCGCCGCCACCTGCTGCTGGTGGGGCATCCGGAGGACGTGCCGGGCATCCTGGCGTGGTTGCGCGATCCCGTCAATGCCGCCCATTACGAGCTGGTCGGCCTTCTGCATCCCGCCGGTACCGTTCCCCCGTCCGGGGTGGACGTCCTCGGCACCGACGATTTCTTCTCCGACATCCTCCATTCGACCGTGGTCGACGACGTGATGCTCCTGCCCGCGCACCTTCCGGCCGACCGCGTGTCCGCCTGGCTCCGGCAGTGCCAGGAGGAAGGGATCGAGACGCTGGTCCTCGCCTCCCACCTCAAGCCGACCATCGCCCGGCTGGAACTCGAGGAAATCGGCGACAACCCGGTCCTGCTCTACACCACCGCCATCCGCTCCGTGTGGGCGCTCGGGGTCAAGCGGCTGATGGACATCGCGATGTCCGGCGCCGCGCTGTTGCTGCTGTCGCCGGTTTTCGCCGTGGTGGCGCTGGCCATCAAGCGGTCTTCGCCCGGACCGGTGTTCTTCGCCCAGAAGCGCTGCACCTACCACGGCCGCATCTTCCCCATGTACAAGTTCCGCACCATGGTCGCCAACGCCGAGGAAATCCGCGGCCAGCTGCAGGAGCGGAACGAGGTCAGCGGTCCCGTCTTCAAGATGAAGAACGACCCGCGCGTCACGTCCGTCGGGCGGTTCCTGCGCAAATACTCCCTCGACGAGCTGCCGCAGCTCTGGAACGTCTTCCGCGGCGACATGTCGGTCGTCGGCCCGCGCCCGCCGATTCCCGCCGAGGTCGCGCAGTACGAGAACTGGCAGCGGCGGCGCCTGAGCATGCGCGGCGGCTGCACCTGCCTCTGGCAGATCGGCTCCCGCAACGACATGCCGTTCGAGGAATGGATGCGCCTCGACCTCAAGTACATCGACACGTGGTCCCTCGGCCTCGACCTGAAGATCATCCTCAGGACCTTCGGCGTCATGTTCCGCGGCACCGGCTATTGAACCGCCCGCCATGCCCGCCGATCCGCCATCCCTCCGACCCGCCCTCTTCTTCGACCGCGATGGCGTCGTCAACGCCTCCCCGGGCCCCGGCTACGTCAACCGCCTCGCCGATTTCCGCATCCTGCCCGGCTTCCTCGACTGCGTGCACGTGGCCACCGGGCGCGGCTGGCCGTGCGTCGTCGTGACCAACCAGCGCGGCGTTTCCAGGGGACTCACCCCGCCCGCCGAACTCGACGCGATGCACGACCTCCTCCGCCGCACCCTGGCCGACCGCGGTCTCGCGCTCCTCGACCTCCTCGTCTGCACCGCCGGCGACGACACCCATCCCGACCGCAAGCCCAATCCGGGCCTCCTCCTGACCGCCGCCGCGCGCCACGGACTCGACCTCTCCCGCTCCTGGATGGTCGGCGACCGCGAAAAGGACGTCGAGACCGGCCGCCGGGCCGGTGTCGCCGCCACCGTGCGTCTCGACGACGACGGAACCGGCGCCAACCCCGACAAGGACAAGCCCACCGCCGCCACCCACCGCGTGGCCGACATCGCCGCCTGCGCCGGCCTCCTCCGCCGGCTTCTCCCCGATCTGCGCGGCGCATGACCCCGGCCGCGCCTTCCCCGAGCGCCTGCTGCCTCAGCGTCCACCTCGCCGCCGCCCTCGCCTTTTCCCTCTCCCGGATTTGAACGAGACGGCCTCCCCGCCCCCGTTCCACCGCTCCCGGACCCACTGGCTGCCATCTCGCGAGATTATGGAAAACCCCTTGAATTTCCACGAATCCACCACATGCCGGCGCCATGAAAAAATCCCCGCCGGGGAGAGCCTTCCGCCACTTGTGCTTCCGTTCCGGCGCGGACCGTGGTAAAGCCGATGGCTGGCCGGACCGGGATGGCCGGCCGGATGCGGAAGAAAGGACCGACGATGCGATCGTACAAGCTGGTGATGCCGGGCGACCTGAACCACTACGGGTTCCTGTTCGGCGGGAAGATGCTCATGTGGGTGGATGAGGTGGCCTGGATGGCCGTCAGCGGGGAATACCCCGGCTGCAACTTCGTCACGGTGGGGATGAGCGAAGTGACGTTCCACAAGAGCGTGCACCCGAAGTCGGTGCTGCGCTTCGAGACGGAGCGCCGGCGGGTCGGCCGCACGTCGGTGACCTACCGGGTGGAAGTGTTCCGCCGCCACATCGCTTCGTGCGAGGAAACGAGCGTGTTTTCGACGGAAATCACGTTCGTGCGCGTGGATGCCGACGGCGGGAAACTGCCGGTGCCGCGGGATGGGGAACCCGGTGCCGCCGCCGGGGGGGGACCCGAAAAGGATTCTCCCATGTGAAGCGGGGCTCTCCACGGGGAGGGATGCGCTTCTGCGCGTCCGCGGTTGAACAGGTCACGGCACAACGGGAAACGGCCAAACCAGAGCGGATTGCCTTTTTCAGCAGCTTCACAGACGTTGCCCAACCGGAAGGTCGCGCGGAAGCGCGACCCTCCCGGAGCGCTCTCCACGGGGAGGGACGCGCTTCTGCGCGTCCGCGGTGGAACAGGTCACGGCACAACGGGGAACGGAGACACTGTTCCCGAAACCGCTCTTGCCCCACCGGGGAGGAGTCGGCGGGGTTCAGCGGGCGGCGAGGAGGGAGTCGAAAAGGGCGGCGTAAGCGTCGGCCATGAGGGTTGCGTCGTAGCGGGAGCGGGCGAAGGCGAGGCGGGCGGAGCGGCTGGCGGCGGATTCCGCGAGGGCGGTGCCGATGCCGCGGGCGAAGGCTTCGGGGGAGGCGGGGGGCGGGAGGAGAACGGCGTGGGTCCGGAGCTGTTCGCGGCGGTAGGCTTCGTCGAGGGTCACAATGGGCAGGCCGCAGGCGAGGGCTTCGAGGAAGGTCAGGGCGAAGGCTTCGCTCGCGGAGGCGGAGGCGAAGACATCGGCGGCACGGTACCAGCGGGGCATTTCTTCGGCGGGGGCGGCAGTGAGGAGGAATCGGTCCGGGCCGAGGAGGGACTGTCCCAGGGCGGCGAGTTCGTCGTGCTGCGGGCCGCGGCCGAGGATGACGAGGGAGCCGGTGGGGCGCAGGGCGGCGGCGCGGACGAGGGTATCCATCCTCTTGAGGGGTTCCAAGGCGCCGACAGCGAGGGTGACGGGTCGCCGGAGCGCGGACAGGTCTGCGCAGGGGCCGTCGGGGGTGAAGCGGTCGAGGTCGATGCCGATGGGGATGACCCGGGCGGCGAGGCCGGGAACGCGGCGGGCCATCTCGTCGGCGGAAACCCGCGTGAGGGAGACGTAGGCCTGCGGACGGCAGCGGGCGGCGGCGTCTTCCCAGCGGCTGGGGGCACCGTGGGCGACGTCGACGACGGGTACGCCGAAGCGGCGGTGCGCCCAGCGTCCGAGGAGGCCGCCCCAGCGTCCGCCTTCGGTGACGAGGAGGTCGCAGGGGTTGTGCAACAGCCATTTTTTCGCGGCGAGGGCGCAGAAGAACCATTCCCAGTTGAGGGGGTCGAGCTGGAAGAGGCGGAGGAAGTGGCCGATGCCGGGCGTTTTGTTGGCGGCGACGGCGAGGCGGTTGGAGCGGTCGGGGAAGCGGAGGGGGATGGAGTAGGGGGCTTCGGGGGAGGCGGGGCCGCCGCCGAGGACGGCGATGTCGTAGCGTCCGGCGAGGCGGGTCGTGAGGGCGGCGACGAACTGTTCGGCGCCGCGGAGGACCTTGCCGTAGCCGGAGAGGACGAAGACGATGCGGGGCTTGCTCACGGGGCGTCCTCCTTGCCGCGGTCGGGCAGGATGTACTCGGGCGGGATGGCGGCGGCCTTGGCGGCGGGCAGCGCGACGACGAGGTGTAGCCGCTGGCCGCGCACGCGCTGGCTTTCGACGCGGCCCAGGGCGTGGAGGCGCGCCAGGAAGCGGCCGTCGGCGGCGGGTACGCTCAGGCGCAGGCGGACGGTGCGGTCGCGCAGCATGTCGGTGACGGTGTCGAGGAGGCGGCGGATGCCTTCGCCGGTGCGCGCGGATATCGCGATGGCGTGCGGGAAGCGGTCGGAGAGGCGGATGGCCTGGTTGCGGCCGCGTTCGATGTCGGTCTTGTTGAAGACCGCCAGCACGGGCTTGCCGCGGGCGCCGAGGTCGTCGAGGACCTGCGCGACGGCTTCGATCTGCTCTTCGGCGCGCGGATGGGAGGCGTCGATGACGTGCACGAGCAGGTCGGCTTCGTTGACTTCTTCCAGCGTCGCCTTGAACGCCTCGACGAGATGGTGCGGGAGCTTGCGGATGAAGCCGACGGTATCGGTCAGCAGGCAGGGCTGGCAGCCGGGGAGGGCGATCTGGCGCGTGGTTGGGTCGAGGGTCGCGAATAGTTTGTCGTCGGCCAGGACTTCGGAGCCGGCGAGCAGGTTGAGAAGGGTCGATTTGCCGGCGTTGGTGTAGCCGACGAGCGTGAGGAGGGACCAGCCGTGGCGGCGGCGCGCGCGGCGGAGTTCGGCGCGGTGCTGGCGGACCTGGACGAGGCGTTCGCGGATGCGCGTGATGCGCTGCTCGATGCGGCGGCGGTCGAGTTCGAGCTGCTTCTCGCCGGGGCCCTTGAGGCCGATGCCGCCCTTCTGGCGTTCGAGGTGCGTCCAGAGGCCGCGGAGGCGGGGGAGGAGGTAGCGGAGCTGGGCGAGTTCGACCTGGAGGCGGCCTTCGAGGGTGCGGGCGCGCTGGGCGAAGATGTCCAGGATCAGCTGGGTGCGGTCCACCACGCGCAGGCCGATCGCGTCTTCCAGGGCGCGGCCCTGCGCCGGGGAGAGGTCTTCGTCGAAGATCACCAGCGTGGCGCCCGCCTCGCGCGCGGCATCGGCGAGTGCGGCGGCGCGGCCGCGGCCAATGTAGGTCGCCGGATGGACCGCGCGGAGGCGGCACACGGTTTCGCCGACGGTCTCGGCGCCGGCCGTCTTCGCGAGGGAGCGGAGTTCGCGGAGGGTCTCTTCGGAGATGGCGGCCGGCGTGTCAGCGAGGGGCGCGGCGACCAGCCAGGCACGGTCGGGGAGGGGGGCGGAGGCGGCGGGATGGGGGGCGTCGGTCATGTCACGGGGCCATGGGTTGGGTTGGGGCGATGGTGCGGGCGAGCGCGTCGAAGTCGGCGTCGTTGAACCACCAGCGGGCGCGGAGCGGCTCCTGCCAGGCGGGGGCGCCGGGGGAGGAGAGGAGGGAGAGGTATTCGAGGAAGTCATCGCGGCCGAGGCGCTCGAAGAGGGCGTCGACGAGGCGCTCCGCCTGCCAGTAGAAGGCACCGGCGGCGGCGGGGGAGTCGCCGTAGGCGGTGGCGGAGGCGAGGGCGTCGAGGGAGAGGGCGCAGGCTTCCCAGCCATCGGGCGGCGTGCGGGCGAGGCCGCGCTTCTCGGTACGCCCGGCGGCGGCGGCGGCGCGGGCGCCGACGAGCTGCGCGAGGCCTTCGTCGAGCCAGAGCGGCGGACGCCAGGGATGCGTCCGGGCGACCAGCCAGTGCGTGGCTTCGTGGCCGAGACGGAAGGCGAGCTTCACGCGGTCGGACTCGGGCCGTACCGCGATCTCCCCGCCGCTCTGGTAGCCGTGCGGGGCGGCGGCCGTGCCGCCGAGCCAGCGCTTGTAGAAGGGGGGCGGGGCGAGGAGACGCACGGTGACGGTCGCCGGGGCGTCCGGCGGCGGCAGGAGGCGGAGCGCCGCCGCCATGCCGATGCCGGCGGCCGCGGCGAGGGCGTCTCCGCCGTCTTCCTCCACGATGCAGGTCACGCGCCCGCCGGCGAATTCGAGCACGGTCCCCCCGCGCCATTCCGCTTCCGCGGCCGGTTGGCAACAGAGGAGGAAGGCGGCGGCCAGGATGCAGGTTGTCGGGACAGGGCAGCTCATGGTCGTAGAGGATAGCAGAGTCTCCGGGCGGAGAGGAGGATTTTCGGGCTCATCTCCCCTCTGCGACGGCGAGGCCAGACAGCCAGTTGGTAATTCGGTTCCGCAGATGGAGGGCCGGACCCGCCAACGATTCCGCCTCCAGCAGCCGCGCCATGGCTTCCCTCGTCGCTTCGAGCCGCCTCTCGTCCACGATCGCCGCCCGCCCGCGAGAGATTACGGAAAAACCGGCCGTTTTCCGCTTTTTCGCCCCCGCCGCGCGCCGCCGCCCCGGCGCCTTCCGGACGGCCACGAGGCGCACGATGCCGAGGGCCTTTTCGACGGCGCGCGTGAGGGAGACCAGCGTCCGGTTCTCGCGGAGAAGCCGGGCGAGGCGCCGGGCCGCGGCGGCGCAGGGCGCGGCGAGGTCGGCGGGAAGGGCGCAATCGGCGGGAACGCCGGACATCACCCATTCGAGGGGGAGGCGGTCGTCGAGGGCGAGGACCTGCCGGAGGCGCTGGGCGAGTTTCTTGTAGCGCATGACGGTGGAATAGCCGACGGCGACGCGGTGGTCCTCC
>JAFXQI010000067.1 GCA_017527155.1 Kiritimatiellia bacterium
GGAGGACCACCGCGTCGCCGTCGGCTATTCCACCGTCATGCGCTACAAGAAACTCGCCCAGCGCCTCCGGCAGGTCCTCGCCCTCGACGACCGCCTCCCCCTCGAATGGGTGATGTCCGGCGTTCCCGCCGATTGCGCCCTCCCTGCCGACCTCGCCGCGCCCTGCGCCGCCGCGGCCCGGCGCCTGGCCCGGCTTCTCCGCGAGAACCGGACACTGGTTTCCCTCACGCGCGCCGTCGAAAAGGCCCTCGGCATCGTGCGCCTCGTGGCCGTCCGGAAGGCGCCGGGGCGGCGGCGCGCGGCGGGGGCGAAAAAGCGGAAAACGGCCGGTTTTTCCATAATCTCCCGCGGTCGGGCGGCGACCGTGGACGAGAGGCGGCTCGAAGCGACGAGGGACGCCATGGGACGGCTGCTGGAAGCGAAAAACCTGGCGGGACCGGCCCTCCGGCTCCGGCACCGGATCGAGCAGTGGCTGTCGGACGTGGCGGCGGAGCACGCAACCCCCTCCGGCGAAGCCTGAGACGGCCGACGGCGTTCCGTCCGCAGGGATGGCATCCCACGCGCCGGCCATGTCGGCGTCTTGCGGCATGGGAAACGATTTTCCAATGGTTGGAAAACTTTTTTCCAATGGTTGGAAAAAACCGGCCGGTTTTTCCAATGATTGGAAAAAATTTTCACGAGTTTTCCAATGATTGGAAAAAATTTTCGGCAATTTTCCAATGATTGGAAAAAATGTTTCCAATGGTTGGAAAACTTTCCGGCCGGCGAAAGGAGCGGAGCCGGCGGCGTTCAGGGAAGGAGAGCGCGCCACAGGGCGTCCGCACCGAGCTGGAGGCGGGCATTGTCCGGAGGGGGGACGTGCCGTTCGCCGCCGATTTCCTTCAACATCGTGCCCAGACGCTTCAGGGCGGCGCGGACGGGCGGGGAGAGGCGGTCGCCGGGGCGGCAGGAGAGGGGTTGGATGCCTACCACGCGGACGTCGGGGATGAAGGTGGCCAGGTAGCCCGCCAGCCCGGCCAGGGACGGGGCGTGGGTGCCGAAGCCGCCGGTCGAGACCAGGCGGTCCGGGGGGAGTACGCGGATGGCGCCCGGTTCGAGGTCCATCTCGGCGGCGTCCAGGAGGACGAGGAGGGACACACCGGCACGGCGGATGGGGGAGACGACGTTCTCGGGGGCGATGGAGCCGTTCCAGCAACGCCAACCGTCCGCGCGGAAGGCGCGGGCGAAGACGGGGCCGAGGGCGTCGTCGCCGAGGCAGGGGTTGCCGACGCCGAGGAGGCCGTTCACGGGCTACGGGACGAGGTGGGTGCCGGTTTCGCCGCGGATGGCCGCCGCGAGGAGGTGCGGCTGGGTGATGATGACTTCCTTGCCGCCGGACTTGAGGAAATCGACGGCGGCGGCGATCTTGGGGCCCATGCTGCCGGCGGGGAATTCGCCCTCGGCCATGTAGCGTTCGGCTTCGGCGACGGTCAGGCGGTCGAGTTCGCGCTGGTCGGGTTTCTTGTAGTGGATGGCGACCTTGTCGACGGCCGTGGAGATGATGAAGAGGTCGGCCTTGAGCCGCTTGGCGAGCAGGCAGGACGCGGAATCCTTGTCGATGACCGCCGCGCAGCCGGAGAGGTTGCCGTCGGCGCCGCGCACGACGGGGATGCCGCCGCCGCCGACGGCGATGACGATGGTGTCGTTGTCGAGAAGGCAGCGGATGGTCGCTTCTTCGAGGATTTCGAGAGGCTTGGGGGAGGCGACGACGCGCCGCCAGCCGCGCCCGGCGTCTTCCTTGAGGGCCCAGCCTTCGTTGGCGCGGTAGGTGTCGGCTTCTTCCTTGGTGTAGAAGGGGCCGATGGGCTTGGTGGGGTCGGCGAAGGCGGGGTCGGCGGGGTCGACGCGGACCTGGGTGACGACGGTCGCGATGGGCTTGTCGAGGCCCTGGCGGCGGAGTTCGTTGGCGAGGGTCTGGCCGATCTGGTAGCCGATGGCGCCCTGGGTGTCGGCGACGCAGGACTCGAGGGGGACTTCGTGGAGCCGCCCCTTGGCGAGGTCGGAGCGCAGCAGGATGAACCCGACCTGCGGCCCGTTGCCGTGGGTGACGACGACGCGGTATCCGGCCTTGACCAGCGCGGCGATGTGGTGGGAGGTTTCGCCGGCGGCGGCGTACTGGTCGGCGACGGACATCTTCTTGGCGTCCGCGATGAGGGAATTGCCGCCGATGGCGATGACGGCGAGGGGGGAGGTTTGCTTGTCCATGGTACTGCCTTTCAATGATGGTGGTGGTGCCCCGCGCAGCCGCATCCGCAGCCGGAGGACCCGGCGGAGGGGCATCCATCGGCGCAGGGCGGGAGGCCGCCGGCGCCGCCGGAGGAGGACTTCGGCGAGAACGCCGACAGCTGCCGCTCCAGCCGCGCGGACCCGCAGTCCGGGCACGACGGCTTTTCCCCGGCGCGTTCGAGCGCCTCGAAGGCGCGGCCGCACGCCTTGCAGACGTATTCGCGCAGCGGCATCCTACGCGTCCGCCGCCTTCAGGGCCTCGGCGAGCACGTTCGCCTGGCGAAGGCCCACGAATTCGGCCTTCTTCTGCCCGTCCTTGAAGACGAGCAGGTAGGGGATGGTGTTGACGCCGTAGGAGGCGGCGAGATCGGGTTCTTCGTCCACGTTGACCTTGCCGATCTTCACCCCCGGCACCGCCGCGGCCACCTGGTCGAGGATCGGGATCTGCATCCGGCACGGGCCGCACCACGGCGCCCAGAAATCGACCAGCACGAGGCCGGAGGAAATGAAATCGTTGAACGAATCGCTTTTGAGCTCGGTACTCATCGGGGTTCTCCTTGCTTTCCCCTCCAGCATACGCCCGCGGCAGGGCCTTGACAACGGGCCAGCGTTTGCGCTTGCGAAAACGTTCTAGCAACCGGGCGCGAAAGCGCTTTGACAGCCCCGCCGCGCTCCATTACGCTCCCCACCGATGCAGGCGGAGCAATCCGCCCGCAGGTCGATCGGCAAGAGACAGAGAGTAGAAAGGAAAAGAACATGGATATCGGAACGTTTTTGTGGGGATCGCTCGCCACGGGGCTCCTGGCCCTGGCCTTCGCATGGTGGAAGGCGCTGTGGATCGGACGGCAGGATCCGGGTACGGAGCGGATGCGGGAAATCGGCGGATCGATCCGCGACGGGGCGATGGCGTTCCTCAAGCGCGAATACACCGTCATCGCCGTCGCCGTCGTGCTCGTCGCCGCCCTGCTCGCCTTCATCAACAAGGGCCCCGCCCGCTGGGTCGCCGCCGCGTTCGTGCTCGGCGCCGTCTGCTCCGGGCTATCCGGCTTCTTCGGCATGCGCGTGGCCACCGCCGCGAACATGCGGACCACCAACGCCGCCCGCAAGGGGCTGCCCGAGGCGCTGCGCGTCGCCTTCTCCGGCGGTACCGTGATGGGCATGTGCGTCGTCGGCCTCGGGCTCGCCGGGCTCGCCATCGCGCTGCTGGCGACCTTCGCGGCCTTCCACGACCCCGCCGAGATCGCGACCCTCACCAAGACCATCATGCCGATCGTCACCGGCTTCTCGATGGGCGCCAGCTCCATCGCCCTCTTCGCGCGCGTCGGCGGCGGCATCTATACGAAAGCGGCGGACGTAGGGGCCGACCTCGTCGGCAAAGTCGAGGCGGGGATTCCCGAGGACGACCGTCGCAATCCGGCGACGATCGCGGAC
>JAFXQI010000022.1 GCA_017527155.1 Kiritimatiellia bacterium
GGCATTTGGCCCAAGGTGGGGCTGGACGTCTCCCATGCGGACAGCGGGTGGTAACCAATCACCTGCTGGCTCGCATCATGCTCCGGCGCGCGGCATTTGTTCAATAGCTTTTTCATAGCGTCCAGGAACTCATTACCAACAGGTCTGGAAGGCGAAACAGAAGCTCCACTGTTTCTTAAACCGCCCTAGCCGCCGGGGCGCCCCTGCGCGATCGGCTTGTCCGGAGAGCTCGACCCGACACACCCCGGCCTCCGGGCTCCGCTGTCGTTTTTGGGATTGAGGGGACGGGGCGGGGAGGATAGAGTGGCAGGGAATCGGATAAAACGGACGAGGTTGTCGAATGGTCAACGTGATATTGCATGGCGGGCCGGTGGTATGGCTGCTGTTGGCGGGCGGGTTCTTCGCGCTCCTGGTGTTCCTGGAGCGGCTCTTCAACCTGCACCGGGCGCAGATTGCCGCGGACGATTTCCTCAAGGGCATCTACAACATCCTCAACCGCGGCAACGTCGTCGAGGCCGCGACGCTCTGCGAGGAGGCGCCGGGGCCCGTCGCGCGTCTCGCCCTGGCCGCGGTGCTGCACCACGACGACTCGCCGGAGGACCTCGCGCGCGCCATCGAGGACGCGGGACTGGAGGAAATCCCCCGCATGGAATGGGGGCTGGGCTGGCTGGCGTCGGTGGCGCGCATCGCGCCGCTGGTGGGGCTGCTGGGGACGGTGCTGGGCATGATGGAGATGCTCCAGGCGTCGAAACGCGCGGCGCCGCTGGTGCAGTCGGCGGACCTGACGGGGGGACTCTGGTCGGCGCTGGTCGCGACGGCGCTCGGGCTGCTCATCGGCATCCTGGCGTACGCGGGGTACAATTTCCTGGTGTCGCGGGTGGAATCGATCCTGCTGGACATGGAGCGGTCGGCCTCGGCGCTGCTGAACTACATGCGCCAGCAGCGCGCGGCGTCGGAGACGGCGGCGTCCGCCGGGGAAGGGGCGGCGGAATGATCGTGCCGGGCACGACGCTGCAACTGCGCTTCCGCAGCGTGCGGAGGCGCTTCCCGGCGCGGTGCGGGTACGCGGCGGCACCGCTGGAGGTGGCGGCGTTGCTGAACGTGGCGATCCTGGTGGGGATGTTCTGCTTCGCGTCGTCGGGGTTCGTGCTGCAGCCGGGGGTGCAGGTGCGGTTGCCGGAGGCGCCGTTCCTGGACGGGCAGGCGTACGGGGCGCGGACGCTGGCGGTGACGGCGCAGGGATTGCTCTTCTACAACGACGAGCCGGTATCGGTGGAGGACTTCGAGCAGCGTCTCGCCGCGGAGACGGATGGCGCCGCGGAGGGGACGGAGGTGCCGCTGCTGGTGGAAGCGGACGCGGGGACGTCCTACGAGCTGCTCATGCGCATCTGGTCCGCCGCGGTGCGCAACGGAATCGACGACGTGGTACTGGCGACGCGCCCGCCCGCGATGGCTCCGGCGCCATGATGCTCCGCGACGGCATCGAAGACTCCCTGGAGCGGGACCGCCGCTTCCGCCGTGCCGGCTGGCGCCGGGCGTGGGCGGTGGCGTTGGCCATCGTCGCGGCCGTGGCGGTGCTGGGGCGGATCGCGCCGCCGGAAGAGGCGACGACGGTCCGCCGCACGCCGCGCTGGACGTGGGTGCTGCCGGATGCCGAGGCGGCGCTGGCGGACGTGCGGGCCGTGCGGTCGCCGACGGCGTTCGCGCTGCCGACGCCGTCGGGCTTCACGGGGTCCCTCCGCGCGCGGGCGCCGCGGCTGGCCCCGCCGGTACGGCGCACGGAGGCCATGGCCTACGCCCCGTCCGCCGCCGCGCCGCGGCCCGCCGCGGAGACCGACTGGAACGCGCCGGAGTTCGTCCCGGTGCTGCCGCTGGGAATCGTGCCGCGGGGGTGGACGCCGGTGTTCGCGAACCGCACGCCGCCGTCGGAGGAGCCGCGGATGGAGTTCCCGCCCGGGTGGGAGCAGCGGCTGTTCGCCGGGGTGGACCTGGCGTACGCCGGGTGGGCGCCGGGCCGCGAGTGGACGGCGTCCGCGGAGCTGGAATTCGACGAACGCGGCATCCTGACGGCCATCCTGCTGGACCGCTCCAGCGGCATCCCGCGGGTGGACCGGCGGCTCGCCCGCTCGGCCGCCGGCTGGCGGCTGCTCGATGCCGGTGCGCCGCGCCGCGGTACGGTCGTCTGGCGCGTACCCGCCCCGGCCGCGCCCGCCGCCGCCCCAACCCCCGCCCCGGTCCCCGCCGCCACGGAGGAAGGAGCGGTGCCGTGACCCCGCTCTTCACGCTGCCGCAGATGCTGGAGGGCGGGCTTTGGGCCGGTATCGCCGTCATCTTCGTCCTCTCCGTGTTCTACTCGGTGCGGCGGCGGTTGCGCGTCCGCCGCGCCCGCGCGACCCCCTTCATCTTCCGCTGCGCCGTCTGCGGACACGTCTACTTCGACCGCCGGAACGTTCCCATGGCCGAATGCCCGAAATGCGGCAACATGAACGAAACCATAAAAGGATTCTGACAAAGAAAGGAGCCCACCATGAGCCTTGCCGTACCGATCGTCAAATGGTCCCCCCACGCCTCCACGCCCGAAGTCGAGGGCTTCCTGAAGCGTCCCGCGCTCGACCCCGTCGCGCTCGATACCGCCCGCCGCGTGCTCGACGACATCCGCCGCGAAGGCGATGCCGCGGTCGCCCGCTACACCCTCGAATTCACCAAGGCCGACCTCCCGCCCTCCCGCTTCGCCGTGGGCCGCGAAGAACGCACCGCCGCGTCCGAGGCGGTGGACCTCCCCTTCAAGCGGGTCGCGTCCGAAATCTTCGCGCGCGTGATGCACTTCGGCAAGGCCGGGATGCGCAAGGACTGGAGCATGAACACCCCCAAGGGCGGCGTCCTCGGCGAGCTGTTCATCCCCATCCAGCGCGTCGGCTGCTACGTCCCCGGCGGCACCGCGCCGCTCGCCTCGACCGCGCTCATGACCGTCACCCTCGCCAAGGCCGCCGGCGTCCCCGAAATCGTCGCCTGCACCCCGTGCGCCCCCGACGGCAGCGTCAACCCCTACCTCCTGCACGCCCTCGAAGTCGCCGGCGCCACCGAAATCTACCGTCTGGGCGGCATCCAGGCCATCGGCGCGATGGCCTACGGAACCGAGACCATCCGGCCCGTCCTCAAGATCGTCGGCCCCGGCGGCCCCTACGTCGCCGCCGCCAAGAAACTCGTCTACGGCGACGTCGACCTCGACATGGTCGCCGGTCCCAGCGAAATCGCCGTGCTGGCCGACGAAACCGCCCGCCCCGAACACATCGCCGCCGACCTCCTCTCCCAGCTCGAACACGGCTCCGGACAGGAGAAGGCCCTCTTCGTCACCCCCTACGTCACCCTCGCCAACCGCGTCCTCTCCGAGATGGAGCGGCAGTCGGCGACCCTCTCCCGCCGCACCCGCATCGAGCGCGCGGTGGAGAACGGCGGCGCGATGATCGTCCTGTGCGAGAACCTCGACGCCGGCATCGACCTGGTCAACCGGTTCGCGCCCGAACACTTCGAGATCATGACCAAGGAACCCCGCCGCTGGCTCAAGAAAGTCCGCAACGCCGGGGCCGTCTTCGTCGGCGCGTGGACGCCGGAAAGCGCGGGCGACTTCGTCGCGGGGCCGAGCCACGTCCTGCCGACGGGCGGCACCGCCGCATGCTTCTCCGGCCTCACGGTGGATTCCTTCCGCAAGCGCAGCAGCGTCATCGCCTTCACCCGCGCCGACCTGATGGAGACCCTCCCGATGATCGAACGCATGGCCGAAGTCGAAGGCCTCGACGCCCACGGCCGCGCCGGCTCCATCCGTTTCGAAAACGCCGCGCCCAGGGCCGATTGAGAAATCCTTTTTTCCGCTCCTCCGGTCTTCCGGACAGGTAGGGCGGGCTCTCCGGACAGGCCGTGCCGGCCGTTACGCCTCCACCCCCGCGAGGGCGAGGAGCGGGCCGACGGTGGCACGCACGACGCCGGGGAGATCGAAGTGGCGGCGCGCGTCGGCGTGGGCCGCGGCGCCGAGGCGGGCGCGCAGGGCGGAATCCGCGGCCAGCGCCAGGAGGGCCGTCTGGAAGGCGGGGCCGTCGTCCGGCGGGAAGAGGTAGCCGTTGCGGCCGTCCTCCACGACTTCGGCGACGCCGCCGAGCCGCGCCGCCAGCACGGGCAGCCCGCACGCCATGGAGTGGACGAGGGCGCCCGTCATGTGGAAGTCGTCCGACCGCGCGCCGGTGCGCATGACCAGTCCGATGTCGGCGGCGCCCAACGCGCGGCATACGTCGGCGGGGCCGGGCAGCCATCCGGTGAAAGTGCACGCGCGCGCGATACCCAGTTCCTCCGCCAGGCGCCGCAGGCGCGGCAGTTCGGGGCCGTCGCCGACGAGCAGGAACCGCAGCCCCGGATGCTCCGGCAGCAGCGGTGCGAGCCAGCGCAGGATGCGGTCGTTGCCCTTGTTGGGATGGGCGATGCCGTGGTGGGCGAGCACGATGTCGCCGGGGCCGTACCCGAAGGCGGCCCGCACGGCCTCCCGCTCCCCCGGCGCCGCCGGATGGTAGAGGCCGAAATCGCAGGGGTCGTACACCGGATGCACCGCCTCCGGCGCCACGCCGCGCTCCGCCAGCCAGTCCCGGGTGTTGCGGGCGCGCGTGAAAACCAGCGGCAACCGCCGCCACGCGCGGATGTCGGCCCGCTGCAGGAGGCGGCCGACCGGGGCGAGGGCGCCGGTGAAGTAGATGTCGGTGAACATGTCCGCGACCGTCACCGCGACGCGCGGCCCGAAGTGCCGCAGGGCGATGCCGGCGGTCAGCGGAATCGTCTCGTCGATGTACACCGCCCGCACCCCCAGCGCCCGGCACCGGCGCGCCACGTACGGCAGCGCCGCCACCCAGAGCGCCGTCTTCGCCAGCTTGGACAGCCCCGAGTTCCGCCGCACCCGCAGCGGGAGCGGATGCCACTCGACGGTGCGGAGGATGTTTTCGGAAATCGGTTTTTCCGTGCGCATCCCGAAGCAGTGGACGGTGCAATGACGCGCGAGTTCGGCCCAGATTTCCGGCATGGCATGGAAGAGTTCCGCGTGCTCCGCCGGGCCGTAGCGGAACCAGAAGGCGATGGACGGCCGCCCGCTCACGGCAGCACCACCCGCCCCGCCAGGACGTCGGCGACGAAGGCCCGCACCGTCGGGGCCGTTTCCGGCAGGTCGAGCAGGGTGGACGCGAGACCGAGGTTCAGTTCGGCGTGGACGGTCGGCAGCGACGCGGTCTCCGGCGGCAGGGCGCGCCCCGCCCAGGCGGCGATTTCGGCGACGGTGGCGGTCCCGCGCGCGGAGACGTTGACCACGTCCGGCGGCGGCCCGGACCGCTCGTAGAGGGCGAACGCCGCCCGCGCCAGGTCGCGCGTGTGCATGAACTGGAAGGCCGACGCCGGGTTCACGAACAGCGGCCCGCCCGACAGCACGTCGCGAACCGCGTTCTTGCGCAGGCCCGGCCCGACGAAGCCGCCCATGCGCAGGACCAGCCGCCGCGGGCACTCGTGGAGCACCAGCAGCTCGGCGAGGCGCTTGTGGAAGCCGTAGCGCGTCATGCGGGCGGGGTCCAGCGGCGTGTCCTCGGCGTTGCGCGCCGGGTCGCCTTCGTCGGGATACACCGCGCCCGAGGAGAGCAGCAGGAAGAAGTCGGGATGGAAGTCGCACAGCGCCCGCCGCATCGCTTCCACCGAGAGCCGGAAGCCTTCCAGCGGGTCCCGGTCGTCGATGAATTTCCGCGAATTGCCCGCCGCGAAGACCAGCAGGTCCGGCTTCGCGCCGACCGCGCCGGCATAGTTGTCCAGGTCGACCGCCTGCACGCCGTAGCCGCGCGCCGCTGCCTCCGCCGCGACCGCGGACCCGATGAAGCCCCGCGCCCCCAGCACCAGGCAGGTTTTCCCGCGCGCGGCCATGGCGCTCAGAGCCGTACGTCCCCGGTCCCGCGCGCCGCACGGAACCAGTCCGCCGTGCGCTTGAGCCCCACCGACAGCGGCGTGTCGCACGAGAGCCCCAGCGAATGCAGGCGCGAGACGTCGAATATCTTGTCCATCTGTCCGTCGGGCTGCGTGGTGTCCCACACGATTTCGCCGCGGAACCCGGTCGCCTCGCGGACGGATTCGGCGAGCTCCCGGATGGAGATGCGCCGCCCGGCGGAGATGTTCACCGGCTCGGAGGAATCGTAGTGGCGGATGAACCACGGCACCGTCGCCATGACGTCGCCCGCGTACACGAAGTCGCGCGTCGGCTTCCCCGTCCCGAACGCCCGCACGCTCGCGTCGCCGCGGTCCGCCGCCTCGATGTACTTGCGCACCAGCGCCGGGATCACGTGCGCCTGCTCCAGGTTGAAGTTGTCCCACTCCCCGTACACGTTGCCGGGAACCAGCACCACCGAGTTGAAGCCGTGCTGCACGCGGTAGGCCCACGACTGCACCAGCAGCATCTTCTTCGCCACCGAGTAGCCCGCCGACTCGATCTGCGGGAAGCCGTTCCACATCTGGTCCTCGCCGATGGGCGAGACGGCGTCGTGGGGGTACGAGCAGCCGCCCATGAACGTCACCAGCTTGCGGACCCCCGCGCGCTGCGACTCGTGCAGCATGTGGAGGTTCATGCAGAGGTTCTCGTAGAAGAAGTCCGCCGGATGCAGCCGGTTCGTCAGGATGCCGCCCGACTTCGCCGCCATGTGGATGACGCAGTCGGGCTTCGTCCGCGCCAGCAGCGCCGCCGGCGCGCCGGGCTCCAGCAGGTCCGCGTCGGCGCGCGACACCGGCAAAATCTCGCTCTCCGGGAATTCGCGCCGGAGGACGGGCAGGAGGTGGTGGGCGAGGAAACCGGTGGCCCCGGTGACCAGGATACGCTTGTAATCGGCATTGCTCATGCCCCCGACTCTACACGACCCCGGATGCCCGGACAATGCGAAAAGCCACCCCGCCCTTCCCTCGCGATCCCCCTCCATCCAATATTTGGAAACAGGAAAGAATTGACGGAATCTTCTCGTTTCCCCATACTCCTCCCCACCATGAAAAACATCCTCCGCAACGCCTCCGACCGCACCCAATCCGTCTTCGCCGCCGCCTATTCCCCCTTCCGCGGCGGCAACGGGGCGATCGGCCTTGCCTTTCTTCCGGCCGTCCTCGGCGTCACGGCAACCGCCTTCGTCGGCTTCCTCGCCACCGAGACCGGCGCCGCGATCCTCGGCGAACTCCGTCGCCGCGGCCGCCTCCGCACTCCCCACCCGGAGAGCCCCTCCCTCCGCGGCACCCCGACCGCGCAAGAGCTGAAAGCCGATTGCACGATTTCGCCGCGTACCCTCCGAGTGCGCCTGCGCCTCGGTTCGCGCCTGGCCGACCTCGGTCCGACGCTCGACAGCGGCAACCATTACCGCGAATCTGCGACCGGTGCCAAACGCATCCAGTCGCGTGGCCGCGGCCTGCGCGGCTACCTCGCGGACAACCGCATCGCCGCCAGCTACTCCACCCTCATGCGATACCGCCGCCTCGCCCTCCGTCTCCGCCGGCTCCTGCAGCTCGATTCCCGTCTTCCCCTCGAATGGCTCCTTCCCGGCGAATCCCCGGACCGCCCGCTTCCCGCCGACCTACAGGTCCCCTACTCCACCGCCCGGCGCCGCCTCGACCGCCTCCTCCGCGAACACCGGAACTTCGACCGCCTCCGCAAACACGTCGATGCCAAGCTCGGCATTCCCGAACTGCTGACCGTCCGCCGTACCGCCCACCGCGCGAAGGAAGCGGGGAAATCCTGCCGCCGGTTGCCGAAACAAAAGCCGCTCCACTGCCAGTCGGTGGTTCTCGGCGACTACACCGTCACCCCCTCTCCATCCCGCCTTGATGCAACGATGCGGGCCTTCGCCCGGTTTCTGCACGAGCGCAACCTCCCCGTGAAGCTCGCCGTCCACCGCGACCGCTTCGCCCAATGGCTCGCCCAAGCGGGTGCCTCCTGAACGGAGTTGAGGGGGCCGACCGTAGCGTATCGTGACAAACGGCGGGCACTCCCTGCGGGGCCGAACGGGCGATGGAAACGGCTCGCCCGGAGCGCCCGAACGGCCGTCTGGAACCCCAAACGGGAGCTGCGCTATTGCTGAATCCGCGCCAGCACCGCGGCCTCGGCGGCGCGGCGCATGCCGGAGATGGCGGCGGCCATGTCGGGGGCCTTGTAGAGGAAGGAACCGGCGCCGAGGATGTTCGCCCCGGCCGCCGCGCAACGCGCCCCCGTTTCGGTGTTGATGCCGCCGTCCACGGACAAATCCAGATCGGGCCAGCGGCGGCGCAGCTCGCGGAATTTCGGCAATCCCGACTCCAGGAAGGTCTGCCCGCCGAATCCCGGGTGCACCGTCATGACGAGCACCTCGTCCAGCAACCCGGCGTCGGCCACGTCCGCCAGGGCGTCCACGGGGGTTTCGGGGCAGATGACCGCGCCCGCCTTCTTGCCCGCGGCGCGGATGGCCCGCAGGGTGTCCGGGATGCCGCACGGCGCTTCGATGTGCACCAGCACCGCGTCGGCACCGGCCCCGATGAAGCGTGGCGCGTAGAAATCGGGACGGTCCACCATCAGGTGGACATGCAGGTACGCCTCCGGAAGTTCATCCCGCAGTGCCCGCAGCACGTCCGGCCCCAGCGTCATGTTCGCGACGAAGTGTCCGTCCATGACATCGAAATGCAGGCCGTCCGCCCCCGCCTCCAGGGCGCGCCGGCAGTCGGCGGCCAGATGTCCCATGCGGGCGGACAGGATGGAGGGGAGAATCTGGATTTTTTTCGTGTTCATGTTGCCATTCTATCCTGCATCCGACCAACCCGGCAAGGCCGGAAAAGACATCCCGCCATCCGCATCCCGATCGGATACGACAGACCGGGAGTGCGCTACGTGCGGGCTTTGTCGGCGGCGCGGTGGCGGTTCCAGTGGAGTTCCATCTCGGGGAGGGTGCAATCCTTGAGGGTCTTGCCTTCGGCGAGGATTTCGGATTCCATGGCGCGGAAGCGGCGCTCGAACTTGGCGTTGGTGCGGTCGAGGGCGTAGTGGGGGTCGCACTGGACGAAGCGGGCGACCTTCACCGCCGCGAAGAGGACGTCGCCGAGTTCTTCCATGACGTGGTCGCGGGAGTCTTCCTTCACGGCTTCGTCGAGTTCGCCGACTTCCTCGCGGAGTTTGTCGAGGGCGCCGTTGACGTCGGCCCAGTCGAAGCCGGCGCGCGCGGCCCGCTTCTGGAGCTGGTAGGCGCGGTGGAGGGGCGGGACGTGCGAGGGAATGCCGTCGAGGGCGGATTGGCGGGCGGTCTTTTCGGCGCGCTTGATCCGGTCCCAGTTGCGCAGGACGTCGGCCGTGGTCGGGGCGGATTCGGTGCCGAAGATGTGGGGATGGCGGCGGATCAGCTTGTCGGAGATGCCGCGGGCGACGTCGGCCATGTCGAAGAGACCGGATTCGGCGGCGACCTGAGCGATGAAGACGATCTGGAGGAGGAGATCGCCGAGTTCTTCGACCATGTCGGCGCGGTTCTGCGTTTCGAGGGCGTCGAGGGCTTCGTAGGCTTCTTCGATGAGGTAGGGCTTGAGGGTTTCGAGGGTCTGTTCGAGGTCCCAGGGGCAGCCGTCGCCGGGGCGCCGGAGGCGGGCCATGATGTCGAGGAGCCGGGCGTACTGGGCGGAGGCCTCGGGGGTGGCGCCGGTGGCGGAGGGGGTACGCGAAGGAGCCGCCCCGGCGGGGGCGGCTCCGGCGGCGTCGCGCGGGGCGCGGGGAAGGGCCGGATCAGAGGGCGAGTTCACGGAAGAAGTTGGCGGGTACGAGGTCCTTGAGGGAGTCGCAGACGGCGTTGGCGCCGCCGAAGTCCTGGAAGTCGGTGAAGGCGTCGGGGACGGCGAGGACGTTCATGCCGGCGGCGAGGGCGCCCTTGGCGGATTCGGCGCCGGAGACGATGGCGAGGCAGTTCTTGGGATTGCGCTCGGCGGTCTTGGCGGCGCGAAGCCAGAGGTCGGCCTGCTGCATGGAGGTGTCGGTGGGGGCGGCGACGAGGATGCGCGCGTTCCAGCGGGCGAAGTCGAGGTGCTGCGCGATGGATTCGGCGGAGGGCAGGATGGAGACGCCGACGATGTTGAAATGGCGGGAAAGGGCGGCGTCGAGCCAGGGAACGAGGTCGGCGCGGATGGTGGCGTCCTTCTGCATGAGCCGGGAGGTGGTCTCGCCGACGAGGCGCTTGGCGACCTGCTCGGGGGTGGCGGAGGTGTACTGGAGGGCGTCGAGCAGTCCGGGGAGGTAGGCGGCCGGGAGGGTGGCGAGGCAGTGGCGGAGGAAGAGGGGTTCGGGGAAGTCGATGCCCTGCTCGCCGAGGATGCCCTTGAGGATTTCGTAGCGGATGGCGCGGGCGCCGAGGGCGATGTCGTCGAACTCGAAAATCAGTCCGCACTGGGGGGCGGCGGCGGCCTTGTCTTCTTTCTTCATGGTATGTCTTTCGTTCCTTGTGGGTTTTCGGGCACTCTACGGCGTGCCCGCGCCGGGGTCAATTCCGTTTTGCCCGCCGGCGGCGCGCGCGGCGCGGACGGAGGCGAGGAGGGTTTCGAGGGTTTCGTCGGGCTGGAGCAGGGATTCGTCTTCGTGGCGGAGGCCGACGAGGATGGTCTTGAACGTGCGCAGGAGGATGGAGAGGTCGAGGAGGGGGGAGAGGTTCTTGACGTAGTAGAGGTCGAACTGGAGCTTGCGGGCGGCGGCGTCGATGCTGGAGGCGTAGGGGAACCAGATCTGCGCCCATCCGGTGAGGCCGGGGGGAACGAGGGTGCGTTCGTTGTAGAAGGGGATTTCCTTTTCGAGGACGGCCGTGAACTCGGGGCGCTCGGGGCGCGGGCCGACGAGGCTCATCTCGCCCTTGAGGACGTTGAAGAGCTGGGGGATTTCGTCGAGGCGCCATTTGCGGAGGAAGTAGCCGACGGGGGTGACGCGGGCGTCGGAGGAGGCGGACCATACGGCGCCGGCGTCTTCGGCGTGGTCGCACATGGTGCGGAGCTTGTAGAGGGTGTAGGGGCGGCCGCCGAGGCCGACGCGCGTCTGGCGGTAGATCATCGGGCCGCGCGAGGTGAGCTTGACCAGCAGGCCCGCGAGGAGCATCAGGGGCAGGCCCGGGACGAGGCCGAGCAGCGCGGCGGCGATGTCGAGGATGCGCTTGGTGCGGCGGATGGGGAGGACGGCGCAGTTCATGGCGGACTGCATGAGCCATTCCTCGGAGATGTAGGCGAGCGGGATTTCTCGGCGGATGTCTTCGCAGAGGGCGAGGCGGTCGTGGATTTCAAACCCGCGGTAGCGGAGGCCGCGCAGGCGCGGGAGCAGGTCGTGTGCCCGGTCGGGGGCGACGGCGACGAGCAGGGACGATATTTCACGGGCTTCGAGGAAACCGGCGTCGAGTTCGGAGAGGGTGCCGGCGACGGGGACCGGGCGCCCGGGCTCGGCATCGGCGGGGGCGCCGGGCTTGGCGGCGAAGATTCCGGCGAAGGCGGATGCGGGCTCCGTCCCGCACGGGACGATGCCATCGACGCGGAAGGGGCACGGGCGGCCGTCGCGCAGGATGGCGAGCAGCTCGCGCGCGGTTTCCGGCGTGTCGCACAGCAGGAGGGCGCGCTTGAGGAAGTGGCCGCGGCGGAGAAGGAGGCGGAGGACGGCGCGAAGGGCGTAGACGGCGATCAGGATGAGGCCCGAGGCGAGAATCCAGACGCCGCGCCCGAGCACCATGCCGGGATTGGCGAATACGACGATGGCCGAGAGCGCGGTCGCGAGGAGCGTCGCGGCCAGCGGCAGGAAGTCGAACGGGCGCGCGGGCCGGTTCCACGCCGGTTCGTACATGCCGGAGGCGTAGAACACGAGCAGGTAGACGAGCACCGAAACCCCGATGCCGATCCAGTTCCCCGCCAGATACAGCATCGCGCCGTTCCAGCCGAAACGGACGCACAACGCGCCGAGCTGCGCGAGCAGGACGATCAGCAGATCGCCGAACAGCAGGCACCGCCGCGGCATCGAGATGTGGCGCTTGCGCTGGAAGAGGAGAACCATCGGATTGCAGGGCCCTCAGACTTTCTTCGTGGCGGGGGACGCGGCCGGCGCCGCGGCGTCCTCTTCCTCGTAGCGGTAGTCGTAGGTGTAGTAGGGCGCGTAGTAGCTGGAGTAGCCGTAGTGGGCCGCGTGCATCATGTCGAGGCTGTTGATCACCAGGCCCGCGATGCGCGTGCCGCGCGTCTCCAGCTGGCGGACCGACATCCTGACCAGCTTGCGCGACGTGCGCCCGCCGTGCACCACCAGGATCGCCGCGTCCGCGATCGACCCGATGACCGTCGATTCCGACACCGCCAGCACCGGCGGCGCGTCCAGGAACACCAGGTCGTACTTCTCCGCCGCCTCGCGCAGGAACGCCTGCATCGCGGGCCGCAGCACCAGCTCCGCCGGATTGTCCGGGAACGAGCCCGTCGCCACCAGGTCCAGCCCCGGCACGGCGGTGTGCTGCACCACCGCGTCGAACGTCGCCCTGCCGGCGAGCACGTCGGACACGCCCAGCCCCGCCTGGAGGCCGAAGGGATGGTGCAGGCTGCCGCGGTGGAGGTCCATGTCCACGAGCAGGATCTTCCGCCCCGTCTGCGCGAAGCAGGTGCCGAGGTTGGCGCAGGTGGTCGTCTTGCCTTCCTTGGGCACGGAGGAAATGACGGAATAGATGCGCGGGACGGGGTCGCCCGGACTGAGCAGGATGGCGGACCGGATGTTGCGGTACGCCTCCGCGAAGCCGCTCGACGGGTCCACCTTGCCGATCCAGTAGCTTTCGTTTTCGTCGCGCTTCCAGTGCGCCATCGGGACGAGGCCGAGGAAGGGCACGTCGAGCGCCTTCACGGCGTCCTCGGGAATGCGGATGGAGTCGTCCATGAAGTCCAGCAACACGATCAGCGCGATGCCGATGCCCAGCCCGATGATCGCCGCGAGGAACAGCCCTTGCAGGTTGCGCGGGTTGTTCATGCCGCCGGGGACGAGGGCGCGTTCGAGGATGCGCACGGATTCGAGCTGGATGCCGGCCGAGATGTCCACTTCCTGGAGGCGGTTGAGGATGAGGTCGTAGAGCCGCTGGGCGCGGTCGAGCTTGCGCTGGAGGCCTTCGTATTCGGTCTTCTTGCGCTCGATTTCCAGCGCCTCTTCCTCCCATTCGCTCTCGACGCGCTTCGCGGCCTTTTCCTTGATGGAAAGCGCTTCGAGCTTGGCGCGGTACTGCTTGAGGGCGAACTGCGTCTCGACATCCATCGCCTCCTCGTTCGCGCGGAGCTTTTCGAGGGTCTGCTGGATGTACGGATGGTCGTCGAGCCATTTCTTGCGGTAGGAGACGAGCTGCGCCTCCAGGAGGGCGTTCTCGCGCTTGAGTTTCTCCCAGTTGGGCGGCTGGATGAGGCCGTGGTCGATCAGGTTTTCCACGTTGTCCGCGAGCGTGTCGGCGCCGCCTTCGCCCGTGCCCGCCGCCGTCGCCGCCGCTTCCGCCGCGGCCGGGGTCGCGAGCGCCTGGGCGGAGAGGCCGTAGTCGAGGGTCGCCAGCACGATTTCGGGCGAGGCCGATGACAGCAACGGCTGCTGCGTCTCCAGCAGGCGCCGCTGGGTGTGGTACTCCGCCGACTGCGACGAGAGCTGCGCGAACAGCGCCGCCGCCTGGTTGCCGCGCTCCTTGATGCCGAGCACGCTGTTCTCGCGCACGAAGGCCAGAAGGTCGTCTTCCATCTTCTCGATCTGGACGGCCAGGTTCGCCGCCTGCTCGGAGAGGTTCTGCGCCGTGTCCTGCGAGCTGCCCGAACGCTCGGCCCGCTTGTACTCGATGTAGGCCTCCGCGATGGCGTTCGCGTAGTCCGCGCAGAAGTGCGGATCGAGACTCGTCACCGAAATGTTCAGGATGGCCGTCTGCCAGCCCGGGTTCACCGAGACCGACCCGCCCTTGGACCCGAACTCCTGCGGCGTCAGGTCCAGCTTCGACTTCGCGAGGTCGATGACGTTCGTGCTCAGGATGATCGACCGCTGCGTCTGCGCGTAGTCGCCGAGGATCGTTTCCATGTCCGCCTGCCGCAGGTTGCTCGGCAGCGCGAGCACCGACCGCACCAGCTGGACCTTCGCCGTCGCGGTGTACTCCGGTTCCTGCTTCATCATCATCACCAGCATCACGGAGACGGAGATGAAGAAGCACAGCACCAGCAGCCAGAGCCGCCGGACGATCATGTAGAAATACTTGCGGAACTCGAATTTCGGCGCGTCGTTGGCGGGCGCGGCGGGTGCGGGGGCGGCGGTGGGCGGCTGGAGCAGGTCTTTCATCGTGTGTCTCCGATCAGAAGGGCCAAAAACTGTCCAGGATCCCCGCCTCGGGCGCCACCAGCACGTCGCCGTCCTGCAACGCCACGTCGTCCTCGAAGTCCCCCTTCTTCAGGATCTTCCGGATGTCCAGCACCAGCGTCTTCTTGCTCCCGTCCGGAGCCAGCCTCTGGAGGCGCACCCGCCCGTCCGCGAAATCCGTCAGCCCCCCGTGCGCCAGGATGATCCGAGCCGCCGTCGCGGTCGGCCCCGGCATGAACGACACCGCGCCCGGCTTCTGCACCTCGCCGAGCAGGTAGATCTGCGCGCTGACCACGTTGCGGACCGACGGCACGATGAAGATGTCCCCCTTCTTCATCGGCAGGTTGCATTCCATGTCCGCCGCGCTGAAGAGGCGGTTGAGGTCCACCGGCAGAATCGTGTACTCCCCGTTCGGCTGCTTGCGCATGATGCGCGCCGACGACCAGTCCGCGAACTCGCCCAGGCCACCGACCATCGTCACCGCCTTGATGACGTCCAGGTCCGCGCTGTAGGGGTGGTATCCCGGCTGGCGGACCTCGCCCATCGCCAGGAACTCGTTGCGCTCGTCGCTGCCGTTGCCGCGGCTGGGGACGATGATGTAGTCGCGCGGCCGCAGGTACTGGTCGTTCGCGAAGTCCAGCGTGTCCATCATGTACTGCACGTTCACGTCGATCGACTGCTTTTCCATCGATCCGCCCGGCCGCCACCGCAGGATGCGCACCCGGTCGCCCGCCGCGTTCTCCGCCAGCCCGCCGCACTGCGTGATGGCTTCCACCAGCGTCATGATGGAGTCCCCGCGGAAGGGCAGCGACTGCGGACTCCGCACCGCCCCGGTCACGTACACGTCGCCCTCGACGAAGTTGGCGATGGAAATCTCCACGTGCGCCTCGCGGAAGTACCGGCTTTCGAGCACTTCCTCCAGTTTGCGCGCCGCCTCGTCGGCGGTGAGTTCCCCGATGACCACGCGCCCGGCGAACGCGAAATCCACCGACCCGTCCCCCGCCACCGCGTAGACGCGGTTGAGGTCGCTCTGCTCCTTTACGGAAATGTTCAGCCGGTCGCCGGCCATGATGCGCCGCGCCGACACGTCGGTGGGAATCGTTCCCCCCGCCGCGAACGCCGTCCCGGCGCATCCCAAAACCAACAGCGTCGCCATCCCCCACCGCCAATACCATTTTGCCAATGCATGCATACGCAGTCCACTCTACCAAACCCCGACGCCCCGACAATCCCGGATTTTTCCCTTCTTCCATCCGTTGTTCCCCTGCCTTCCAACTGTGAGATCAATGCTTGCCCGAACCACAACGGATGGCGTCATCGTGGCACTTGTTGAGGCAGCTGATTCCGTTCCCCATGGGCGGCCCATGACGGAGGATTCGACATTGGATGCGGAATGGTTGTCCGAAAAAGGCTTCTGGCAGGTGCTCCCCGGGAAGCTTGGGGAGAAGGTCGAGAAGGGACGGCGGGACGTCCGCTCCGCAAACGGAGCCCTGGTGGCGGGAGGATGGGGTGGACGGATTCGGACGTGAGTTGTCCGGCCCTTGGCCCGGTCCGTCTTCGTGGCGTCTTCGCGCTTGTGCCGAGGCGGGGGGTTTGCTAGAAGGAGGTCATGTTCACGTTCCTCCAGTCCAGCTTCAGCATGCCGCTGGCGGCGTTGCAGACCGCGCACGGCACTTGGTCGCCGCGGTCGTGGCTTTGGGTCTTCCTCTGCGGGGTGTTCGTCGCCCTGTGGATCCGCGCGCTGGGACGCCGCGACGCGGCCCGTTCCGACGAAGCCCGCAAGCCGTTCGTATCGGGCAACGACGTCGCCGATCCCGAGGCCGCGCGCGTCTCCGCCTCTCACATGTACTGGGGCTTTCTCACGGCCCTCCGTCCCTACTACCGCCGGCTTCTCGCCTTCCATGCGGGCCTGCTCCCGGACTACATCCTCTGGTTCCTCGCGGCGGTGGCCGTCTGGTTCCTGCTCCCCGGAGGCACGCCGTGAGCGCCGCTCCCGCTTCCTTCCGCCGCGCCCTCTGGGTGTTCTTCTGCAACGCGGGCAGCTGCAACGGGTGCGACATCGAAAACGTCGCGATGGTCACCCCCCGCTACGACGTCGAGCGCTTCGGCATCAAGGTCGTCGGCTCGCCGCGCCATGCGGACGTGCTGGTCGTGACGGGTCCCGTCACCCGCAAGATGGCCCCCCGCCTGCGCCGCGTCTACGAACAGATGCCCGAGCCCAAGCTGGTGGTCGCGGTGGGCGCCTGCGCGGTCTCCGGCGGCGTCTTCTACGACTCCTACACTCTCTGCGGCCCCGTCGACCAGGTCTTGCCCGTCGACGTCTACGTCCCCGGATGCCCGCCCCGCCCCGAGGCGATCATCCACGGCATCGTCCAGGGCATCCAGGCCCTTGAAAAGAAGGAGTCGTGATGTCATCCGCCACTTCCGGCAAACGCTGGTCCCCCGATTACCGCATCGCCGTCCCCGGCGCCCGCCTCTCCCCCCAGGACGTCCTCGATGCCCTGACCGCGGCCGCGGGCGACGCCTTCATCTCCGGCCGCCTCGCCGACTGGACCGAGAATCCCCGGCCTGCCCCCGAGGTGCCTGCGCCCGCGGAAGGCGAGGCCACCACGCCTCCTCCCGCCCCGGTTTCCGCCGTTCCCGCTGTTCCTTCCTTCCGGCAGGTCTGGATCGATCTGCGCGCCGACGGCCTCCGTCCGGCGGTCGGGAAGCTCATTGCCATCCATTTCCCGCATTTCGTGGTCATCGCGGCGGAAGACCGCGGGGACGAAATCGTCCTGCCCTACTTCTTCCGCATCTACCACGGCGTGCGTCACGCGGAAATCATGGTCGTCCTCTCCGTCCACGTTCCCAAGGCCGCGCCGGTCGTCCCGAGCCTCTGCGACCTGATTCCGGGCATCCTGATCAGCGAACGCGAGAAGCAGGAAATGATGGGCGTGACGGTCTCGGACATCCCCGACGGCCGCCGCATGTTCCTCCCCGACGACTTCCCCGAAGGCGTCTACCCCTGGCGCAAGGACGAAACCGCGCCACCGCCCTCGATGGTCCGCGACCTCTGGGCCGCCGGCCGTCCGGCTGCCCCCGCCCAGGCCCCCCAACCCTGACCGGTCCCTTGCTTTTTTGCCCGAGGAGACCTCGGGGCACGGCACCTTTCCCGCCCCGTCCGGGTGGCTCCTGCACCCGCCCCGTCCAATCCGGCGGGATGGGATTGCGTTCCGCGGCGGCGGGGGTATACTGCACGGACTCATGATTCGACTTCGACATTGGCTGTTCGCCGCGATGGTGGCGTTGATGGCGTCCGGCGCGGTCCTCCCGCGCCCGGCGTCGGCGCAGGTGCGCACCCTCAAGGCGGTGGCCTTCTCCGGCAAGCGCTACGTCGCGCTCGCCGACATCGCCGCCATGTACGGGCTGCCGCTCGTCCCCCAGCCCGGCAAGACCCATCTCGTCCGCGGGCAGAACGTCAGCCTCCTCTTCACCGAGAACCAGCGGAAGGCGGTCATCAACGGCACCGTCGTCTGGCTGCACGCCCCGCTGACCCCCATCAAGGGCAAGTGGTACGTGAGCGACGCCGACGCGCAGTACGTCATCGACCCGCTCGTGCGGCCCTCGGCCTACCTCGGCGGGCGCGGGACGCAGACGGTCATCCTCGACCCCGGCCACGGCGGCAAGGACCCCGGATGCCACTCCACCGCCGGCCAGCAGGAGAAGGACACGGCGCTGGCGATCGCCCTGCGCGTGCGCGCGCACCTTCTCGCCGCCGGTCTCCGCGTGGTGATGACGCGCGACACGGACAAGTTCCTGGAGCTGGAGGACCGCCCCAAGCTGGCGTCGAAGCAGAAGGGCGACCTCTTCGTGAGCATCCACCTGAACGCGACGGCGAACACGGCGGTCAAGGGCGTGGAAACCTTCGCGACGGCCGCCGAGAACTATCCCGCCACCGCCGACGGCGACCTCTCCAAGAAGCACGCCGCCGAGCCGAACAACAAGTTCAACCACTCCAGCACGGCCCTCGCGAACCAGATCCAGAAGGCGCTCGTCGGCGTGACCCGCGCCGAGGACCGCGGCCTCAAGCGGGCGCGGTTCGTGGTGATCCGCGAGTCGTCGATGCCGGCGGCGCTGGTGGAGTGCGGTTTTTTGACGAACGCGGGCGAGGCCTCCAAGCTCGCCACGACGGCGTACCGCGAGACGGTCGCGCGCGGCATCGCGCAGGGCATCCTCAACTACATCGCCCTCGTCAACCGCGCCAAGAAGGAGCTCGGCGCGCCCGTCGTCCAGACCCCCGCCGTGCCCGCGCTGCTCCCCGCCCCGGCCCCGGCGCCCGCCCCCGCCCCGGCCGCGCCGGCCGCCGCGCCGAAGCCCACGCCGATGGCGTCGCGCTCCTTCACGCTGCCACCGCAGGCGCAGCCGGCGGCCCCCGTGCCGCGTACGGTGGCGCCGGCCGCCCCCGCGCCGCAACCCGCGCCGCAGCCTGCCCCCGCGGTACCCGCGGCGCCCGCCTACGCCCCGGCCCCCGTCCGTCCCGTCCCCGTCATTTCCGCCCCGGCGCCCGCGCTGCCGGCCTACCCGCCGGTCCCCATCGCGCCGCCGCCGAACCACCTGCTGAACCCCGGCCTGGCCACCCGCCCGGCCCCCACCCCAGGAGCCCTCCAATGAACGCCAAAAGCCTCTCCTTCCTCAAGCGCCTGATGGCGACCATCTCGCCCTCCGGCTACGAAATGGCCGCCGTCCGCGAATACCGCAAGGAGGCCGCCTCCTTCGCCGCCGAAGTCCGCACCGACGTGCACGGAAACACCGACGTCGTCGTCAATCCCGGCGGCTCCCCGCGCGTCCTGCTCGCGGGCCACTACGACGAAATCGGCTTCATCGTCACCCTCATCGACGACAAGGGCTACCTCTGGATTTCCCCCATCGGCGGCTGGGACCCGCAGATTCCGCAAGGCCAGCGCGTAAGCATCCTCTCCTCGACCGGCAAGACCGTCCCCGGCGTCCTCGGCAAGGCCCCCATCCACGTCCAGAAGCAGGAAGACCGCAACCGCGTCACCCCCCTCACCGAGCTCTGGGTGGACATCGGCGCCAAGGACAAGGAAGAAGCCGAGAAGCTCGTCTCCGTCGGCGACCCGATGGTCGTCGACCAGGGCGTCACCGAACTCCCCAACGGCCGCCTCGCCGGACGCGCCTTCGACGACCGCGCGGGCGCCTTTGTGATCCTGGAGGCCGCGCGCCTGCTCGCCGCCACCAAGAACCTCAAGGCCGAAGTCCACGCCGTCGGCACCGTGCAGGAAGAAATCGGCTCGCGCGGCGCCCAGACCGCGACCTTCGGCATCGACCCCGACGTCGGCATCGCCGTCGACGTCACCTTCGCGACCGACCATCCCCTCATGGAATCCGCCGAAAAGCGCGAAGGCCGCGTCACGCTCGGCGGCGGCCCCGCCCTCACCCGCGGCGCCAACGTCAACCCCGTCCTCTACCGCCACCTCAAGGCCGTGGCCGACGCCAACAAAATCCCCGTCCAGACCGTCGCCGACGGCCGCGCCACCCCCACCGACGCCGACCCCATCCAGATCTCCCGCGCCGGCGTCTCCGCCGCCCTCGTCTCCATCCCCCTCCGCTACATGCACACCCCCGGCGAAATCATCTCCCTCGACGACCTCGACGCCTGCTCCCGCCTCCTCGCCGCCGCCGTCTCCGCCATGCAGCCCGGCATGGACTGGCGCCCCTTCTGAGCTGCCCCCCAAGCCCTAGAAACCTAGATATCTAGATATCTAGAAACCTAGCAGAAAGAGCCCCCCCCCATGAGCGACACCAAACGCGACTGCTACGAAGTCCTCGAAGTCCCCCGCGACGCCACAGACGACCAGATCAAGAAGGCCTACCGCAAGAAGGCCATGCTCTACCATCCCGACCGCAACCCGGGCAACAAGGAAGCCGAAGAAAAATTCAAGGAAGCGACCCAGGCCTACGAAATCCTCTCCAAGCCCGAGACCCGCCGCCAGTACGACCAATTCGGTTGGGCGGCCTTCGACCACGGCCGCGGCATGGGCGGCGGCCCCGGCGGCTTCGGCGGCCTGAACATGGAAGACGCCCTGCGCGCCTTCGCCTCCGCCTTCGGCGGCGGCGGCGGGGGCATCTTCGAGACCCTCTTCGGCGGCGGCATGCGCGGCGGCGGCGAACCCGGCGGCCCGGCGCGCGGCGCCGACCTCCAGTACGGCATCAAGATCGACTTCGAAGAAGCCGCCTTCGGCTCCACCCGCGAACTCACCCTCGACATCGAAGACGACTGCCCCGACTGCCACGGCACCGGAGCCGCCCCCGGCTCCAAGCCCGAGACCTGCAAAACCTGCCACGGCCGCGGCCAGGTCGTCACCTCCAACGGCTGGATCCAGATGAGCCGCCCCTGCCCCCGCTGCGGCGGCACCGGCGAAACCATCTCCAAGCCCTGCCCCGCATGCAACGGCGAAGGCCGCCAGCGCGCCAAGAAAAAGATCGCCCTCAAGATCCCGGCCGGCGTCGATACCGGTTCCCGCCTGCGCCTCGCGGGCAAGGGCGAAGGCGGCTCCCGCGGCGGCCCTCCCGGCGATTTGTACGTCGTCTTCGAAGTCCGCGACCACGACATCTTCAAGCGCGACGGCCTCGACACCCTCTGCGAAGTCCCCATTCCCTTCCACATCGCCACCCTGGGCGGCGAAATCCAGATCCCGACCCTCCGCGGCGACGTCCCCCTGAAGATTCCCGCCGGCACCTCCGACGGCAAACTCTTCACCTTCCGTGGCCTTGGCATGCCCGACCCGCGCGGCCGGACCGCCGGCGACCACCACGTCCGCGTCGTCATCGAGACCCCGACCGACCTCCCCCGCAACTCCCGCGACCTCCTGGCCGCCTTCGGCGCGACCCTCACGGAGGCCAACCATCCCCGCCTCGCCGCCCTCCGCAAGAAAGCCCGCGCCTTCCACGACCGCCGCGAACAGATGGCGTCCGCGAAGGAAAAGTCCTGACCGCCCGCCCCCTGCAACCTCCCTCCTCCCATCAAGCAAAACGCCCCCGGAACACTCCGGGGGCGTTTGGCAAAGGCCGTGATCAGGGCGTCTCGGCAGCGGCCTTCTTCTTGGCGGCCTTCTTGGTCTCCTTGACGGCGGCTTTCTTCGGCTCCTTGACCTTCGCGGGCTTGTCGCAGGCGGGCTTGTCGGCCTTCGCGGCGCAGCCGCAGGAGGCCTCGCAGGCGGAGGAGCAGGTGCACGCATCGCCGCAGCAAGCCGGCTTCGCGGCCTTTTCGCACTGCGACGGGCAGACGCATCCGGACAGCCCCGCGACCATCGCGGCGGCCGCAAGCAGGACAATCAGTTTCTTCATGGCAATTCCTTTCGGTTGGTTGGGATTCCGGTGGGACTCTACGGCACACTCCCCCCTCCGCGCAAGCCGAAATACGCTCTTTTCCCCGCATTGGCGCTTGCGCGCGGGGCCGGGGCGTGGCAGAGTGCGGGCATGATTTCCTGGGAACAACTTTCGCACACGCTCGTCCTGCCCGGATTGCGGGGATTCCTCGAAATCGCCGTGCTCTCGGCCATCATCTATTCCGTGTTCCTGTTCTTCCGCGGCACGCGCGGGGCGCAGGTGCTGCTCGGGCTCGTGTTCGCCGCCATCCTGCTGATGGTCGTCACGCAGGTGGGGCACCTCACCACGCTCAACTGGCTGCTGCAGCACCTGTCGATGTACGCGGTGATTGCCGTCGTCGTGATCTTCCAGCCCGAAATCCGCCGCGCGCTCGCGGAGCTCGGCAAGAAGCCGGCCTTCTCGTCGGGCACCGTCCACGACCGCGACGTGCTGGAGGAGCTGGTGCGCGCCGTCGAGACCCTCTCCGCCGGCAAGACCGGCGCGCTGATCGCCATCGAGCGCGAGATCGGCACCCGCGCGATCCAGGAAACCGGCACGCACGTGGACGCCGAAGTCAGCAGCGACCTGCTCAACACCATCTTCTTCCCGCACACGGCGCTGCACGACGGCGGGGTCATCATCGCGGGCAACCGCATCCGCTCGGCGGCATGCGTCTTCCCGCTGACCTCCAAGCCGCTGCCGGGCAACCTCGGCACGCGCCACCGCGCCGCGGTGGGGATATCGGAGGAAACCGACGCGCTGGTCCTGGTCGTCTCCGAGGAAACCGGCGCCATCTCCGTCGCCTACAAGGGACACCTCGCCTACGGCATCGACGAATCGCGCCTGCACCGCCTCCTCGCCGCCCTGCTGCTGCGCAACACCGCCGCCCGCGAATCCCGCTGGACCCGCTTCCGCAAGAGCCTCGACCTCTCGCCCACCGGCATCGCCAAGACCGACGCCCTCATGGAGAAGGAATTTGAAGATACTGAAAACCATCTCTGACCGGCTCGAAACGCGCGGCGGCATCTTCCTGATCTCGCTGGCCATCGCGGCGATCGTGTGGTTCGGCATCCGCGCCATCACCGGCTACTCCGCGCGCGTGACGGAAATCCCCGTCTCCATCCAGCCGCCGCCCGGCTGGATCGTCCTCGACGCCTCCGCCCGCACCGTCGACATCTCCTTCCTCGGCACGCGCGAAGACCTCCGCCTGCTCAACCGCGACCTCGTCAAGGTCTCCGTCGACCTGCGGCACCATACCGACGCCGCCCCCTGCGTCCACGAATTCGCGGCCGCCGACGTCAGCGCCCCCGGCTCGCCCATCCTCGACTTCGCCGTGCCGTCCAAGATCGTCGTCCGCATGGACCGCCAGGGCACCAAGCAGGTCCCCGTGCGGCTGGAGACCCAGAACATGCTCCCCGCCGGCTACGAGCAGAAGGCGCCCGTCATCACGCCCGCCACCGTGCAGCTCACCGGACCCGAATCCGTCCTCGCGCGCATCGAATCCGTATCCACGCTGCCGATCGACCTCGACGGCCGCATCCGGACCTTCACCCGGCGCGCCCAGCGCCTCGTGCTGCCGGGTGACGCCGCCGAACACGTACGGATGGATCCGCCGACCGCCACCCTCGAAATCCCCATCGTCGAGCGTTCCGGGACCATGCGGTTCGACGACGTCCCCGTCGGCCTCGTCTGCCCGCCCGGGCAGGCCTTGCAGGCGACGGTCGTGCCCGACGTCGCGGCCGTGACCGTCAAGGGCCCGCCCGAACTCGTCGACGCCCTGTCCGCGGGCGACGTGCGGCTCTTCGTGGACGCGACCGGCGTCGGCGGCCCCGTCTCCCAGCTCCGCCCCATCCACGCCGACCTCCCCGCCAGCCTCTCCCTCGTCCAGACCGATCCCCCCCAGGCCCGCGTCCAGGTCACCTTCGGAACCCTCCAGCCCGACGAGTGACGCGGGACAATCTCTCACGCAGAGACGCTGAGAGGCAGAGGCGCAGAGGCTTGGAGGGGGGCAAGAAAAACTCGTGCGAAGGCGCGGAGGCGCGGAGAGAAAAACGGGGTCATTTTTGTCCTTTTGTGCTTTCCCGTCCCCCAAAAGCCCTCCGCGCCTCCGCGCCTCCGCGCGAGTTCACTCTTTCCCCGTCCCCCCTCCAAGCCCTCTGCGTCTCTTCTTCTCTGCGCCTCTGCGTGAGCCGCCCCGCTCAGTCCACCGGCACCCGGAACGTCTTCATCACCGGCAGATGCTGCAGCGACGCCCCCGCGTCGTCCTTCCGCGCCGGGAACGGTGGCCGCGACCACAGCCGCGTGTCGAACACGATGCCGTCCGGGAAGCCCAGCCCGCCCACCACCGTCTTCACCTCGTACGGGGCGAGCGCGCGGTTCGGCAGCACCACGTCGTAGGGGTGGGTGCGGACCGAGTTGGTGTCCGGGTTCCCCTTCTGGTCCGCCGGAACCCGTTGCAGGTCGAAGATCCGCCCCAGCACCGCCATCACGCCCGTCTCGCGGCTGCCCGTGTTGAGGTCGCCGCAGAGCACGATGTAGTCCTTCGCGGGGAAGTGCCGCCGGATGCGTTCCACCAGGTAGTCCGCCTCCGGTATCCGCCGGTTCGCGCGGTTCTGGACCAGATGGACGCTCACCACGTGCAGGTCCTTCCCGCCCGGCAGCCGCACCGTCGCCCAGAACAGCTGGCGGTTCTTGACGTACGGGTCCTCCCACTGGCCCCAGGCCACCACGGGGAACCGGCTCACGACCCCGTTCGGCAGCCGCGCCCCGCCGCGTTCCCGGCAGAACTCCCGGTCGCCGCGCGGGAACATGCGCTTCACGAGGTCGGCGCTGGTCCCCTCCTTGTAATTGAACTCCTGGATGCCGATCACGTCCGGGTCCAGTGCCTGGAGCATCCGGATGCCGGCCGGTCCGTACGCCTGCGTGTCGTTGTCGGAGAGATTGGCCGACGCGACGGTGAAACTCACCCACCGCTTCGGCGCCGCACCCGCGGCCGCGCACCATGCCACCGCCGCCAGCGCGACCGCAAACCCTGTCCAACCTCTCCGTTTCATCTCCCCGATTCTAGCCGCCTGCCCCCGCCTTGGCAAGCCCCAAGCCCCCCCCTTTGCGGGCCCGGTCCGGCTGCAGCGTTTTTTGAGATTACGGAAAACCCCGGCAAATTCCCCCTTTCCCCCCCCATTCCTCCCCCATGAACGACATTTCCCCGGCCCCCCGCGATTTGCGGCTTGCCGCCGCCCCGTCCGAAACGCTAGAGTCCGGACCATGAAGGAGACCGTTGCCATGAAACCGTCCGTCCACGCCCTCGCCCTCTCGTTCCTGCTGCTCGCCGCCGCCGGCGCTGCCGCACAGGACATCCGCACCGCGTGGGCCTACCACGCCGCCGAAGGCGCCTCCCCCGCCGCCGAGATCATCCCCGGCAAGGCGACCGCCTTCCTCGCCAACGGCACCGCGTCCATCCCCCAGGACCGCACCGTCACCCTCTACGTCATGACCGACCACCAGTTCGCCGGCGACCTCGACGAACAGATCTTCGTCCGCTGGTGGGACGGCTACATGGCCCACTGGGTCATGGGCTCCTGGGTCGAAAACCTCCACCTCTCCCCCTCCAATTCCATCCGCGGCTTCCCGGCCGACGGCGAGGTCATGGTCGATCTCTGGAAGATCGACATCCCCTCCTGGATCACCCAGCCCGGCGAGAATTTCTACGCCATCCAGCTCAAGGGCTGCCGCGGCGACCATTCCGAGGAGCGCTACCTCCTCCGCCGCGCCGGCGGCGACTTCTCGCGCCGCAACGCGCTCGGCCAGGCCTGGTCCTCGTCGGAAGAATTCGACGGCCAGGACTGGAGCGTCACGATCCTGCCCTGACCTCCCGCCGCCGTGGAGTGGTGGGCGGAGCAGGAAGAGGAGGATTTCCTCGCCTCGCAGCGGCCGCCGCGCGCCCGTCCGATGGTCGGGATCGCGGTACCGTTCATGGCCGGCATCGCCGCTGGCCTGACGCTCCCCGTGCCCGCCTGGACCGCCGCCGCCGCCGCGCTCGTGCTGGCGGGCGGCGCGTTCGCCTTCCTGCGGCGCGGGTGGTCGGCGGGGCTCCTCGCGCTGCTGCTGTTCGTGCTCGGCGCCGGCCACGCGCGGCTCTCCATCGAAGCCCGCAATGGCCCCGACGCCCTCGCCTCGCGCATCCCCCGCCGAATGGAGTACGTCCGCTTCGCCGCCGTCGCGCGCGAGGACGCCGTGCGCCGCCCGCCCCGCCCCGGACGCCGCTCCGGCGACGTGTGCGTCGAAACCGACGCCGTGGCGCTGGACCGCGACGGCCGCTGGGAGCGCGCCGCCGGGCGCATCCAGGTCGTCCTGCGCGGCGTCCCCGACGGCGCCCCCCTCCCCCTCTACGGCGAGCGCTGGGCCTTCCACGGCCTCGTGCGCCCCGGACACGGCCGCGGCGGCCGCACGCAGGCCGTCATCGACGCCGACCGCGCCGTACGCTGGGACGCCGGCCACGGGAACCCCTTCGTGCGCTGGTGCATGGAGCGCCGCCGCGCCTGCCGCCGCATCCTCTCCGCGGGCCTCGACGACCGCCCCGAGGAGCGCGCCATCCTGCAGGCCCTCCTCCTCGGCTACCGCGCCGACCTCCCCGAGACCCTCCGCGACGACTTCCGCGCGACGGGCACCATCCACGTCTTCGCCATATCCGGCGCGCACGTCATGGTCATGATGGTCCTCGTGGACGCCGTGCTCGCCCTCCTCGGCATCCCGCGCACCCGCTGGTTCTGGGCCGCCGCGCCCCTGCTCGCCGCCTACACCGTCGGGACCGGCGCCGCCGTCAGCGCCGTCCGCGCCTGCCTCATGGCCGTGTCCGCGATGGGGGCCCTCTGCCTGCGCCGGCGCGGCGACGGCACCAGCTCCCTGCTGGCGGCGGCCATGCTGATTCTCGTCTTCGCGCCCGACCAGCTCTTCGATCTCGGCTTCATCCTCTCCTTCACCGCCGTCGCCTCCCTCCTCGCCCTCGTACCCCCGATGGAGCGGCCCGTCGCCCGCCTCTTCTCGCGCGACCGCTGGCGCATCCCCGCCGACCTCCCCTGGTGGCGGGAAGCCCCCCTCGCCGCGGGCGCCTTCCTGCGCCAGAACGCCGTCGTCTCCTGCGCCGCGTGGATTGGTACCGGTCCCCTCACCGCCTTCTGGTTCAACCTCTTCTCGCCCATCGCCCTCCTCGTCAACCTCGCCGTCGTCCCCACCGTGCTCGCCCTCCTCGCCCTCGGCGTCGCCAGCCTTCTCGGCGCCTGGACCGGCCCCGCCTGGCCCGAACTGTGCAACCGCGCCGCCGCGGGACTCGCCGGACTCCTCGCCTCCTGCATCGGCTGGGCCTCCCGCGTCCCCCACGGACACTGGTTCGTCCGCTCCCCGCCCGCCCTCCTCGTGTGGAGCGGCTACGCCGTCCTCCTCGCCGGCGTCTGGGCCCGCTCCCGGGGCCGCCGATGGGTCCTCCCCGCCGCCCTCGCCGCCGTCGCCGCCGCCTACGCCGCGTGGGGCGCCCTCGACGCCCGGCGCTGCCGCATCAGCATCCTCGACGCCGGCGAAAGCAACGCCGTCCTCGTGCAGGCCGGACCCGCCCGCGTACTGGTCGATACCGGCGAATCCTTCCGCGCCTGGACCCTTCTCCGCCAACTCCGCGCCCAGGGCGTCAACCGCCTCGACGCCGTCGTCCTCACCCATGCCGACACCGCGCACACCGGCGCCCTCCCCTACCTCCTCGACGCCGTCCCCGTCGGCGCCCTCTGGCTCCCCGACCCCGTATGGCCCACCCCCGCCATCCGCGACCTCCTCGCCCGCTGCGAAAACCCCAATCCCGACGATCCTCCCCTCCCTCCCCTCCGCCGCCTCTCCGCCGGCGACGCCGGACTCCTCCCCCTCGGCGTCTCCTGGGAAGTCCTCTGGCCCTCCAAAAACGCCCCCATGGCCTGCGCCGACGACACCTCCCTCGTCCTCCGCGTCGCCCGCTACGGCGCCTCCGTCCTCCTCCCCTCCGACGCCACCCCCGCCGCCGAGCGCGCCATCCTCGACGCCGGGCGCCGCCCCGACGCCGCCCTCCTGCTCGCCGCCGACCACGGCAGCTCCGCCTCCACGCCGCCCTGGTGGCTCGACGCCGTATCCCCAGACGCCGTCCTCGTCAGCTGCGGCCCCCATTCCAAGGCCTACCATCCCGACGCCGCCCTCCTCGACCTCCTCGCCTCCCGGAACCTCCCCGTCCTCCGCACCGACCTCTCCGGCGACCTCCACATCGACTTCCTCCCCTCCGTCCCACGCCCTCCCCGCCGCGGCTACCGCCTCACCGCCTCCCGCCCCCTCCCCTCCGACCTCCCCCTCTAACCCCTCCTCCCTCCCGCCCTCCCGCCCTTCCGCCCCCCGTCGCGACCAACTTTTGGAAACAGGAAAAATCCACACATTTCCCCCTTCCCGGCACCATCATCCCCACCATGAAAAATCCCCCCTCCTCCCCCCTGGAAACGCCGAAGGCGCCCCCCGCAGGGGACGCCTTCCGCAACCCGGCCGAACCCGTTCTCAGAACGCCCAGCTCACGATTGGCATCATCTTCACGTCCCCCGAATCGATGATGTTGATGATCCCGATCTGCACCCCGTGGAGGCCACCCACGTGGTTGAACAACCCGATCTGCAACCCATCCATCTGCCCCTTCACGATGTTGACCAACCCGAGCTGGAAGCCCGTCGCCGCTTCGTCGATGTTCACCAGACCCACCTCGAAACCGCAGGACATCACGTCCGAGAGGTTGATCGCGTTCAGCCGGATGCCGCGGATGGTGCCGCCGCCGCCCGCGATGCCGAGATCGAGGCCGGTCATCTCGATGTTTTCGCTGTACGGCAGATTCAGCCGCAGCCCCACCACCTCGCGGTCGGCCCCGAACAACTGCGCCGAATCCCCGACGATGCCGATCTGCACGGGCACCGCCGCCGACGCGACCACCGTACCGACCAACGCCATCGCCACCAAGCCCAACCACAAACCCTTTGCCGTCTTCTTCATGTCATGACCTTTCATTGTTTGCATCGGCACCCCGCCGATTGCCCCCGTACCATACCCATCCCCCCCCCGTGAACGCAACCCCAAACCACCCGCCCGTCCGCCCGTCCGTCCATCCTCCCTCCCTCTCCCCCTCTCCCGCCCACATCCTCCCTTGACCTCCATTGTCCGCCCCACTCTTGGCCTCCATTGTCCGCCCCACTTGCGATATCAAGGAATTCTCTTGCATTTCCTTCCGTTTTCATCCATCATCCCCTCCATGAAAGACGAACCCATCTTCCCCCGCGGCTACCTCAAGGCCCTCGCCTCCGACTGCTTCGGCCCCTCCTGCAGCCATGCCCCCACGGCCATGCTCCTGCAGACCGTCGGCTCCCTGGCCCTCTTCACCGGCGCCCTCGCCGCGCACCTCGCCTGGTACGGAGGCAAACGCATCCTCTCCCGCCTCCGCCGCCGCGTCTCCCCGCCAGAACCCGTGCCACCTCCCGCCTCCCAAGCCCCCCTTTCCCTCCGTGGCATCCCCTCCCCCGGCGACATCGAAGACGTCTGGGACCTCGACCCGCGCACCCTCTGCGGCCGCCTTCGCATCGGCTCCCGCCTGGCCGACCTCGAACCCACCCTCGACTCCCGGTTCCTCTTCAAGAAGTCCCGCAACGGCTCCCGCCGCATCGTCGCCCGCCAACCGGGTCTCAAAGGCTGGATGAAAAAGCACGTCCCGTCCATCAAGTATTCCACCGCCATGCACTACAAGAAGCTGGCCACCCGCCTCCGCCAGCTCACCGGCCTCGACCCGCGAATCCCCCTCGAATGGCTCCTCCCCGACAACCAAGAATCCCTCCCCGCCCTCTCCCCCTCCGACCACCAGACCGTCACCCAGGCCAAGACCCGGCTTGCCCGTCTCCTCGCCGAGCATCCCAAGGTCACCCACCTGATCCGGGCGGTCGAATCCAAGCTCGGGATCATGCGGATGGTCACGATCCGCCACATCCAGCCCCCTGGGCCGGGACGCGGGAGGAGACGGAACTCGAAAGAAATCCCCGATAATTCCTTGATATCGCGAGTCTCCCGTGGTGGATGGGCCGTGACGGCGGACGCGGTGCGCACGCAGGCTTTCTGGGATGCGATACGGAGGGTACTGGGCGATCCCTCCCCGGATGCCGGGACCCGCCGCCTGCAATCGGACATCCGCGAATGGCTGAACGCCCCTCTGGAGGCACGCCGGAACCGGCGGCGATAGAGGTTGGGACGAGATGGCGGGGGATGGGAACGCTCTCCCACCGGATGCCGGCAGGGGAATGTGTGAACGGCTGGATGCACAGGAGGGGAATCAGGCCGGAGAAGGGCCGAATGCAGGGTTGCATGGGAAGGGGAAGGGAGGGTATATTGAAGGGGTTATGGCCAATGCTTGGGCAACCGGTGTGTGCGTCAGGCCGGACGGGCTGGAATGGACCGTCCTGCGGCGCACGAAGGAGTCGTGGGACGTTCATTCCCGCGGCTCGGCGGCGTTTGCTCCGGAGGGGGGCGCGGCCGCGGAGGGGGACGGCGGCGAGACGGCCGCGACGCTTCCGCCGCCGGAGCCGGTCGACTCCGCCCACATGGACTGGGGAAAGTGGACGGCGGAGGCGCTGCGTCCGCACCTGAAGTCGATGAGGGGGAAAATATCCGTCGTCCTGCCGATGGACCAGGCGCTGGTGCGGCTGGAGACGTTCCCGTCGGGGGACGCGGAGGAGCTGTACGGGATGGCCGGGCTCCAGACGGACAAGCTCTCGCCCTTCCCGGAGGAGGAGACGGCGACGGGCGTCGAGACGCTGGAATGCACCGAGGCGGAATCGCTGGTCGCGCTCGCCATCGTGCGCGCGGATGCGGTGGAGAAGGCGGGGGCGCCGTTCCTGGAACTGGGGTCGTTGCCGGACGCGGTGGACGTGGAGCCGCTGGCGTGGTGGTGGGGCGCGAGGAAGCTGCTGGGCGAGTCGCCGCGCGGTGGGAGGATCGTGCTGCGGGCGGAGGCGTCGGGGCGCATCGCGATGGCGGTGGCGCACGGGACCCGGCCGATCGCGTTCGGGGCGCTGCCGCCGCTGCCGCCGGAGGGGGCGGACGGGGAGTGGCTGGAGGAGGCGGCCGAGGAGGTGTCGTATGCGCTGACGTCGCTGGAGAGCGCGTGGGGCGCGGAGGGGGCGCTGAAGATGTCGGTGGTGGCGCCGGAGGGCGTCGACGTGTCGTGGGCGGCGGGGCTGGCGAAGGCGCTGGGGGCGTCGGCGCCGGAGACGGTGAAGGCGGAGGAGGTTCCGAGCGTGTCGGAGGGGGCGGCGCGGCGGCTGGCGGAGCCGGCGGAGCCGCTGTGGATGGACCTGGCGCCGGCGGCGTGGCGGGAGGAGGACGAGCGCCGCCGCGGGAACCGGGTGCTGATGGGGGCGGCGACGGTGTTCGTTGCGCTGTGGCTGCTGGCGCTGGGGGTGTTTTTCACGATGCTGAACGTGCGCCGCGCGCGCCTGTCGGATTTGGAGGCGAAGGTGGAGGCGGTGGAGAAGCCGGCGGCGGAGGTGCGGCGGCTGAGGGCGAAGGTGATGGACTTCGCGGCCTACGCGGACCGGAGCCGCTCGGCGCTGGAGTGCCTGCGGGCGATGAGCGAGGCGCTGCCGCCGGGCGTGGAGCTGAACTCGTTCATCTACCGCAAGGGGACGTCGCTGACGCTGCGCGGCGAGGCGGACGATTCGGAGCGCATCTACGCCTTCACGCGCGGCCTCGACGAGTCGGGGCTGTTCGACGACGTGAAGTCGGACGGCATCAGCATGAAGCCGGGCGCGGGCGGCGGCGCGGCGAAGTACACCTTCGGCATCACGGCCGCGCTCCCCGGCAACGGCGACGAATCGGAAGGCGGTGCGCCGTGAAGATGGCCCCCCGCGAACGCAATCTCCTTTTCGCGACGCTGGCGGTAGCGCTGCTGGCGGGCACGTGGGCGTTCCTGGCGCCGCAGCGCGCGGAGTGGAAGGACTACCGCGACCGCCGCGACGACCTGGACGACCGCCTGGCGAAGGCGGAGCGCATGCTCGGCCAGCAGGCGGACGTGGAGACGCGCCTGGCGGAGTTCCGCAAGGGCGTGCCGGTGTTCGCCGAAGGCAAGCGCGCGGAAGCGGAGCTGCTGCCGGAGGTGGACCGCATGGCGAGCCGCCACGGCCTGGCGCTGGTGCGGCGGTCGGCGTCGGACAAGGAGCGCGAGGCGGGCGACCTCTACGAGACGACGCTGACCTGCGAGTGGGAGGGGACGCTGGACGCGCTGGTGCATTTCCTCTACGACCAGCAGTCGCAGGGCGTGGTGTCGGACATCCGGCAGCTGCGCATCCAGCCGCAGACGGGCGCGAAGCTCGGCACCCTCAAGGGCGGCTTCGAGATGGACTGCGCCTACCGCCGCGAGGCCGCAGGCGGCGGCGCCGAAGCCGGCGGGGAGGCCGCCGAATGACCGCCCGGCGCACAACCGACCCCGGACGCGGGAAATCCCGATTGCAGTCGATTGCAATCGATTGCAGTCGAATGCAATCGAAAAACCCGCCCGGGCCGCAAGGAGACGTTTGACCACAACGACGGAGTCGAGAGCATGAACCACGCGAAGCACCATCCCTCCCTCTGGCAGCGGGGCCTGTCGGCCCTGCTCGCGGTGGCGTTCGCCGCCGCGGAACTCGCCCCCGCGGCCGCCTACGCCCAGGGCGACGAAACGCGCGCACGGGTGCGGCGCCTGCGCGAACTCAACGAGGCGCGCCAGCGCGCCGCCGCCGCCGCGCCCGTGCCCGGCGACGCGGACGCCGCCGCCGATGACGCCGCGCCCTCCGCGCCCGCGCCGCGCTCCTTCCCCTCCGCGCGCGACCCCGCCGCCGGCGCCGACGCGGGCGACGAGGACAGCATCTGGCAGTTCAACCTCGTCAAGGACGCCCCCCTCGACGCGCTCCTCGACATGTATTCGCAGGTCACCGGCCGCACCATGATCAAGGCGCCCGGCGTCAACGCCACCTTCCCCAACATCAAGGTCAAGGAGAAGCTCACCAAGTCCGAGATGCTCCAGGTCATGGACAGCCTGCTTTCCATGAACAACATCTCGCTCGTGCCGCTGGGGACGCGGTTCTACCGGGTCGTGCAGATCGACAAGGCGTCCACCGAGGGCATGTCCATCCAGACCGAGGTCCCCGAGGGCGGCTACCCCGAGAGCGACGCGCTGGTCAGCCAGCTGATCCGCCTGAAGTACCTCGGGATGGAGGACGCCAACAACATCGTCGGCGCCATGCTCCACGGCTACGGGAAGGTCCAGCGGCTCGACCGCATCAACAGCCTCCTCGTCCTCGAAACCTCCACCAACCTGCGCCGCATCAACGACATCCTGGAGATGGTGGACCAGCCGACCGAGCTCAACGTCGAGACCAGCGTCTACGTCATCCGCCACGCCAAGGCCGCCGACATCGCCGCCCGCCTCAACGAACTCGCCAGCGACAGCGAGCAGAAGGAAGAAGTCGCGCGCGTCGCCGAGCCCCGTTTTCCCCGCCGTCCCCCCAGCATGATGCGCGCCCGCCAGCCCGCCGCCGCCGCCGAGGACGCCGCCCAGCCCAGCGCCGCCTCCACCGCCGCCACCGCCGCCGAGAAGGGCATCATCCAGGGCAAGGTCAAGATCCTCACCGACGAGCGGACCAACATCATCATCGTCATCACCAACCCCGTCAACCTCCCCTTCTTCAACATGATCGTCAACGCCCTGGACGTCTCCGTCGATCCCGAAGTCGAGGTGCAGGTCGTCAACCTCGAATTCGCCGACGCCGAGGAAATGGCGTCGCTGCTCAACAACTTCATCGGCGCCTCCTCCTCGTCCAGCGATTCAAGCAACGTCCCCGGCGGCGGCCGCTCCACCGCCAGCGGCGACGACTCGCGCGCGCAGGCCCTGGAGAATTTCGTCCGCGCCCGCGCCAGCGCCGCCGACCGCAACGCCGCCAAGGAAGCCGTTGCCAAGATCGGGCAGCTCTCCAGCGACACCAAGATTCTCGCCGACACCCGCACCAACACCATCCTGCTCATGGGCACCAAGGGCGACATCGCGGCGCTGCTCGAAGTCATCAAGAAAGTCGACATCATGCTCGCGCAGGTCCTCATCGAGGCCGTCATCCTCGAAGTCAACCTCCACAACGACTCCTCCTACGGCATCAGCTGGCTCCAGAAATCCATGACCGCGTACAACGCCAAGAACGTCAACGGCATCTCCGTCAAGAACCCCGTCGTCTCATGGGGCGGCTCGTTCGGGGGGAACAACTTCGGGACCGTGGCGGGCGACACCGTCAGCCGCGCGTTCGCGGGAGGCACGGGACTGAGCTACTTCTTCACCTTCACCGACCTCAACATGGACGCCGTCCTCGACATGGTCGCCTCCAGCGGCGAAGGGCGCGTGCTGGCGACGCCGGTCATCCTGACCACCGACAACACCGAAGCCTCCATCATCTCCGGCCAGAGCGTGCCCATCCGGACGGGCGACTCCAGCTACTCCTCCGGCACCTACTACGGCACCTACGAATACAAGGACGTCGGCATCGAGCTGAAGGTCAAGCCGCGCATCAACCCGTCCCGCTACGTCACGCTCGAGATTTCGCAGTCCGCCAACACCCTCGGCGACCAGACCGACGTCGGCAACGGCTCGACCATGTACAAGATCAACAAGCGCGAACTGACCGCGTCCATTTCCCTCCCGTCGCGATCCACCATCGTGCTGGGCGGCCTCGTCGAGACCGACTACTCCTCCAGCGAAAGCCACATCCCGATCCTCGGGAGCATCCCGATCATCGGCGCCCTCTTCCGCAACGAAAACAAGACCCGCCAGCGCACCGAGCTGCTGGTCCTCATCACCCCGTACGTCCTGATGACCCCCGAAGAAGCCCGTGCCGAGACCGAGCGCCTCCACCGCGCCTCCAACGTCGCGGCCGAGGACTGGTACCGCGGCTGGTCCGACTCCTCCCTCGCCCCCTTCTCCCCCGCCAAACTCAAGGAAATGCGCAAGAAGGAAAAGGCCAAGCAGGAAGGCATCACCCTCCGCACCCTTGATGACGCCCCCGCCGCGACCGGCATTGGCCGTGCAACCGCCCCCGGTAGCACCGGCGCCCCCGTCGGCATCATCCCCTCCAGCCTCTTCCCGGACGCCCCCGGCGCGGCCGACCTTCCCGACCTCGCCCCCGAGGACGGCGACACCCCGCTTCCCGCCCCCGAATCCCCGGCGACCGACGCCCCCTTCACCTTCGATGCCGCCGCGGCGGCCGCCTTCGCGACCCCCGCCGACGAGGACGCCCTCCCGCCCGCGGACCCGTCCGATTCCCCGGATTCCGACGACGCCCCCTCCGCCGTCGCCCCCCGCCGCAGCCTCTTCGGCCGCCGTTCCACCCCCGACCCCGAGCCCAAACCCAGCATGTTCCCCGCCCCCGACGCGGAGTGATCTTCCCCCTCCCCCACCCCATTCCCGCTTCCCTTCCGGCCATTCGCGATATCAAGGAAAAACCGAACCTTTCATTCGGTTTTTCCCCCAACCTCCCCCCATGAAAACCCACCGCCCGGCACCCGCCCCCGGGCTCGAGTTTTCGGCTGGCGGAGAGAAGGGTGGACGCGGTAGCATGTACGGCATGAACCCCATCCCCCCCGACTACATCCCCGTCCCCTCCTCCCTCATGGAGGAGTACTCCTCCGCCGCGACGCTCTCCGACATGGAGATATTCATCTTTCCCCGCCTGCTCTATCCCCTGGTCCTGGCAAACATGATGTCCCCGGCCCTCTGGCGCTGGCGCGACGACCCGTGGTTCGCGAACTCGGCCCGCCTCAGCCCCTACCGCCGCATCCTGCGCCTCAAGCAGTTCATCATGGACCACTACACCTTCAACCTCGACCTCGAAACCTGGGGCCTGACCACCCAGCGCCGCGAGCTCGACCGCTTCGCGCGCTACATGCCGCCCGAGACGATCGCGCGCTCCAACGCCCTCTTCGGCTACCACGGCGACCGCTTCTACTTCGACCTCGACATCCGCCGCCACTTCGGCCTCGACAAATACTCCGGCGACACCATCCCCTACTGGAAGACCGAGACCCTCGAAGCCATGGACGCCTTCCGCCACCGCCCCGGACACGCCACCGGCGCCGGCGAATGCGTCTCCCTCTCGACCCTCTACGCCGCGGCCCTGCACGTCCACGCCGGCATCCCGCTCGACGACATCTACCTCCTCGCCACGCCCCTGCACTCCCAGAACTTCGTCGACCTCGGCGACGGCATCCTGACCAACAACCGGCGTCTCGTGACGAAGGCCATGTGGTACAACGGCACCGCCCTGAGCGCGAAGGCCCGCCGCGCCCTCGAGCACGAACGCCTGACCATCGTCTCGCACCTCACCGGCCACATCCACACCGTCTATCCCGAAGCGACCATCTCCCCCGACGCCTACGCCCGCTTCCAATTCCGCCTCCGCGCCTTCGCCGCGACCGACCCCACCGCCGAAATCCTCTGCAACTTCCTCCGCCAGGCCCCGCACCGGCAGCCGTGCTTCCAGATCGAGGCGACCATCAACGGCAAACCCCGCTGGCTGCCCGCCGAGAAAGCCTACGCCTTCGAGAACTCCGGCTCCTACAAAGTCTCCGACTCCACCCGCGACCGGCTCCTGGCGGGCATCGACGAAGACGAATTCTTCGCCGCGCCCATCCCCGACCGCATCCCCCTCAACCGCTTCGACGCCTTCTTCCGCAACCACCCCGTGCGGCTCGACGACCCGGCCGACCGCCAGGCCCTCGCGCGCGAATTCGACTGCTTCCGCACCGGCGTCTGCGAGATCGCCGACGAACTGGCCGCCTTCTGCCGCCTCGAACCCCGATGGCCCGACGCCGACGGTCCCGCCAAGACCTTCGTTCCCTCGCCGGCCCTCCGCATCCCCGAAGGCCCCGACTTCACCCGCGAAGCCCTCGTCGAGGCCCTCGCCGCACAGCGCCGGACCAACCCCGTCGCCGACCTCGCCTTCTACGTCTGGCGCGACCTCTCCCGTACCGACCCGCGCCCCTTCCTGAAGGCGGCCGTCGAGCGCTCCCCCGTCTGCGACGAAGCCACCCGCGCCGTCGCCACCGGAGACCTCCCCGCGCTGGTCCGCGACCTCCCCGACGAATCCATCTACGGCGAAGGCCCCCGCGCGGCCCAACCCGACGAAGTCTGGAACTCCCGCCGCGGCGACGGCCTCGAAAAAGCCGTCCTGCTGGCCGCCCTCCTGCACGCCCGCGCTCCCGGCGAAGCGCTGTCGCTCGAATCGGACGGCCGCACCGCCCGCCTCCGCTTCGGCACCCAAGACCACCTCTTCCCCACCACCAACCCGGCGGTTCTCGAAGCGGCCTACGACCCCGCCTAGCGCGGTCCAAGAAACAGTCGGCCCTCCATCCATCGTCCCGCCGGGCATTTTCCACCGCGGACGCGCAGAAGCGCGTCCCTCCCCGTGGCGCGCCCGGCAGGAGGGTCGCGCTTTCGCGCGACCATGCATCCGGAATGCCGCAGGACCATCGGCTGGGTGTCTGCGGGCGGAAGAACGGCGGCGTCCCAAATGGCCGAAAAGGCGTGCAATCGGGTCGTGGACGGGATAGGATGGACGCAAACCAACTTGGAGTAACCATGAGCTTGGACAAAAACGCCAACGAAATCGTCGATACGCCCCTCCGCGGGCGGTGGTGGATCTCGGCCGCGCTGGCCGCGGGCGCGCTCGGACTGTACCTCGCGACGCTCAGCCGGGGCGTGTTCCCCGGGATGCCGGCGAAGAACCTGGTATGGCACCTGCATCTGGACGCGTTTCCGACGCTGCTCGACCCGGTATGGGGCTGGCTCGTCCGCCAGTGCGGCCGCTTCGGCGGCGAGGCGCTCGGCTCCGCCGTGCTGAGCGCGGTCTGCGGCGCGCTGTGCGTGTTCTTCCTCTCCGCGCTGATGATGCGCGTGCGCTACACGGTCCACGAAAAGGAAGACCCCGGCGAGGTCGCCCGCGAGGAACAGGCCCGCCGCCTGGCCGGCATCGTGTCGGGCATCGCGCTGGCGGTGAGCGTCCCCTTCTGGGTCCACGCGACGCGCTCGATGCCGGGTACCTTCCACCTGCTGCTGCTGCTCGCGGCGACCTGGCTCTTCTCGGAGTACCAGCGCGAAGGCAAGACCGGAACCCTCTACTGGTTCGGTTTCGTCTACGGCATCGGCATCCCCGAGTTCGCGACGTTCATCCTCTTCGCGCCGCTGGCGGCCATCCTCGTCGCCCGCGCGATGCTCCAGCGGGCCTCGTTCCGGTGGAGCACGATGGTCGGCACGGCCCTCTGCGCGCTGCCGCCGATGATCATCCTCTACATCCTCAACGGGAGCTTCCTCTGGAACACGGATCCGTCCATCCCGCTGCATCCGCTCTGCCCGTCGCTGCCGGCGGTGATCTGGCGGATGATGGTGGACCAGTGGCGCCTGATCGCGGGCGCGCCGATGATGATCCTGCTGTTCGCGATGACGGCGCTTCCCTGGATGATCCTCTACCTGATCCGCAGCAAGAAGGCGGCCTGGCGCTACAACGCCTGGCAAACGCTCCTGCGCCTCGCGGTGCTGGCGGCGGCCTGCGCGGCCATCTTCAACACGGCCTTCTCCCCGTGGCACTTCTTCGGCATGGCGTTCCCGCTGGTGACCCCGTACCTGATCCTGGCCATCTGCGCCGGCACGGTCGCGGGCGAATTCTGGGTGATGGGCCAGTCGCGCGACCACAAGGCGGTGGGGATCGGCCAGCCGCTGCGCAAGGTGTGCGGGACCATCGCGCTGCTGCTGCCGGCGGCGTTCGCCGTCGCGGGCGTGCTGAACGCGAAGGTCGCCGACGGCCGCGCCGGCACCAAGATCGCCGCCCTCCTGGACCAGACGGTCGAGTCGCTCGCCGACCACGACCTCGTCCTCTCGACGGGCGTGCTGGACGACGCCCTCCGCGTGGCGGCGCACGAGCACGGCGCGAAGCTGCGGGTGATATCGATGCCCGCGGCGGGCACGGAAACCTACCTGAAGTTCCTCTCCGAGACGGCCTTCAAGGAACCGCGCCAGCGCGCCCTCCTGCAAGTGGGCTTCGGCGCGTTCATCCAGGACTACCTGGCGAACGACGCGCACCTCATCAAGACCGCCGCGATCGACTCCGCCGACCTCCTCCGCGAGTTCGGCTACCTCGTCCCCGACGGCCTGGTCTCGACCGCCGTCCCCACCCCCGACCGCGCCGACTGGAACGTCGTGCTCGGCGAGCGCCTCCCGGCCTTCCGCGGCCAGATGGAGGCCCTCCAGGCGGACGCCGCCGACCCGCGCAACCCCATCCGCCCCTACGAACAGTACGTCCTGCGCCTTGCGTCGAAGACCTTCAACAACGTCGGCTTCGCGCGCGTCGAAGCCGGCGACAAGGAAGGCGCGGTCCCCTACTTCGAGACCGCCCGCGCCCTCTATCCCGACAACATCTCCGCCCTTCTCAACCTCCTCACCCTCGCGCGCGACGCCAAGTCCCCCTCCCTCGAACCCCTCGAAGCCGACTGGAAGGCCCTCGTCGACCGCGGCCTGAACAACCGCGTCATGCAGTCCCTCGGCCACCTCTACGGCTACGTCTACAACACCGGCTACCTCGTCCGCAACGGCATGATGTGGGCCGTCTCCGGCCGCCCGAGGATGGCCGAAGCCGAACTCCGCCGCGCCGCCGGCGGCCAGTCCGTCGATCCCGCCGCCAAGGCGTTCCTCGCCCGCGCGTTCCTTGCCACCGGCGATCGCGAGACCAGCGCCCAGTACTTCCGCGAAGCCCTCGAAAACAAGCCCGGCGACCCCTCCGTCCGCCTCAAGCTCGCCGAAATCGCGATGTCCGAGGGCGACCTCGACGCCGCGCGGGAGCAGCTCGACGCCCTCGCCGCCGACGGCGTCCCCGCGGAAGCGCTCGCCTTCGACCGCATCGTGATGCAGTACCTCGGCGGCGACGCCGACGGCGCCGTCCTGGCCCTCAAGGAGCGTACCGCGAAGCACAAGCAGGACGTCCGCGCCTGGTCCTTCCTCGCCTACCTCACCGGCGACGGTTCCGATCCCGAGACCTACGAGCGCGCCCTCAAGGCCATCAAGTCCCTCCGCGGCGCCTCCCCCGAGACGCGCCTGCTCCTCGCCGAACTCTATTCCAAGCGCCACGAATGGGGCGACGCCCGCGCCGAACTCGAACAGGTCCTCCGCCTGAACCCCCGCCTCGTCAAGGCGTGGGAGATGCTGGTCGCCGTCGACTTCGGCGAACGCAAGCGCGACCTGGCCGAAGACCACGTCCGCGCCCTCCTGACGCTCGATCCGTCGAACCACGAAGGCAACCTCATGCTCGGCTCCTTCCAGTACGAGCGCGGCCAGTATTCCCTCGCCGCCGCCTCCTACCGAACCGCCCTCGAAGCCAAGCGCACCCCCACCTGCCTCAACGACCTCGCGTACATCCTCATCGGCGAAGGCAGCTACGCCGAAGCCGAGTCCCTCATCGACGAAGCCTGCGCCATGAAGCCCGACGACCCGCTCCTCCTCTCCACCCGCGGCGAACTCTACCTCCGCACCGGCCGTCTCGACGAAGCCGAAACCGACATCCAGCAGGTCCTCTCCGTCCTTCCCGACAACCTCCAGATGCAGCTTCTCGCCGCCGAACTCTACCACGCCCGCGGCCAGGACCCCGCCGCCCGCCAGATCCTCGACACCCTCCGCGGCCGCGTCCACGAGTTTCCCGCCGACCTCCAGGCCCGTCTCCAGGACCTCCTCCGCGACGTCCCGTGATCCGACCGCCCGCCTCCGACGCCCGCTCCGCCGCCGATTGCCGTCGATTGCCCTCGATTGCAGTCGGTTGCAGCCGCTTTCCCCGGAAGGCTCCCTGAATGCCCGTCGGCGCATCCAGCCCCATTCCCATCCCCCGCCAGCCGCCCCCTCCCCCGCCGCCGGTGACGGGGTGGCGCCGGTTGCTGGTGCCCGCGGCGTTCTTCCTCCTCGCCCTCGTGCTATACGGCACCCTCGTCGGCGCCGCCCCCTTCCCCGGCGCCCCGGCGCACGCGCTGGTGGACGCCCTCCGGCTCGACGGACCCGGCGTATCCTCGGCGCCCGTCTGGGAAACCCTGGTCCGCCTTTCCGCCCGCGCCGGTCTCCCGCCCGCCGCGGCGATGAACGTCTTCAGCCTCTTCTGCGGCGCGCTCGGCATCGCGATCCTCGTCTGGCTCGTGCTCCAGATGCCCTACCGCACGGTCCCCGGCGCCATGGCCGCGGACGTGGTCCGCGAGCGCCAGGCGCGCGTCTTCGCCGCCGTCTCCACCGGCCTCTACCTCCTCGCCAGCACCCCCTGGGCCCTCGCCTCCACCCGCTCCCTGCCGCAGACCTTCCACCTGCTGGTCTTCGGCATCGCCCTCTGGCTCCTCGCGCGCCACGCCCAGACGGGACGCGACCGCTGGCTCTTCGCGCTGGGCGGCTGGCTCGCGGCGGGCTCGCTGGAGTACCCGTTCTTCTGGCCGCTGCTGCTGCTCATGCCCATCGCCGTCGCGGTGTCGCTCTTCCACAACGGCCGACTCGGCAGCGGACGCTCCTGGCTCCTCTGGCTGCTCGGGCTTCTCCTCGGCGCCTCGGCCTACGTCCTGCACGCCTGGCATCTCATCCGTTCCGGCCACGCCACCTCCGCCTCCCTCGGCGGCACGCTTCTCGCGGTCCTGGCGAACCGCGCCGAAGTCTTCCTCCCCTACCGCCATCCCGGCCTCCTCTCCGCCTTCGCCCTTGCGTGGGTGCCGGTGCTGGTCCTCTTCCTCGGTTCCCGCCGCAGCCCGTGGTACTACGGCAAGGACCAGATGTTCCTGCGCCTCGTCCTCGCGGTCCTGGCGGTGGCGTGGCTCCCGGCGGAACTGGCCCTCCTCATGCGCATCACCCGCACCGTCTTCGTCGCGCTGCTCCCTGACGCCGCGCTCGCGGTGGCCGTCGGCTGCATCGCCGGCGAATTCTGGATCCACGGCCAGCGCCAGCTCGACGACAACGAATGGCCGCGCCGCTTCTACCGCGGATTCCACTCCGCCCTCGCCTGGGTCCTTCCCGTCGCCCTCGCCGGCGTCGTCTTCTGGCAGCGTCCCGTCGCCGACGCGCGCCCCGCGTCGATCGTCTACGGTACCGCCCGCACCCTTCTCTCGCGCATGGCCCCCGGCGACCGCATCGCGGAATTCGGTTCCATCCCGATTCCCGGCGACGGCGGCATGGCAGACCTCCTGCGTCTGGCGAACCTGCATCCTGACCTCATGCGCGGGCAAGCGGAACACCCGTGCTGCGGCGGCCGCGTCCTGGTCTTCGACTGGTCCCGCCTGGCCGATCCCTCCTACTTCCTCTGGGCGCGCGCCCGCTGGACCGACCCCGTCCCCGCCGCCGACGCCGCCACCCCCACCCTCTTCTCCAACCACATCCTCCGCCAGATGGCGGCCGACCCGCCGCCCCCCGGCGCCCACGACACCGTCTTCCTCGTCCCGCCCCCCACCCCGCTCCCCGGCATCCGCCTCGTCCCCGACGGCTGGCTCTACCGCCCCGTGCCATCCCCCACCCCGTGGTCCCCCGTGCCCCTTCCCCCCGACCCCACCCCCTTCTGGGACGTCCTCGCGCGCGCCGCCGACCGCTTCCCGTCCGACCGCAATCCAGCCGCCCAGCTCTTCCGCAGCTTCCTCGCGCTGATCTCCCGCAACGCCGACGCCTACGGCGTCCTCCTCGCCGAATCCGGCGACCCCGCCGCCGCCGACCGCGTCTTCGGGGCCGGACTCGCCCTGTCCCCCGACAACCTCAGCCTGCTCGCCAACCGCATCCCGCCCGACGCCCTGACGCCGATTCCCGCGACCCTCCCCGCCGGCGCCGATTCCCTCCAGACCGCCATGTACGACCGCGAAGGCCGCCTCTGGGGCCTCGATCTCCTCTACGGCCCCATCCTCGACCCCGAAACCCGCGCCACGCATCCCGACTGGCTCTTCGTCTGCTCCGGCATCCCGCCCGACCGCCTCTCCGCCCTCTCCCCCGGCGCCCCGCCGCCCGACGACCCCCTCCCGCCCGACGTATGGGAGCGCATCTTCCGCCACGCCCTCGCCCCCGCGCCGACCTTCCCCGCCGTCTTCTCCCGCCTCCGCACCGACCCGCGCGACTCCGACGCCCTCCTCGCGCTCCTGCGCCTCTTCATCCTGCACCACCGTCCCGAACTCGCCGCTTCCACCCTCACCCACCTCGTGCGCATCGGCTTCGACGAAGAACTCCTCCAGCCCGAGATCGCCTGCATCGAGCGCCTGCGAGGCAACATCGGCGGCTCCGTCGAACACGCCCGCCGCCACCTCGCCAACACCCCGTCCGACATCTCCGGATGGCTCGCCATCCTCTGCTGGACCGCGCCCCCCGATCCCCTCTTCGCGCAAGCCGTCCAGATCCTCCAGGAGCGCGCCGGACACGACCGCGAAATCCGCCTCGCCCTCGGCCTGCGCTACTGCGAACTCCACGACTGGCCCAACGCCCTCGACCAATACAACCGCGCCCTCCAGCTCCGCTCCGCCCCGCCCATCCTCCTGCGGCTGATCACCCTCTCGCGCATCCTGCAGGACGGTTCCATCGGCACCCTCCGCGCCTCCCTCCGCCGCACCGCCCCCGACCATCCCATCTTCCGCGCCTCCCTCACCCGGCGGCCCGAAGACCCCGAAACCGCCGCCCGCACCGTCCGCGACCTCCGCGAACTCGCCCGCGCCACCCGCAATCCCGAATTGCTAAACGCCGTCTGCGAGTCCATACTGTATGTTTCGGGTTCGGAAGACCCCGAGATGCGCGGCTGGATGCACCAGGCCATCCACGCGCAGCCCTGGAACCCCGTCTTCCACTGCACCCTCACCGAAATGCTGATGCTCGCCGGAGAACTGAAGGAAGCCGCCGAAGAGGCCCGCCGGTCCGTCGCCTACGCGCCGGACTTCGCCCCCGCGTGGGTGCTTTCCGGCGAACTCTTCCGCCGCGCCGGCAAGCTCGACCAGGCCCGCCGCTGCCTCCGCCGCGCCGAAGTCCTCCCCCAGGGCGCCCTCTCCCCCACCCAGCACGAATGCCTCTCCACCCTCCGCTCCGCCCTCGCCGCCCTCCCGGAGCCCGCCCCATGACCGCCCGCTTGCCCCATCCCGGCATCGCATCCGCGCATTCCCTCCTGCACGGCCTGGAAATCCCATGCTCTAGGCGGGCAGGGGACTGCCCGCCCTACCCCGGGACGCTCCCCCTGCGCAGAGGGCGGGTAGGGCGGCGAGTCCCCTCCCCGCCGCGCAAACGCCTGGCACCTCCTGGCCAATGGGATTCGCGGATGCGTCCTCCGCGTCCGTCCCCTCTCCGTCGTCCGTATCCGCTCAGCGGTTCCCGGGTTTTCCATGTAAATAATCCGCATCTTGTCACTTGTCACTTGTCACTTGTCACTCCCTTCTCCTCTCGCCCATGAGTTCACCCTCCTCCAATCTCCCCCCTCCCCGCCCCGGCTTCCTCCCCGGCCTCCTCGACCGCATCCGCTCCCGTCTCCGCCCCGCACCGCCCCCGCGCAAGCCCCCGACCCTCGGCAGCTTCACCCCCGACGGCAAATTCCAGTTCTTCCAGCCCCGCGACGTCGACGCCTTCTTCGAAGGCCGCGACGCCCACGCCGCCATCAAGTTCGACGCCTACGCCCACCTCCATCCCCGCCGCTGGGTCCTCGACATCGCCCTCTTCTGCATCGCCCTGGTCCTCTACCTCCTGACCATGAGCTGGTCCGCCTTCCCCGGACCGCCCACCAACGAACTCCTCTCCAAGATGAGCGTCGAGGCCACCCCCTCCCCCACCGACTTCCTCTGGGGCTGGGCCGTCCGCCTCCTCGACCGCTTCCCCGTCCTTCCCCTCCCCTCCTGGATGGGACTCGTCTCCGCCTTCTTCGGCGCCCTGACCGTCGCCATGCTGACCGACCTGATGATGAACGTCGGCTACCTCGTCCGCAACGAACCCGGCCCCTGGTCCTTCGAATTCGAAGCCTACGGCCGCCGCCTTTCCGCCTTCTGCGCCGGCCTTTTCCTCGCCATCTGCCCGCCCTTCTGGATCGCCTCCACCCGCTCCCTCCCGCACACCTTCCACATGGCGATGCTGATGGCCTGCGCCTGCCTCTTCTCCCGCTACCAGCACTGGGGCCGCAAGCGCGACCTCTTCGCCCTGGCCTTCCTCTTCGGCATCGGCTGCACCGAATCCTCCGCCTTCCTCGTCTTCCTCCCCGCCTTCATCCCGCTGATGATCCGCGAACTCGTCCGCTGGAACAAGGCCTCCTCCTTCGGCCACCACCTCCTCCTCTGGGGCACCCTCGCCCTCTCCGCCGCCGGCCTCTACGCCTTCAACGCCCACGTCCTCTACAAGCGCGGCCTCTTCATGGAAATCTACGCCTCGCCCCTCGACGCCCTCCTCGGCATCCTCCGCGCGCAGCTTTCCGTCGTATCCGCCGCCAACGGCCACCCCGGCTTCCTCGTCCTGATGGCGTTCACCCTCATCCCGTGGCTCATCGCCTTCCTGATCACCCACCGCTCCCCGTGGTTCTACGAGCGCTGGGAAGTCTGCGTCCGCATCACCTGCCTCGCCGGCCTCCTCGGCATCCTCTACGACTGCAACTACTCGCCCTGGAAACTCATGGGCATGTACCCCTGCCTCGTCACCCCCTACCTCCTCGTCGCCGGCTCCTTCGGCTACATCTGCGGCGAATTCCTCATCTTCGGCGAGCGCAACAAACTCTGCGAAATCCGCACCTGCCAGAAGGTCCTCCACCGCGTCTCCTTCGTTTTCGCCCTCTGCCTGCCCTTCCTCGTCGCCGGCGCCGCCGTCCGCAACTACGGCACCGCCGACGGCCGCTACGCCCGCCTCGTCGAAGACGCCTCCCTCGACATCCTCGACCGCCGCGGCGCCGGCCGCGACATCTTCTTTTCCTCCGGCATCCTCGACAACACCCTCCGCCTCCTCACCTGGCAGAAGCGCGACCCCACCTGCTTCATCAACACCCGCCAGCTCAACTCCCGCACCTACCTCAAGACCCTCACCCGCTTCATCATCGACCCCGTCCTCACCCCCATGCTCGCCAAGGGCGACATCATCCAGTTCCTCGACGAACTCCTCCTCAACCGCGGCGACTACTTCCGCATCGGCCTCATCGACTTCACCAACCCCGTCTTCCTCGAATACGGCGACTTCGTCCCCGACGGCTACTTCTACACCGTCGAACCCGACCTCGCCTCCGTCGACTGGACCGCCCGCTTCGAGCACCAGCGCCCCTTCTGGAAACTCCTGCAGGACATGCGCGACACCCCCATCCCCGAGGGCAACCCCATGTACCGCTTCCGCGAAGCCCTCCTGCGCATCGCCGGCAAGGGCATCGACAACTTCGCCATCGAACTCCTCCGCGCCGGACGCCCCGCCGACGCCAACGAAGTCCTCCGCATCGGCCACGGCATCGACCCCGAAAACGTCTCCATCCTCCTCAACCTCGCCTCCATGGCCTCCGAGTACCCCCTCGAAGAAGGCTTCGACCCCGACGCGGAAGTCGACCGCATCATCCCCCTCATCCACGGCCACCGCTGGAACTGCGGCGCCAACTTCGGCTTCGTCTGGGACGCCCGCTCCTGGGTCCGCAACGGACGCGTCTGGGCCATCTCCGCCGAAGTCCCCCGCACCCTCGCCCAGCGCCGCGCCGCCGAAAACAACTTCGAGGAAGACGCCCTCCACGCCAAGTGGATCGACATCGCCTTCGGCCTCTACGGCGTCCCCCGCCCCGACGAAATCGCCTGCCGCAACGCCCTCGTCCGCGACGACCACGACCAGCACGCCCTCCTCGAACTCGCCTTCCTCGCCATGCGAGCCAAGGATCTCGAAATGGCGCGCGCCTACATCGTCGAAGCCCTTTCCGTCGGCCATGCCGAAGCCGAAGTCGCCTTCCACCGCGCCCTCCTCCAGTACCTCGACGGCGAGCGGGCCGAAGCCTTCGAATCCGTCCGCTACCAGACCACCTACGACACCCTCAACGAGCGCCTCTGGATCACCGACCTGCTCATGGCCGAAGACGCCAACGACGAAAAGGAAATCTACCGCGCCCGCTCCGCCCTCGCCATGTTCCGCCCCGGACTCCTCGGCACCCACCTCTCCCTCGCCCGGCACTTCATGGACCTGAAGCTCTGGCGCCTCGCCCAGCGCGAACTCGACCGCGCCGCCGAGATCGCCCCTTCCACCGTCATCCTCTGGGAGATGATGGGCGAAGTCGCCTCCCAGACCGGCAACGCCGCCCTCATGCAGGTCTCCCTGCGCGCCCTCCAGGCCCGCAACCCCCAGCACTACCTCAAATACCAGAACGAAGGTCTCCTCGCCTACCAGCAGGGCGACCTCGAACGCGCCGAAAAAGCCTTCCGCAACGGCATCGTCCAGCAGCGGAACCCCTTCCTCCTCAACAACCTCGCCCACGTCATCACCGAGCGCGGCGGCGACTACTACAACGCCCTGTCCCTCGTCGAAGAAGCCATCCGCCGCGACCCCACCGAAATCTCCTTCCTCGCCACCCGCGCCGCCGTCAACCTCCACCTCGGCGACCCCGCCGCCACCCTCCGCGACCTCTTCGTCCTCAAGCAGGCCGGCCAGATGAACCACTCCCGCTGGCTTCTCTGCATGGAAGCCCTCGTCCAGCTCGGCAAATGCGAAGAAGCCCGCCGCGTCGGCCTCTCCATCGCCCGCGACCCCGCCCTCTCCCCCTCCGACCTCTCCCGCATCCACGACCTCATCGCCTCCTGCAAATAGCCCCCTTCCTCCCTCCCCGGGGTCTCGCGCCCCCCCTGTGCGGCGGGGCCTTCCCCCATCCCGCTCCCCCCGAGGTCCCGCGCCCCGCCGGAAACGGCGCGGCCCCTCCCGCTCTCCTCCCTCCTCTCCGCACCCGCACTCCCCCCTCCCCCCTCCTCCCGTCTCCCGTCTCCCGTCTCTCGTCACTGCTTGACATCCCCCGTCCCGGTGCTACTCTCCGCCGAAAAACCCGGCGTCGCCCGCGTGCCCGCCGCAACCAACCCCCGAAAGGACAACCAAATGGACATCATCGAAGTCAAAGCCCGTGAAATCATCGACTCCCGCGGCAATCCCACCGTCGAAGTGGACGTCCTCCTCGACGACGGCTCCCTCGGCCGCGCCGCCGTCCCCTCCGGCGCCTCCACCGGCGTCAACGAAGCCCTCGAACTCCGCGACGGCGACAAGAAGCGCTACCTCGGCAAGGGCGTCCTCAAGGCCGTCGACAACGTCAACAAGGTCATCGCCCCCGCCATCCTCGGCATGTGCGCCTGCGACCAGCGCGGCATCGACGCCAAGATGATCGCCCTCGACGGCACCCCCACCAAGTCCAAGCTCGGCGCCAACGCCATCCTCGGCGTCTCCCTGGCCGTCGCCAAGGCCGCCGCCGAATCCCTCGGCATGCCCCTCTACCGCTACATCGGCGGCACCAACACCTACACCCTGCCCGTCCCGATGATGAACATCATCAACGGCGGCGCCCACTCCGACGCCCCCATCGCCTTCCAGGAATTCATGATCCGCCCCGTCGGCGCCAAGACCTTCCGCGAAGGCCTCCGCATGGGCGCCGAGACCTTCCACAACCTCAAGAAGGTCCTCAAGGACCGCGGCCTCTCCACCGCCGTCGGCGACGAAGGCGGCTTCGCGCCCGCGCTCGACTCCATCGAGGACGCCCTCGACTGCATCATCAAGGCCATCAAGGCGGCCGGCTACAAGCCCGGCAAGGACGTCACCATCGCCCTCGACTGCGCCGCTTCCGAGTTCTACAAGAACGGCAAGTACGACTACACCTGGAAGGAAGGCAAGAAGGGCGCCAAGCGCACCTCCGCCGAGCAGGTCAAGTACCTCGAAGACCTCGTCGCCAAGTACCCCATCGACTCCATCGAAGACGGCATGGCCGAGAACGACTGGAACGGCTGGGTGGCCCTCACCAAGGCCATCGGCGGCAAGTGCCAGCTGGTCGGCGACGACCTCTTCGTCACGAACGTCAAGTACCTCGAAAAGGGCATCAAGCTCGGCGCCGCCAACTCCATCCTGATCAAGGTCAACCAGATCGGCTCCCTCTCCGAGACGCTGGACGCCATCGAGATGGCCCACCGCGCCGGCTACACCTCCGTCACCTCCCACCGCTCCGGCGAGACCGAGGACGCGACGATCGCCGACATCGCGGTCGCGACGAACTCCGGCCAGATCAAGACGGGTTCCATGAGCCGCACCGACCGCATCGCCAAGTACAACCAGCTCCTCCGCATCGAGGAAGAACTCGGCGCCAAGGCCGTCTACGGCTACCAGAAGGTCAAGTAACCCCCTGTCCTTCCCCCCGGGCGGCCCTCCCAAGGGCCGCCCTTTTTTTTGCCCCCCGAGGTTCCGCACCCACCCCGAAAGAGCCGCCCCCCTCTTTTTCCCCCTCCCCCTTCACGCCCCCCCGTTCCCCCCTTCTACCCATCCCTCCAAGCGGTCCCGCGCCCGGCCCGAAAGGGCCGGGTCCCTCCCCCTCCTCCCCCTCACACCCCCCGTTTCCCCCTTCCACGAGGTCCCGCTCCCCGCCGCGTGCGGCGGGGACTCCCCGCTCCCCAAAGTGCCCCCCGTCACTCCCCCGCCTGCATGTGCCGGTTCGGCAGCGTGTAGAATTTCTTCGGGTTGTACGTCCAGGTCCAGCTCTCCCCGGCCCCGCCGCTCTTCGACACGATCACCAGCACGTCGTTCGGCTTGAAGTACCCGGCCGGCACCATCCCGTTCCCGCCCACGAACCGCCACTCGTACCGGACCTGGCCGTCCTCCACCACCTTCTTGCAGTAGCAGGAATGACCCGGCTCCCTCGTGATGGTGTCGATCGTGTAGATCTGGTCGCCCCGGAACACCTGGCTCCCCTCCACGTACCCGAACCCGCTTTCCACCAGGTTCATCTCGGACGGATGCGCCGCCACCGGCAACCGCAACGCCACCACGTTGAACACCGGCGCCGTGACCTCCCCGCACTGGATCGCCTGGCTGAACCCGTTCGTCGGCACCTGCAGGATCGGCTTCCACACCATGTACGGCACGACCGTCGTGTTCCCGTTCGAGTGGCGGATCGTCTCCGTGCCGGCCACGTACTTCTCCGGCAGCTCGTTCGGCAGGTTGATCGAAAACGCCCGCGTGAAGAAATTCCGGTCCGTCTGGACCACGTCTCCGACCGGCCGGTCGCCGCCATCCATCCATTCCCCGTCGTCGCGCAGCCAGTACGTTTCGTGCGCCAGCGCGTTCGTGGCGGGCGTGAAGAAGTCGATGGTCGTCCCGAGCGCCGCCGTCGTCCCGCCGGGGAACTCCTCCGCCCCGCCGAACACGGCGTGGAACGTGTTCGTGTACGGCACGCCGTGCAGCGCCGTGTAGTTCTCCCCCGGCCGCAGCCGCACCGCCGTCTGCGCGTACACTTCCTCGCTGACCAGCGGCGTCTGCGCCGTCACCTGCCCGGTCGTGGCGTTCGTCACGGCCTTCTTCCAGCGGTCCTTGTAGCTCGCGCGGTAGAAGCGGATCGACCCGCGGTTGGTCGGCCCGCCGTCGTCCACGAACCAGTTCGTCTTCACCGTCTGCAGCAACTTCCAGTCGTTGTCCGGCGACTCGCGGAAGTTCCGCGCGTCCCACTGCAGCAGGTCGTAGTCCTTCGTCGCTTCGCCTTCCATCTCACCGGTTTCGGCGTTCCGCGTCATGCCGGCCGCGGTCCACTCCAGGGCGGACACCACGGCGTTGGTCAGGCGCTGGCCGATGTCGGAGACGCGCCCTTCGAGCGCCGTCACCGCCTCCGCCTTCGGCACGTGCCAGCCGCGCGTCAGGGAGAACTTGATGGTGTTGTTCGTCGCCCAGCTGTTGGCGTTGACCGGGCCTTCGTTCCCGGCCTTGTCCACGCCGACGACCACGACGACGTACTCCTGGTCGAAGTCCAGGTCGTACAACCGCACGGTCTGCTGGTTGTTCGCGTCCTTCGTGATCTGGTCCCAGCCGCTGTACTTGCGCTTCCCGCCCACGGCCGGCGCGGTCACGTCCTCGATCTCGGCTCCGTTCTCCACGTGCTTCCACCCGGCCCCGTGGTACTTCGGACGTCCCTGGTCGTCGGTTCCTTCGATCAGCGTCTCGTACAGGTACGTTTCCGTGCTCTTCCCGGCCTTCGAGGCCTTGTCCTCCATATCCACCGGATCGTACGTCGTGTAGTAGACCCGGTACGTCCCCCACGGCGAGAGGACGTCCTTGCCCGACCAGCCGGTCTGGTAGTTGGCGTCATCCGGATCGTCCGGCCCGATGTCGTTGGAGAACCACGTCAGGTCGAACTGCGTCGTCGGGTCGTCCACCTGGTCCGTGCTGGCCCCCTTCCCGTGGCTCTTGAACGCCACCGGCGTCGGCGCCGTGATGTCGTACGCCGTGTGGAACGCCGCCGCGGCGCCGACCATCCGGTCGTTCCGCCGGTCGTTGTCCGCGTCGACGGCGTACAGGAACTTGTTCTGCAGGCCCTGCGCTTCGGGCGTCGCCACGTAGCGCATCATCCCCGTCGTTCCCGCGCCCTTCTTCACGGACAGCCGCACGTCGTCCACGTTCGCTCCCGCACTGTTCGCGAACAGGCAGAACCGCATGTACGCCGCGCCGGCTGGCACCGTGATGGTCTTCGTCGCCAGCGCGCGGTCCTTCAGCCACTCCTCGACCGGGTCCCCGCTCGCACCGCTCCCCGTGTTGAACTGATAGGCGCCACCGCCGGCCTGGTTCCCGCTCGGGCTCGTCCACATCACGTCCCCGCCGTCGAAGTCGGCCGTCGCCGCCGCCAGCTGGATCTGCGCGTACACGATGGTTCCCGCCCCGCGCTTGTACACGCTGGCCGTCACGTCCACGTCCACCGTGTAGTCGCTCCCGGAGACCTCCAGCGGCAGGATCTGCGCCACTTCGGGATACCCGTTCGCCGACGTGTGCGCCTGCAGGTAGAAGGAATTCACGCCCTCCTTCGCCGTCACCTTGGCGCCTCCCTTCGACACGCCGGTCGGCTGCACGCCGGACCCGGAGACGTTGCACGTCCAGGGCTCCGCCGTGGCGTTCTCGAAGCCGCCGTTCCCGGCCGCCCCGTTCGTCACGGTCACGCTGTACGCCGACGCCGCCGCCCGCCCCGCGTCCGTGTCCGCCAGCGCGACGCGGTACTCGCCGACGCCGGTGACGCCGTCCTGGACGACGTCGATCCACCCGTTCGCCGTCATCTCCTCCGCCGTGGGCGCCTCGTCGTGGGCGACGGCGAAGGTGATGGTGAAGTCGGGCTTGTTGGTCCACAGCGGCTCGGTGACGGAGTCCATGGAGACGCCGTTGACGGCCACGCCGGACGGCGCCGTCGGCCCCTTCACGTCCTGGTCCACGACGGTGAACCCGAAGTCGCCGTCGATCTTGAGGCGGTCGACGTTCTCGCCGCCGCTGGTGCGGTCCGCGTCGGCGTCCCAGACCTCGACGGACCCGGTGTAGTCGCCGAGGACGACGTTGTTGTAGCCGGCGGCGACGCCGGAGAGGTCGACGGCGAACTCACCGGCGGCCTCGCTCTTCGCGTCGGCCATCGACCCGGTGAAGGCCAGGGCGGTCGTGGGCACCAGCGTGGTCCCGCCGCGCTTGAGCGAGTAGGTGGCCTCGCTGATGCCGCTCTTCTCGTCCCAGGCGTTGCCGGTAAGGCTGCCGAGGGAAGCCCCGCCGGCCAGCGCGTGGTCGGTCACGTACGTCACGTCCTCGGTCTGCCCGTTCGCGTACGTCACCGTCCCCTCGACCGTCAAATCGTGGATGTACCACGGCGCCCCGACGCCCTTCGACGGGTCGGCGCATCCCGTGCCGCGGATTCGCAGTTCGTTCAGCGAGTTCCCGTCCAGCGTGATGTCCACCGCCAGCGAGCACCCGTCCTTCCACGTCTTGATGGTGTCGGCGGTCCACGCCGACGCGCCGGAAGGCAGCAGCGAGAGGCTGCCCAGCGTCGTTTCGGTGCCGTCGGCGGGCGCGTCCGTGTCCGGGTCGATGGAGGCGGCGGTGATGCCCGAGACGAGGGACACCGTGCAGGCCGTCGGCGAGTTCGTGCTGCCGGTCTTGCTGTCGAAGGAGATCTTGTTGATCTTGAAGACGGCCCCGTCGTCGCCGGTGGTCCCGACGAGCGTCTCCAGGCGCACGTACCAGTACTTGGTCCCGAAGTGCCAGCCCGACTGGTAGACGCCCCACCCCTTGCTTGCGTCGGCCGAATCGTACGCGATCGGCCGCAGCGGCTTCGGCGGCTCGGCCCCGCCGCCGGCGCGCGCCTTGAGGACGCTGGCGTTGAGCCCGTTCGCGTGCTTCGTCGCCGCCGCGGCCGTTGCCTCGGGCTTGTCGCCGAAGCACCACGCCGCCAGCGTGTTGCCCGTGCGCGGCTTCATGCTCGTCATCTTGATTTCCGGCGGATCCTCGTCGTCGTCGTACACCCGCAGCACGCCGAAGTCGCCGTTGAGCGTGGTCTGGTCGCCGGCCCGGTCGTCGTCCGCGTCCGCCACCGTGATCTTCAGGTGCGTCCCGCCCTCTTCGGAGGCGGCGAACCACTTCTGCACGTTGTCGGTCGTCAGCGCCTCGTCCACCTGCCACGAGAGCGAGCTCGCGGGGTCCTTGCCGCCGTCGACGAGCGACGCGCTGCGCGTGTGGGCCGCGCCCGAGCCGGCGACCGTCTCCAGCCCGCTCTTGAACACGGCCGTCGCCTCGTCCAGCCCGCTGCCCGGGTCGCTGACGCGCGCAAGGAACGTCGGCCGCGCCCCGACCAGGGCCGCGTCGCTGACCGCCACCTCGTCGGGCGTCCCGCGCACCTGGATGCAGTCCATGCGGAACGACCCGTTACCCGTCTTGCGCTCGGAGACCACCACGCGGAACCACAGGTGGCCGACGCCGCGCGGGATCGCCGGCGCCCCGTCCTTCTCGTATTCCAGGCTCCCCACGAACTCCGCGAACGTGCTCGCCCCGCCCGTGCCCGTCGTCGCGTCCAGCTCCAGCTCCCAGACGTCCTCCCACGACACGCCGTCCGTCGAGACCTGGACCTTGCCCGCCTTGAACCCGTCCGAACCGGTCGCGTACCAGAACGACACCTCGCGGTCCGTCATGCTCTCCATGTCCGTCTCGAACCCGATCCACGCCTCGTCCTCGGCCGTGATGTTGTACCCCTCCGTGTTGCACTTGAAGTACAGCTCGCCGTTCCCCACCTGGTTCACCCCGTTGAACTCCACCCCCGTCACGCCCTTGCCGGACCCGACGGACAGCAGGCGCTCCACCGTCCCCAGGTTCGCGCTGCACGTCAGTCGCGCGTTCTCCTTCTCCGCGCTCCCGCTCCAGACCTCCATCGCGGCCGCCGCGCTGGCGGTGTTCGTGAAGCTCCACCCCGCCAGCACGAAGTCGCGCGTCCCCGCCGCCCGCTCCAGCAGGTCCGGCACCCCGCCCGTCTTCGTCAGGTACAGCCCGTTCCCCTCCGCCCCCAGCACCGGCGCCACCTCGTCGTCGTCGTACACCGTGAACTCCATGTTCCCCCCCAGGCCGATGTTCCGGTCGTACTGCCCCGCCGTCGCCACGAAGTTCGTGTACTTCGGTGTCGTGTCGTAGTCGTCGTTCAGTCGCGGCTCCGGCCAACACCAGTCGCGGTACTCCCACTCGCTCTCGTCGATGATGTATGGCTTCGACCGCGGCAGGTGCGTCGCCGTCTCTTTGCGGCTCATGATGAATTTGCCGTCCTCGCTCGGTCCGTGGTCGATGATGTTCGCCGAGTTCCCGCATGCATCCAACCAGTTCAGGCTCACGCGGCTGCTGCCCTTGGCCGCCGTCACGGTCGCCTCGTCGAAGTCTTCCGCCTTCACCAGAAGGTAAGGGACCTTTCCGCCCGCATCCAGAACTTCGTTCGTCATGAGGATGTATCGCGCGCCCGCCTGCGTCAACGCCGTTTTCAGGGCAGCCAACCGGTTGTTTCGGATGGTCAGATCGTCGCCCGAAGCGCCCATTTTGTTGTTCAGCAACACAATGGTTTCCTTGTGGTGCAAGATGACGTGTTCGCTCGGGTTTTCCTCGGGGCAAATCCGGGCAAACGGATGGGTTCCATTGGGGATGAGGTTGTCATAAGTCGCACTGAAATCGTTCCCGCCAGACGATGCGTTCGCCGGCCGGAAGATGTAGTAGTCGTACAGGTCGATGTCGTGTCCCGTTCCGTTGTACAATTCGATGTACTTGTCCCAATACCGCCCTTCCCCGTATTCCCCGAAGAACAGATCCGACGCCCCGCCGCCGCCCGTTTCGCTCGCCGCCGTCACGGTCGCTTCCTTGCCGCCGATGCTCGTCATCTTCACTTCCACCGTGTAGGTCGCGTTCGTCGAAATCCAGTTCGTCGGCACCGCCACCCCGACGGCTCCGCCGATCCTGCCCGCCGCGTTCGTCGTCCACCACTCCGGATACGCCGAGTCCCGCGCCCCGTCCAGATGGACCGCCACGGGCGCGCCGCCCGTGCCCGCCCGCGTGTCGTTCGTCGTCACCGCCCCCGTCTGCGCGTTCGTCGTCGTCGCCCGCCACTCGGCCGGACGCAGCAGGCTGTTGCCCTCTTCGTCCTTGATCGTGAAGCTCGCCGCCGCGATGCCCGTCCGGTGGTACAGCTCGAACTGCGCGTTCAGCCCCACGTCGCCGTGCGCCAGCGCGCCGTCGCTGATCTTCCACAGCCGGTGCCCGTCCGCGTCCTCGCCGACCATGATGCCGCTCCCCGCATCCGGCTTGTCGAAGTCGAACGACTCCACCTCCGGCGCGTTGAACAGGAACAGCTCCTCCCACGTCGAGGCGAACCGCACTTCGTCGAAGTACACGTGGCCCAGTTCCTTCCCGCTCTCGGACCCCGCCCGCAGCTGGATTTTCGCCACCGGCGCCGGCGTTCCCGAGAAGTCGCAGTCCGCGACGAACGAATTCATCGCCGTCGGCAACGTGTCGAAGGACACCTCTTCGTCCCGGCCTTCGACCTTCTTCGAGAAGATTTCGGGAATCTGCCCCGCGCCCGCGTAGTACGCCCACATCCTGAACTTGCCGGCGTTCCGGTCCACCTGCCCGACCACGATGTAGTCGTTCCCGTGGCCCGAATACAGCTCGAACGGGTCGAACCCGGCGTACTGCCCGCCGTCGTACTCGATGGCGGCGTTGATGCTGTCCCACCCCGGCTTGCCGAACGACACGATGTCGTTCCCGCTCGCGTCCTGCAGCACGATCTGGATCCACTTGCTCTCCGCTCCCGTCTCGGGATGCGGCTCGTCGTAGTTCAGGATGGCCGCCACGAAGAAGGTCCCTCCGTTCGGGCTCGCCAGCGCGCGCGTGAGTTTCGCCTCGTCGCGGGACCCCGTGGAGGTGTCCTGCCAGTACAGCTTGTTGGCCGCCGGAGCCGGATAGCGCGTCTCCCCGACCGGCAGGCTCGCGTCGTGGAGCTTCCACTTGTCCGTGTCGCCCGTCCACGGCCCGCCCCAGCCGCTGCCCGTCTCCGGCCGCGTCTCGTAATTGAAGGCCAGCGCCAGGTTCTGCGGGTCCGTGTCCCCGATTTCCGGCACGCTCGTCCGGTACGCGAACGCGTCCACGCCCTCGCCCGGCTCGTACTTCGCCGTCGTGCAGGGCCAGCCGCCCTCCTCGACCGCGCCGGCGACCGGCACGCCGCTGCCGTCCACGGCCGTGTGGTCCGTCACGGTCACCGCGCCGGTTGCGGCGTTGGTGGTGGAGGTGGTCCAGTGGTAGGCGGTGGGATGCACGGGCGTGCTGAAGAAGTGGCCCGTCGTCCCGTCGCCCGTCATCCCGTACACCGCGAAGTAGTTCGAGCTGCCCGGCGCCACCACGAACTCCCGCGCCGTCCACGTCCCCGCCAGATGGTTGTCCCCTGTTCCGTTGTACACCACCTTCCCCCACCCTTCGACCGTCGTCCCTTCGGCCAGCGCTTCGAGCCGCCCCTGCGGCGCCGCGTCCTCCGCGATTTCCTCGTCGCTCCGCACCACCACGTACGTCTTGCCGGCCGTCCGCGCCCAGCGCAGCACGACCATTTCCGCCCCGTCCGCCTCCGCGGTCGCCCAGGCCGGTGCCACTGGCGCCTCGTCGCAGAGCGTGAAGCGGAACTCCGCCGTCCCCTCCAGCGAATCCCCCGCGCGGTCCCGGTCGTGGTCCCACGCGCGGACCGTCACCACGCAGTTCGTCGTCCGCCACGCCGCGTCGAACGCGCTCGCCGGGATGCTCCCCGACAGCGCCACGTCCGTCCCCGCCCCGTCACCCGACGGCACGATCCCCGCCGACGCGAACGTCCCCGACGCCCGCTCCGTGTCATCGACCGTCAGCGTCCACCCCGGCGCCTTCGCCCCGCCCGTCCAGATGCCGCTCGCGTCGTGCACCATCCCCGTGAAGCTCAGCCCCGCCGACGCCGCCGTCGCCGCCGCCACCGCGCCGCCGATGTCGAACCCTTCCAGCTCCGGCGCCTCCGTGTCCTCGTCAATCACGTGGACGACCGACGGAATTTCCTGGCCCTTCTGGCAGGGGAAGTGGAAGTCGTCGAACAGCCCCCACTTCTTGTCGCTGCCCCCGGCCGTCGTGTCGTGCCCGTGGTTCCAGACCGCGCCCGCGTACGGGAGCGATTCGCCGATCAGGTCGCCGCCGGCGAGGTGGACCGTCGCCGCGAGGTCCGCGTCCGTGCATTCCTCCAGCGGGTTGCCGCCGGTGGACGCGACCTCCTTGACGAACAGCTTCATCCGCGCCGGCACCTCGTCCTGCACGTCCTCGATGTACTCCTGCCCCGGCAGGAAGTCCACCCGCACCGCCAGCGTCTTGCCCGCGAACGTCCCCGTCCACCCGTGCGGCTTCGTCCCGTCCTCCACCCACGCCCCGGACCCGTTCTTCGTCCGCGGCACCAGCACCGTCCGCGTGCCGCTCTCGATCCACCCCTTCGAGAAGCGCACCAGCTCGATCCCCGCCCCCGTCATCGTCACCGCGTACCCCTTCTGCGCCGTGTCGTTCGCGAAGAACCCGCTCCCCGCCGCCCCCAGCACGAACGCGCCCGCCGTGCTCCCGTCCGTGAAGTTCACCGGCTCGCCGCCCATCCGGAAGTGGAAGCCCCACGACACCGCCGACGCCATGTCCTCCGGATTCTTCTCGTACCCCCAGTCCGACATATCCCTCACCGCCGCCGCGCGCCCGTCCTCCCCGCTCCGGTCCCCGTACGGCCCCCACAGCTCCAGCGCACCGCCGTGGATTGCCGCCGAACCCGGCGTCGAATCCGTCGACTGCGCCACCCACCCCTCCTCCAGCGCCCCCAGCCCGTCGCCCTTGCGGTCCGCCCGCGTGAAGTCGTCCAGCAGCCACCCCTTCTCCGCCGGCGTGTACGTCCCCGCCGCCGCCGCCGGCACCTCGTGCGTCTTCGTCGCGTCCCACGCCGAGACCTCCACCGTGTACGCCCCGCGCACCGCCCCTTCCGCGCCCAGCGCCGGCACCGCCGCCGAGAACTCCATGCACGACTTCCCGCCGTACGTCCGGGCGACCACCCCCGTGAACGCCTGCCCCGACAGCACCGCCGTCCCCTCCGGGTCCTTCAGCGTCCACGTCGCCGCCTTCGCGCCCGTCAGGTTCGTCCAGATCCCGTTGTAGTGCCACAGCACCACCTTCAGCTCCGGCCGCTTCGCCCCCGGCAGCTCCCCGCCCGTCCCGTCCGGCGTCCCCAGCGCCAGCGAGTGGTCCGCGATCGTGTCCTCGATCCCGAGCCCGTCCTCCACGTCCACCGTGAACACCGTCGGCGGCTCCGTGCTCGGGTCGTGGCATTCGCCCGCCAGCGGGATGTCGAACGTCTTGCCCGCGGCCACCGTCCCCTCCGGATTCGCGTTGTATGCGTTGCACGTCACACGCAGCACCGCGTCCTTCGTCCCCGCCGTCACCGGCGCGAACCGCACCGTCACCGAGTGCGTCTGCCCCGGCTCCAGCGTCGCCGCCGCCCCGCCCGACACCACCGTGTACCCGATCCCCGACGGCACCACCGCGATCGACGCGATCTCCAGCGCCGGCGTCGTCGCCGGATTCAGCCGGCTCCCCGAGTTGCGCAGCGTGAACGTCTTCTCCGCCGACTCGTCCCGCTCCAGCGTCCTGAAGTCGTACCGCTTCGGCACCGCCGCCAGCTGCGGCACGTCCGCCGTCGCCGCGCTGCCGCCCGTCGCGTTCGTGCAGCCCCCGTCGCTCCACGCCGTCACCATGTACCAGTACGTCTCCCCCACCTCCAGACCGTCCACCGTACGGCTCCAAGGCGCCTCCGTCACCGTCGTCTGGTACTTCAGCCCCACCTTCCCGCTCCCCGATCCCGACGGAACCGTCGGCACCACGCGGATGTTGTCGATGTACACGCGCTTCTTCGTCGTCTCGAAGCAAATCCAGAAATCCGTGTTCCCCGACGGCAGGCTCGCCTGGAACGTCTGCCAGCTGCTCCCCGGCTCCACCGACTTCAGCTCCGTCCACTCGTCGTTCTCCGCGTCGTCGTCCCCGTCGTCCAGGCAAATCTGCACCGACACCGTCGTGCCGTCCCCGTAATCCATCAAATCGAAGTAAACCGTTCCCCCGTTCGCCAGCCCACCCGCAATCCGCCGCGTCGTGATGAAGCCCGTCGCGGACCCCGACCCCAGCTTCGCGCTCCCCGAATTCGGATACACCTTGCCCCCGTACCACCCGCTCAACCCCGTGTAGCTGTCCAGATTCTCCCCGACATCCGCCGTCGTGGTGGACGTGAAGCCCGCGAAATCCTGTTCCAGCACCGCCGAACCATCGCTTGACGAACTCGTCCACACCCCCTCCGTGTCCGAGACCAGCACCGTGTAGTAGTCCGCCCCCGGCACCGGCGTCCAGGACAGCGTCAGCGCCGTCCCCGCGCCCGCCGGCGACACCGACGGCGCGCCCAGCGTCGCCTCCGCGCTCGCCGGCTCGCTCCCGGCGCTCGTCGTCGGCGTCCCTTCCACCGCCGCCGACTGCCACGCCCGGTACCAGTGCGTCGCGCAGCCCGCCAGCCCCGTGTCGTCGAACGCCACCAGCGTCGCCGATTCCGTCGCTACCGTCGCCACCACGCTCCCGTTCGCGTCCGCCAGCGCGTCCTCCCGGCTCGCGTACCGCTTCAGCGTCACCGTCGCCCCGGCCGCGCGCGTCACCGTACCCGTCACCTGCCCCGCCCCGGGCCCCGTCCACGCCGTCACCGTCGGCGCCCCCAGCAACTCCGCCGTCGAAAAACTGTCGCTCCCCGACGTCCCGCCCGTGCAACCCCCGTCGCCCAGCGCCGTCACCTTCCACCCGTACCCCGTCGCCTCCGTCAGCCCGCCCAGGGTCACCCCCGTCGCCCCGTTCGCCGCCACCGTCACCGCGCTCCCCGCCTGCACCACCCCGCCGATCACGTCATCCACCTTCGTCCCGCTGGAGCCTCCCTCCCATTCAATCGTGATCGAGTTTGCATAGCTCGCCCCGCCGGACGGCACAATCAACACCGCCACGTAGCCGCTCTCCGAAATGTCGCCCGTCGACGGCGAAGCATAGGTCAAGGTTCCAATCTGCGTCGCCCCGCTCGTCGACGTCCCGTCAAACGTCCCGCTCGTCTTCCCATACACTTTGTAGGAATTGGCGTTCTTGAACCAGTCGACGGACACCGACTTCAGCGTCCCGCCGCTCGTCGTCGTCCAGATTCCCCGCTCATTCCCGCTCTTTGCATTCTGCTGGATGCCGCTGCCATTGTCGGAACTCGCCTTCGCAACTTCCCCGGCATATACGGCATCCGATCCATCGGCCGCCTGCACGCCACTGAAGCCCGAATACGCATTCACGCTCGTCACCCCCAGCGTCTCGATTGTCAGCTCGTCCGTCTTCGTCTCGCTCCCGCTCCCGCCCTCATAGTGCCACAAGTCAATCGCGTACCCCGCCGCCCCCGCCGCCGGGGCCCACGTCAGCGTCGCGTTGTGCGCCCCCGGCGTCCCGTGCCCCAGCCCCGTCGGCGCCGCCGGCGCGCTCGCGGCCGCCGTCCCCGTCCGCGCCGTCCCGCAAGCCACCCCGCCAATTACTTCCCAAGCCTTGAAATAGTGGGTCTTGCACCCGGTCACTCCGCTGACCGTGTAACTCCCGCCCGTCAGCCCCGTCGCCTCGTTCGCCCACGCCGTCCCCGGATCCGGAATCGCCGCCAGGCTGACGTCGCTCCACCGCACCAGCACGCTCCCGCCCGCCCCCGCCGTCCACGTCAAATCGACCTGCCCGCCCGCCGACGCCCCCGTCGCCGCCGAAAACGCCGTCAGGTTCCCGATCGTCTGCAAGCCCGTCGCCGACGTCTCCCCGTTCTTCCGCGCCCCCGTCGTCGCGAACGCGTCCTTCGTCAACGCCGCCACCCCGACCGTGTTCCCGCCCGACGCCCCCGCCTTCGTCACCGCCTCGATCCACACGTAGTACGTCTGCCCCGCCGTCAGCGTCTGCGCGCTCCCGAACGTCACCGTGTGGCTCCCCGCCGCACCCGCCGTCACCGTCCCCTTCACCGTCTCCGTCCCCGCGAACGTCGCGCTCGTCCCCACCCGGACCTGGTACGTCGCCAAGTCGCCCGTCCCCGCCGTCCCCGTCGTCGTGAACGTCACCCCCGTCAGCGTCGGGTTCACCGACCCGCTCGCCACCGCCAGCTTCGTCCCCTGCACCAGAACCGTCTGCCCCGCCGCCACGGCCCCCGCCGCCACCGCGCTGTCGTTCCCCGCCCCGTCCGCGTCGCTGATCGTCACGTCCGTCACGGTCGTGTCTTCCTTCGTCGTCACGTCCTCGACGTTCGAGTCCCCGCTCGTGCAGCTGCTATTCGCCCCTTCCGCCCGGACCTTCACGTGGTACGTCGTCTGCTCGTCAAGCCCCGTCACCGTGTACGTCGTCACGTTCCCCACGTCCTTGTCCTCGTACCCCGCCACGTACGTGATCGATCCTGCTTTTTCCCATTCCACTTCAATCTGGCTGGCATAGCTGGCCCCTCCGCCGCTACCCGTCATCCCGACATATTCGTAGTCGGTGGTAAACGTGTATTCCGTGCTGGTTCCGCACACAATGGAACCCACCTGCGTCCCGTCCACCGGGGAAGACATGGCCGAATGGCTCCCGTAAATCAGAATCGAGCGCCCGGAGCTGGTGCCGGAATACCAAGTTACCGTCACTTTTTTGACGGTGCCGCCGGAAGTGGTCGTCCAGATTCCGTGGTCGGTGTTCACATTCATCTGGATGCTGCTGTTGCCCCCGGCGGTCGCCCCGGCGTATACCGCGCCGCTCTGATCCGATTTGTCGCTCCAGGACGCGTAAGAGCCGGAAGTGGTCGAGCCGGTCCATGCGCTCGTCATCGTGTCCGTCTTCGAGGACCCCGCCCCGCCCGTGTAAACGTCCAACCGGTACTTCGCAGCCCCCGGCACCGCACTCCACGTCGCCACGAACTGGTTGTGCGTCGTGGTTCCCGCCGCGATTGCGTTCAGCACCGGCGCCGCCGGCGTCGCAATCGTCGCATTCGCCACTCCGCTCCCCGCGCTCCACGCATCCTCACTGGCGGCCTTCGCCCACACCTTGTAATAATACGTGTTGCATCCGACGACCGTCGTGTCCGTGAAGGTCGCCGCCGTCCCCCGGTACACCACCGTCGCCGCGTTCGCCCCCGTTCCCAGCGTCCCGCCCTGGTTCGGTCCCGACCCGGTCGGATTGGTGTCGAACGTCCCCGTCGTGTTCCGCGCCACCACGTATGTCACCCCGCTGTCCCCGCCCGTCAGCGTCCCCGACCCGGCATCCGTCACGGTCACCGACGGCGTCGAAACGCTCGAACTCGCCACCGTCGTCCGCGCCCCCGCGCTGTAGTACCCGTTGTTCACCGAGTACAGCACGTACGTGTACGTCGTCCCCTGCGCCACAGCCGTATCCACCGACGTCCCCGCCCATTCCCGGTACACCACCGTCCCCGCCCCGATCGTCGCCCCTGACTCATAGTGCTGTCCCGGCGTCGGCGCCGTCACCGTCGGAGTCGCCCCCGTGTAGCGCACGATCATCACCGGATGGCTGGCCGCGTCCAGGCTCCACCGCAGCGCCACCGTCTCGTAGCCCGCCGTCGCGCTCGTCACCGCCGGATCCGGCACCGGCTCCACCGTGAAGTACGTCGCCCCGAAGTCCGTCGGCAGCCACGTCGTGTAATTCACCCAGTCGCCGGCGCAACGCACCGTCGAGTTGTCCCCCGCCGCGTTCTTCGCCGCGTAAATCACGTTGTACTGTCCCACCTGCGTGAACTGGAACCCCGCCAAATCTCGCCGCACCCGCTTGTTCCCGGACTTCTCTCCCTCTTCGTAGTACCCAGCGTCCGCCCAGTCGAAGTCGCCCCACACCGTCCCCGTCGAAAGCCCGATACCCACCTCCGACTTGTTCCAGCTGCTCTGCCCGATTTCGAAATTCAGGAAATGCTCGCCCATCGTGTCCCCCACCGTCTTCGTCCCCTGGTTCCCCGTCGTCAGCGGCTTGATCCAGATGTTCCCCGTCGTCTCGTTGATTCCCGTCCCCGTCAGCGCCACCGTCGCCGGACTCCCCGACGCCGCCCCGCTCGCCGTCACCGTCAGCGTCCCGCTCTTGCCCCCCGCCGACGCCGGAGCGAACCGCACCGACACCGTCGCGCTCCCCCCCGCCGCGATGCTCTGCGAACTCCACGCGCTCACCAGCGAGAACCCCGTCCCGCTCACCGACACGCTCCCCACCGTCAGCGCCACGTTGCCCGTGTTTCGGATCGTCACCGTCTCCGTCTTCGGCGAATCCAGCGGCGTGTTCCCGAAGGCCAGCCCCCCCGCGCTCTCGTCCACCGCCAGGATCCCGCCTGTCGCCGAGGCCGTCACCGTGAACCGGTACGGCGTCGTCTTCTCCCCGTCATTGTGCGTGAAGCTCACCGTCGCGCTCTTCTGTCCCGCCCCGATCATCTCCGCCGTCGGCGTGAACGTCACCGTGAACGTCGTGCTCCCGCTCCCGGCCACCGACCCGCTCTCCGGCCCCGTCACCGTGAACCCCTGCCCCGCCGTCACCCCCACCGTTCCCAGCGTCAGCGTCCCGCTCCCCGTGTTCGCCACCGTGAACGTCTTTGTCTGCGGACTCCCCACCCCCACGTTCCCGAACGCCACCGTCCCGTCGTACGCCACCCCGCTCCCCCCCACCGTCACCCCCATCGTCGGCGTAGCCGCCGTCGGCTCCTCGTGCCCGATGCTCGACGTCGTCTCGCACGACTCCCCGCCGTTCGCCGTCACGCGGTACGAATACGTCACCCCGTTCGTCAATCCGCTCAACGAGTGCGAAACGTTCGTCACCCCCGCCGCCACCTGCGCCACCGTCGCCGGATACCCATCCATCATCGTCCCCCCGCCGGAGGAGCCGGTCACCACGATATTGTCGATGTAAATCGAGCTGTATCCCGACGCAATGCAAATCTCGACCTCTCCCACGTTCGCGGGGAAATCGAGAGTTACCGTCTTGGCGGACGACTCGGTTGTGAAAGTCATCGAATTGGACCAGTTATCATCGTCGGGATCCGCGTAGTAAACATAATACGTCTTGTTTTTCCCGCCACTGCTCATGTTCACGTAAAACGAAATTTGTGCCGGGTTGTTCACCACGGGCGTCACGATTTCCGTGCTGGCCGTCAATTGCCTGCACTTTCCTGACTGGGCATGGTCGCTATTGGATTGTCCTCCAATCGTCCAACCTGTCGTGGGCGTTCCGGCTTCGAAATCCATGCTCAGCAACGTCCCCGCGCTCGCCGTCGCGAACGTGTCGTCCGTCGCGATTTCCACCGTGTAGTTCACCGCCCCCTTGACCGGCGGCCAGTTCAGCGTGATGCTCCCGTCATCTGCCGTCGACCACACATCCGGCGTCGCCAGCGCCGTCTTCGCGCTCTTCGTGTCCGTCGCCGCGCTCGTCTGGCCGTTGTGCGTCTGCCATGCCTTGTAGTAATACGTCTTGCACCCGTCCAGCCCGCTGTCCGTGAACGTCCCGTTCGCGTTCGCCGCCGTCACTTGCTCCCCCCCCGTCCCCGTCGTGTCGCTGCTCGCGTCCGAGCTCGACTCGTACCGCCGCACGTTCAGCGTCGCATCCCCCTCCCGCCCGCTCACCGTCAGCGTCACCGTCCCCGGACTCGCCCCC
>JAFXQI010000068.1 GCA_017527155.1 Kiritimatiellia bacterium
CAGCTCAAGCTCGGCGAGGACGGCGCCAGCGTCGTCCGCATCAACAACCACAAGTTCTTCACCAGCCTCAACCACAAGCCCATCCGGCCCGAGGAATCGCTCGCGCTCAAGAACGCCTTCTGCAACGCCTTCCGGAAGGAAGGCCTTTCGGAGGAAGCCGTCGCGGAAATCCGCAAGAAGCTCGGCCTCGGCGACACCATCCTCGACACCCTTTCGGCCGGCAACATCAAACCCCTTTCCGCGGGGGAAGTGCGCGAAATCATCGACCAATACGCCAAGCAGCTCAACAAATCGCGCGCCCCGGACGCGAGGATCAAGACCAGCGCCGACTTCTACCGGGGCGTCAGCCAGGAAACACTCGACGACCGCAAGATCGTCCGCGACGCCCGCAACGCCGTGTCCGTCGCCGAGATGGAAACCAAGGTGGGCGGCGTCGTCAACCAGCTGGTGGACCTCCTGCTGACCGAAGAATCCGCCAGCAACTTCCCGATCTCCTCCAAGGCCATCGCTCTCGAAATCCTCAAGGACCTGCGGCCCTCCTCCGCGCTGTCCAAGCCGGACAGTTCGATCCCCCTGACCGTCGCCCCCATCACCCTCAAGCGCGACCGGGACGGGATGGTCATCGCCCGGTTCCAGATGGGCGACGGGAGCATCTTCTCGGTCGGCACCAAGATGAACAAGCAGCAGCTGGTCAGCCATCTGGAGAACATCCTGCAAGCGCCCGAAGGCGACACCGAGCCCGAAGAAACGCAGGAAGAACCCCAGGCCCCGGAAGCGCCCAAGGGCGCCCAGGTGTCCGCTCCGGCGCAGCCGAAGGCCCCCAGGAAGAAGGCCCTCGATCCGGAGCAGATGCAGCTGATCGACAAAATCAAGACCACCTTCGCCACCGTGAGAAACCCCGAGAAGATGGCCATGAATAAGGAGGCCATCCTCCTTCTCCTCCCCAAAAAGCACAAGCGGATCGAGTACACGCAGGAGGTTCTCGAGACCCACGCCCGCTCGCAGCTGCGCACCCAGCTGACCGATTCCATTCTCGACAAGCTGGTCCCCATGCTGCGGGAAGCCAGGGGGATGGATCCGCGCAACACGGAACTCTCCCACCAGGTACGCGCCTTCATCTCCGGCGACGAGAGCATCGACCCGGACGAGCTGATCGGCAAAATCACCGACGCCCTCACCACGGAACCCGTCGATTTCAAGGCGCAGATCGTCCAGGGCGGCGACCCGGCCGAGGACGACTTCGACAAGCCCCTGAACATCAACGCCATCCTCGGCAACAACGAGTGACCGCCTGTCTGGCGGGGCGGCAATCCGGGAGCGCGGGCAGCCCGCCCACGCTCCTATTCAATGTTCGGGGGGCGCTTTCCAGCGCGGATGCCTTCCGCCATCCACGGCATTCGCGTCCGCGGAGGGGCTTGTCCGGGGCAGTACCATGTTGAGCGCAATCCCGACCAGGGCGGAAAGCCCGATGCCGCCGAGCGAAAAGCTGCCCCAGCGCACGGCGGCGCCGCCCACGCCGAGGGTGAGCATCACGCCGGAGATGACGAGGTTGCGCGTCTCGGAGAAATCGACCTTGTTGCGGACCATCCCCTGGATGCCCACCGACGCGATGCTCCCGAACAGCAGCAGCATGATTCCCCCCACCACCGGATCCGGGATGCTCCGCAGCACCGCCGCGAGCTTGCCGAACACCGACAGCGCGATTGCCGCCGCCGCCGTGATCCGCAGCACCGCCGGATCCGTCACCCGCGTGATCTGCACCGCCCCCGTCACCTCGCTGTACGTCGTCACCGGCGGCCCGCCCGCCAACGCGGCGAAGAGCACGGCCAGCCCGTCGCCGAGCAGCGTCCGGTGGAGACCCGGCTCGCGCACGAAATCCTTCCCCGCGACCTGCCCGACGACGTAGATGTCGCCGACGTGTTCGAGGATGCACGCCAGCGCGACCGGCACCAGGCACGCGGTCGGCTGCCACGCCACGCGCGGCAGGTGCGGATGGGCGAGGTTCGGCGGCAGGGCGAACCACGGCGCGGCCGCGATGCCCGAGACGTCCACCCGTCCCAGCGCCGCCGCCACCGCGTACCCCGCCCCCACGCCGGCGACCACCGGCAGCAGCCGCGGCAGCCCGCGCCCCCACGACATCACCGCAACGGCCACCGCCAGCGAGACGAGCGCCAACAGCCAGTCCGCCTGCGCCATCGTGACGGCGCCCCCCGCCAGCGACAGACCGATCAGCACGATGGTCGGCCCCACGACGACGGGCGGGAACACCCGGTCGAGGAACTCCGTCCCCCGCCAGCGCACCAGCGCCGACGCCGCGAGGTACGCCGCGGCCACGCCCAGGAAGCCCCCCACCGCCGCGTCCAGCCCCCACTCCGCCGATACCGCCAGGATGGGCGCGATGAAGGCGAAGCTGCTGCCCAGGAACACCGGCACCTTCCCTTTCGTGACCGCGTGGAACAGCAGCGTCCCCACCCCCGCCGTGAAGAGCGCCGTGGACGGTTCGAGCCCGACCAGCAGCGGCATCAGCACCGTCCCGCCGAACGCCACGAAAAGGAACTGGATGCCGACGACGCACTTGCGGACCGGGCCGAGCGTCCCCGGCGCGGAGGGGGCATCGGTCTTGCAGGGAGCAGGAGATTTTGGAGTCATCGGTTTCCTCATTGGTTCCGCCCCGCATCATGCCCGTACATCCGCTCCCTTGCAAGCCGATTGACGCACCTGCGGCGGCACCATGGGACATTGCGCATTTCCTGCCGGTGCCCCCGACTTTGGACTTTGCGCGGCAGGGTGGGGGGGCTATAGTCGGGCGCATGAACATGAACCCCATTCCCGTACCCCGTGCCGCCCGCGGTGGCGGTCGGACGACGCTGGCCATCCTGCTGGCCATCTCCTGCGCCCTGCTGTGCGCGAGCCTGCTGGTGAATTGCACCGCCGCCGGCATCCTCTCCCGCTCCGCCTCCGGCCGGGCCGTGCGGGTCGGCCTCGGCGAGGACGAGGCACCCGGGTTCCAGGAAATCCATTCGTCGGGTTCCGGCGACGCCAAGGTCGTGCGCATCCCGTTCTCCGGGACCATCCTGCGCACGGACGGCAGCGACTCGATCTTTTCGCACGCGGACCCCGTGGACCAATTCATCCGCAAGATCCGCGCCGCGCGCATCGACGACGCGGTGGAAGGGTTGCTTCTGGAAATCGACTCCCCGGGCGGCGCCGTGAGCGTGATCGACGAAATCCACCACGAGATCGTCCGCTTCAAGGAGTCCGATCCCGACCGCCGGATCGTGGTCCTGGTGCGGGACATCGCGGCATCGGGCGGCTACTACATCGCATTGCCCGCGGATGCGATCGTCGCGCAGCCCACGGCCATCGTCGGATCCATCGGCGTCCTCATGCAGACCCTCAACGTGCAGGCCCTCGCGGACAAGCTGGGAATCGCGGACGTGACGGTCAAGTCCGGCAAGAACAAGGACCTGCTGAACCCGTTGCAGCCGGTCAGTCCCGAACAGATGGCCATCCTGCAACGGACGGTGGACGCGACGTACGACCGGTTCGTCGGTCTCGTTTCCGCCGCCCGGGGCATTCCCGAGAAGAAGCTCCGGGGCTCCATCGCCGACGGGCGGATCTTCGATGCCGCGGATGCGCTGGCCAACGGACTGGTCGATGCGCTGGGCTACCGCGAGGATGCCCTTGCGCGCTTGGCGGAGCTGCTCGACCTCGAACCCGGAGACCTGTTCGTGGTGACCTACAAGGAGAAGCAGACGTTCCTGGATGCGCTCTTCGCGGAGATGACCTCCCCGGTGGAACACCTTGGCGCCCGCGCCGCCGCCCGCTTCTCCCCCCGCCTCCTCTATCTCTGGCAACCCTGAACGCGAAGGCCCGACGGGCCTGTTTCTCCCGATTTCGGGGCGCCCCCCCCCGCCTGCCGGGGGCGCCTTCGTTTTCCTTTCTCGCTCCTTGTTCTCTCCGTTGTCCTGTCAACTCACGATATCAAGGAAAATACTTGCATTTTCCCCGATTTCATGCCACCACTCATGATCATGAAAACAGCCCCTCTTTTCCCTCCCGGCTATCTCAAAGGTCTTGGCGAACTCTTCCTGCCGTGCCTCGACCGGCGCCATCCGCGTCTCGAAGACCAGCTCCTCCTCCCGCTCGGGCTGGTGGCGTGCACGGGTGCCATCGCACTCCATCTCGCCTTCTATGGCGGGCGGAAGCTGCTGGCGCGGCTCCGTCGGCATGTTGCGCCGCAGGAGACGGTGGTACCGGCGGCGCCGCATGAGGCCGTGTCGTTGCGAGGGGTGCCCGAGCCGGAAGAAATCGAAGAAATCTGGGAAATCGATCCACGGACGCTGTGCGGCCGGTTGCGCATCGGGTCGCGTCTGGCGGATCTGGAACCGACGCTGGATTCGCGGTTCGTGTTCAAGAAGTCCCGGAACGGGTCGAAGCGCATCTGCGCACGTCAACCGGGTCTGAAAGGATGGATGAAGAAGAAGGTTCCGTCGGTGAAATATTCGACGGCGATGCATTACAAGAAGCTGGCGACGCGGCTCCGCCAGCTGGTAGGACTGGATGCGCGCATCCCGCTGGAATGGCTGCTTCCGGACAGCGAGGAAGGGGCGGAAGGGCTCGCGGGGCTGTTGGTTGTCGAGCGGGCGGCGGCGGAGCAGGCGAAGGCGAAGCTGTGTCGCTTGCTGGAGGAGAATCCGAAGGTGACGCGGCTGGTGCGGGCGGTGGAATCGAAGCTGGGCATCATGCGGATGGTGACAATCCGGAGGATCCAGCCGCCGAAGCCGGGGCATGGGAGGCGGCGGAAACCGAAGGAAAAAGCCGAAAATCCCTTGATATCGCGAGTGGTCGGGGCGGGGGTGAGCGTGGGGGTGGGGGAGGAGAGGGAGAGGGCATTCTGGGAGGCGCTGCGGAGGGTGCTGGGGGAGCGGAATCCGGATGCGGAGACGCGGCGGTTGCAGAGCGACATCCGCGCATGGCTGAACGCACCGCTGGAAGCGCGACGGAACCGGCGGCGGTAGGCCGATCCAGGGAACCTCCATCAATCCCCTTTATCCCCGGAATGCCCTGCTGCGTTGCGGTGCAGGCCGTTGCCGAACACCCATCCGACCCGCTCCATGCAGGGCCGGACTTGGCGGGCGTGGGCGGGATGTGGTAGGGTCGGGACATGGATACCACGACACTCGACCGGGAAACCGGGGTCTGGCGGAATGCGGGAGCCCGCGTCGCCGAGGCCCTCCTCATTCATACCCAGCATTCGTCGCCCCGCGGGCCGGGCGCGCGGTTGCGGGTGGACGACCGGGGGCGGATGGCGGGCGGCGTGTCGATGGGATGTGTCGAGAATGATCTACGGGAGCATCTCCTGGCGCTGTTGAGGGGGGAAGGGACGGCAAGGACGGTCCATTACGGGATGGCGTTTGCGGAATCGCTGGAGGTGGGTCTTTCGTGCGGCGGGGAGATCGACGTGTGGCTCCGGGTGCTGCCGGATCCGTTGCCGGTGCCGCCGCCGGGGCGTTCGGTCCGTTGCGTGAAACTGGATCCCGCCGGCGGAGAATTCTTTTGGCGGGACGGGGAGCCGGAACCCGGCGGCATGAGGGGGATGCTGGAGCGGTTGGAGGGGATTTGGAAGAGCGGGGGAACCTGGACGGGACAGGATGCGGGCGGCGGGAGGTGGTTTCTGGAAGAGGTGGCACCACGGCCGCGGTTGATTATCGTGGGGGCGTCCCCCATCGCCGATTCGCTGTGTGCCCTCGCGACCCGCACGGGGTGGCGCGTGGTCGTGGTCGATCCGCGCCGGGAACATGCGAGAGCGGAACGGTTCCCGGACGCGGAGGCGGTCATCCACAAGTGGCCGGAGGAAGGACTGGCAGCGGCCGGGGCATCGACGGAGGACGCCGTGGCGGTGCTTGCCCACGATGCGAAGCTGGATGTGCCGGCGCTGGTTGCCGCGTTGCGGGCGGGGTGCCGTTACGTGGGGTTGTTGGGCAGCGCGGGGACCCAGGCGGAACGGCGTCGGCATCTCATCGAGGAGGAGGGGGTTCCGGCGGATGCCGTCGAACGGATACGCGGACCGATCGGCTTGAAGGAGCTGGGGGCGGTGGAGCCGGCGGAAATCGCGGTGTCGATCCTGGCGGAGCTGATCCGTTGCAGGCGAGGCCGCTTGGGATAGGGGCTAGGGATGGGTGGGGCTGGACTCCTATGCCGGGGTCCGGTCCCGGGTAAAACGTTTTTCCTTCCGGCATTTTGCATTTGACGGGGCGGGGGAAGGCTGGTAGAGTCCACGGCAATTTACCGCTCCGGGCGGCTCCGCGGTCGCGGGTCCGGCGGGCGGCCGACAACAACAACAAGGAGAATACACAACATGTCAGTCAAAGTCGCCATCAACGGTTTCGGCCGCATCGGCCGCCTCGCGTTCCGCCAGATGTTCGGCGCGGAAGGCTATGAAGTCGTCGCCATCAACGACCTCACCTCGCCCAAGATGCTCGCCCACCTCCTCAAGTACGACTCCACGCAGGGCCGCTACGAAGGCCACACCGTCGATTTCAAGGACTTCGTCCTCGCCGAAGACGGCAAGACCGTCGTCGAGCCCGGCTCCATCACCGTGGACGGCAAGGAAATCACGATCTACGCCTGCCCGAAGGCCCAGGACCTGCCGTGGGGCAAGCTCGGCGTCGACGTCGTGCTCGAATGCACCGGCTTCTACACCAGCAAGGCCAAGGCCCAGGCCCACATCGACGCGGGCGCCCGCAAGGTCGTCATCTCCGCGCCGGCTGGCAAGGACCTGCCCACCATCGTCTACAACGTCAACCACACCGACCTGAAGGCCTCCGACACCATCATCTCCGCGGCCTCCTGCACGACGAACTGCCTGGCCCCGATGGCCAAGGCCCTCAACGACGGCTGGAAGATCAAGAGCGGCATCATGTGCACGATCCACGCCTACACCGGCGACCAGATGACCCTCGACGGCCCGCAGCGCAAGGGCGACCTGCGCCGCTCCCGCGCCGCCGCGGTGAACATCGTCCCGAACAGCACCGGCGCCGCCAAGGCCATCGGGCTGGTCATCCCCGAGCTCAACGGCAAGCTCATCGGCGCGGCCCAGCGCGTGCCGACGCCGACCGGCTCGACGACCATCCTGACCGCGATCGTCGAAGGCGCCCCCACGGCCGAGGAAATCAACGCCCAGATGAAGTCGCAGTCCAACGAATCGTTCGGCTACAACACCGACCAGATCGTTTCCTCGGACATCATCGGGATGCGCTACGGCTCGCTGTTCGACGCGACCCAGACGATGGTCATCAACCTCGACAACGGCACCTCGCAGGTGCAGGTGGTCTCGTGGTACGACAACGAGAACAGCTACACCAGCCAGATGGTCCGCACGATCAAGTACTTCTCCGAACTCGCCTGATCGACCGGAACCCGCCGCCCGCCAGGGCACATGCAAGCACCCCCGTCCACTGGATGGGGGTGCTTTTTGTGCTGGCGAGGCAGCGGTGGGTTCATCTCCGTGAGGTAGCCAAAGGGCAGGTGCGGCTGGGCTGGCAAAGCCGGGCGGTGCGAGGGATGTTCATGGTGCGGAAGAGTGGGCCGAGAGATGGGAAAATATGGGGAAATTCCTTGATATCGCATTTGGGTCGAAGGCATGGGAACAGGGGGAGGAAAAGGAGTTTGGCGGTGCAGGAGGGGGCGGGGAAAGGAACTCAGAGCGCCGGAGGGCGGAAGTCGGGGGGAGGGGGGGCGAAGAGGAGGAGGGCAGGGTGGGGGAGGCGGATGGTGTGGGCGTGGAGGAGGTGGCGGGGGAGGGAGAGGGGGGAGCCGTACAATTTGTCGCCGAGGATGGGGTGGCCGGCGGCGGCGAGGTGGCAGCGGATCTGGTGGGTGACGCCGGTGCGGATGGTGACGTCGAGGAGGGTGCAAGTGCCTTGGTGGCGGACGGGGGTCCAACGGGTGGTGGCGGGGAAGGTTTCGCGGGCGGGGGCGGTTTCGCCGGGGGCGAGGGGGCGCATGCGGCAGGGGGTGCGGGTCTTGTGGGTGAGGGGGGCGGTGGATTGGCCGGGGGCGGTTACGGGGCCGTGGACCCAGGCGAGGTAGTGTTTTTCGATTTCGAGGCGGCGGAAGCTCTCGCGGAGGGCGCGGTAGGTTCCGGGGTCCTTGGCGGCGAGGACGAGGCCGGAGGTGCCGGTGTCGAGCCGGTGGAGCATGGCGGGGAAGAGGGGGGAGGTGCCGATGTCCGCGAGACCGGGGTAGCGGGCGATCAGGGCGTTGGCGAGGGTGTCGGTCTCGGTGGCATCCAGGGGGTGGGTGGGCCTGCCGGCAGGTTTGTCGAGGGCGAGCAGGGTGTCGTCTTCCCAGAGGACGCGGAGGGGAAGGTCGGGATTGGGTACGAGGCGGAGGTCGGCGGGTTCGGGGATGTCGCGGGCTTCGAGGAGGGAGCCGGGGCGGAGTTTGGCGCCTTTGGGCGCGGGGCGGCCGTCGAGGAGGATTTTCTTTTCGAGGACGAGGGCCTGGATGCGGGGACGGGGGAGCCAGGGATAGCGGTCGGCGAGGGCGCGGTCGAGGCGAATGCCGGGGGGGCCGTCGTGGAGCCAGCGGTCGTGGGGAATCATGGCGGGGGGAAGGGGAGGACGGCGTCGAGGTCGGGGGCGTCGGCGAGGATCATGAGGAGGCGGTCGAGGCCGAGGGCGATGCCTCCGGCGGTGGGGATGTGGCCGACGTCGGCGAGGAAGGCTTCGTCGAGTGGATATTCTTCGGCCCCGCGGGCGGCGCGGGCGGCGTTGGAGGCCCGGAAGCGGAGGCGCTGTTCGGCGGGGTCGGTGAGTTCGCCGTAGGCGTTGGCGAGTTCGACGCCGCCGAGGTAGAGTTCCCAGCGGTCGGCCCGGAGCGGGTCGTCGGGGAGGCGCCGGGCGAGGGCGGCGAGGGGGGCGGGATAGGAGTGGAGGACGACGGGATGGTCGTGCGGGAGGGCGGGTTCGACGAGGTTGACGAGGTCGAGGTCGAAGTGGTCGGGGTCGAAGGTGAGGGCGGGGTCCCATCCGGCGTGCTGGAGAAAGGCGTCGGAGACGGAGATGCGCTCCCAGCGGGCGGGGTCGAGGGTGGCGGGCGCGCCGAGCCATTCGAAGTCGAGGGTGCCGCGCAGGGCGAGGGCGAGGTCGGCGAGGAGGGCCTTGGCGTCGTCGAGGATGTCGGCGGAGGTGGCAGGCGCGCGGTACCACTCGAGGAGGGTGAACTCGGGGCGGTGGATGCGGCCGCGTTCGCCGGCGCGGAAGCAGGGACCCGCCTGGTAGATGGCGGGCAGGCCGGCGGCGAGGAGGCGCTTCATCGCCAGCTCGGGGGAGGTGCGGAGCCAGCCGCCGGCGGCGGGCACGGCGTCGATGTTGTCCTCGGGGGCGTTGGCGGGGAGCCAGACGGGGGTCGAGACTTCGAGGAAGCCGCGGGCGTCGAAAAAACGCCTCATGGAACCCATGAGGCGCGCGCGGAGGCCCGCGGTGCGGGCGGTGGCCGCGGGGTCAAGGCTGCTTGACGCGCTCGACATACTTGCCGGTGCGGGTGTCGATGCGGATCCAGTCGCCCTGGTTGATGAAGATGGGCACGCCGATTTCGTAGCCGCTGTCGATCTTGGCAGGCTTGAGGACGTTGGTGGCGGTGTCGCCGCGGGCGCCGGGCTCGGTCTCGGTGATTTCCTTGACCACGAAGGCGGGCAGCGTCACGGAGACGGCGCGGCCGTTGTGGAAGAGGACTTCGCATTCGAGGTCTTCGATGAGGAAGTACTTCTGGTCGCCGAGGACGTTCTCGTGGAGTTCGACCTGGTCGTAGGTCTTGTTGTCCATGAAGACGTATTTCTCGCCTTCCTGGTAGGAGAAGGAGAGGGTGCGGGACTCGATGTTGGGCGTGTCGATCTTGTCGACGGCGCGGAAGGTCTTTTCCATGGTGTTGCCGGCGAGCATGTTCTTGATGCGGCACTTGTACATGGCCTGGCCCTTGCCGGGCTTGACGAACTGGAATTCGGTGACTTCGTAGGGGATGCCGTCGATCTCGATCTTCAGCCCCTTGCGCAAATCCGATGCGGTGTATGCCATGGTGGTCCTTCTTTCGTTGGTTGTATTGAAAATGCGGGTGGCAATGTAGCCGAAATCGGACGGTTGCCAAGAAAAAAGAAAAGAGAAGGAAAAGAGCGCGTGGTTTTCGGAGTGGGGGGGGGCCTTGGTGCCGGTTGCTCAGCACCGCTCCGCTGGGGAAGGCAACGAGTGCACGAGGGAAGAGGCGGCCCCCTTGTCGGCGCGTCTTCGCGCTCAGAGGATGGGCGGGGCGCGGAGCCAGCGGATGGCCGCATCGCGCAGGCGGGCGAATTTCGGTGAAAGGGTCTTGTCTTGCAGGAAGTCGGCGAGCGCCCGGCGGGTTGCTTCGATGCGGCCCGGATCGATCGCCATGTGGCGGGTCGTGCCGCGGACTTCGGGGTAGCGGCCGGCGCGGCGGCGGGCCTTCCCGTCGCGGGCATTGCGGCGGGCGCGGAGGAGTTCGGGAATGCCGAGTGCCGCGTCGACGTGCTTGCGCAGGCGGGTGAAATTGGGGTTCTCGCGGAGGAGGCGGGCGAGACGGCGGC
>JAFXQI010000023.1 GCA_017527155.1 Kiritimatiellia bacterium
TCGCGGAGCTGGAAGACGCCATCAACTCCATCCACCGTCGCCTTCTCCAAGGCCGCACCGCCCATGAAACCTACCTCGCCGCCGCATGACTCCCCTGTGTCCGATTTCGCTTGCAAATCGCCGTCGCGTGGGATCTCCGACCTCACGTCCGGCATCCGGGGGCGTGGACAACAGGGCGCGGGCGGGGGTGCCGATTGAGGAAAGCCCCGCAGGGGAGCGCAGGAAAAGGCCAAAAAACGCGAAAATAGGGGTTGCAATATTCCGGGAAATGGAGGATAAGGCAAGTCACTTGATCGGGCAAGCGAACGGAAAACCCATCTAAAACAAAGAAACCAAGGAGAAAACCACATGGCAGCGAAAGCGATGACCAAGAGCCAAATCATCACGAAGTTGGCCGAAGATTCGGAAATCACCAAGAAGCAGGCGGCGGCCGTTCTGGCGTCGCTGGCGGACCTGGCGTACAAGAAAGCCAAAGACGGCTTCACCGTCCCCGGCATCGGCAAGCTCGTGCTCGTCCAGCGCAAAGCCCGCATGGGCCGCAATCCCGCCACCGGCGAACAGATCAAGATCAAGGCCAAGAAGGTCGTGAAGTTCCGCGTGGCCAAGGCCGCGAAGGACGCCATCCTCGGCGCCAAGTAAGCCCGATTCCGTTCGGACTACCCGGCCGCGGCGAAAGCCGCGGCTTTTTGTTTCCCTTTTCGACGCCCGTGCGCTACCCTCCCGTTCCATGATCTGGTGGCTCTACAATCTCGTTTTCCCCGTCGCCTACGCCTGCCTCCTCCCGCACTTCCTTTTGCGCATGATGCGGCGCGGCGGCTACCGGCGCGGCTTCCTCCAGCGCTTCGCGCGCTACGGCCGCGACGTCGCCCCCCTCCTCGACGCCCCCGGGCGCCCCGTCTGGATCCAGGCCGTCAGCGTCGGCGAACTCGCCGTCGCGTTCTCCCTCATGGACGAACTCCGCCGCCTCGATCCCGCCGTCCGCTTCGTCCTCACCTGCAACACCTCCACCGGACACGCCCTCGCCCTCAAGCGGCTCGTGGCGCCCGACGTCACGCTCTACTTCCCCATGGACGTCCCCGGCGTCATGGCGCGCGCGCTCGACCGCATCCGGCCTTCCGCCATCGTGCTCGTCGAAAACGAAATCTGGCCCAACTGGATCCGCCTCGCCGGAAAGCGCGGCATCCCGGCCGTCATGGTCAACGGCCGCATCTCCGCCCACTCCCACAAGGGCTACCGCAAGCTCCGCCCCTTCACGCGCGACCTGCTTCCGCGCATCCGCTGGTTCTGCATGCAGACCGAAGGCGACCGCGACCGGCTGGTCGACATCGGCGCGCCCGCCGACCGCATGGAAATCACCGGCTCCGCCAAGTACGACATCTCCCCCACCCCGCCCGAAGCCCGCGCCCGCGCCCGCGCCGTCCTCGACCGCGCCGGCATCGGCCCCGACCGCCGCATCCTCGTCGGCGGCTCCACGTGGGACGGCGAAGAAGCCGCCCTCCTCGACTTCTACGCGCGCAACCGCGCCGCGCATCCCGACTGGTTCCTCGTCCTCGTCCCGCGCCACGCCGAGCGCCGCGCCGCCGTGCTCGAAGCCATCGCCGCGCGAGGCCTTACCGTCCTCCAGCGCAGCCAATTCCCCGACGGCGCCCCCGCGCCCGCCGCCATCCCCGACGTCCTCCTCGTCGACACCACCGGCGAACTCCGCGGTTTCTATGCCGTCGCCGATGTCGTCTTCGTCGGCAAGAGCCTCACGCAGGACGGCGGCCAGAACCCCATCGAACCCGCGCGCGACGGACGCCCCGTCGTCGTCGGCCCCCACATGGAGAACTTCCCCTCCGTCTCCGACGACTTCGCCCGCGCCGGTGCCTGGGTCCAGGTAAAGGATGCGCAGGAATTGGAGGCCGTCCTCTCCCGCCTCCTCTCCGACCCCGCCGAATGCGCGCACCTGGGCACGGCCGCCACCTCCCTCGTCGACCACCAGGCCGGCGCGACCCGCCGCATGGCCGCGCGCATCCACGCGTTCCGCGTCCCGTGAAAGGGAAAACCATGAATCCGTCCACGCCCCACCCTCCATTCCACCACCGCCCGGGAAGCGACCGGAAATGATCATCTCGCGCACCCCCTACCGCCTCTCCTTCTTCGGCGGCGGCACCGACTACCCCGAATGGTACCGCGAACACGGCGGCGCCGTCCTCTCCGCCGCCATCAACCGCCACTGCTACCTCACCTGCCGCTGGCTCCCGCCCTTCTTCGCCCACCGCTCCCGCATCGTCTACTCCCGCATCGAGGACGTACCGGACAACGGCGCCATCCGCCATCCGGCCGTGCGCGAAATCCTCCGCTTCCTCGGCATCGCCGACGGCATCGAAATCCACCACGCCGGCGACCTGCCCAAGATGACCGGCCTGGGAACCAGCTCCTCCTTCGCCGTCGGCCTCCTCCATGCCCTGCACCGGATGCTGGACCATCCCGCCCCCACCCCGTTGCAGCTCGCGCAGGAAGCCATCCACGTCGAACGCGACCTCTGCCGCGAACACGTCGGGTCGCAGGACCAGACGGCGGCGGCTTTCGGCGGACTCAACCACATCCGTTTCGCGGCGGACGGTTCGCTGGACGTGACGCCCGTCGGTTTGCCGGAGGAGCGGCTGGCGGCCTTCGAATCCTCCCTGATGCTGTTCTTCACGGGCTTCTCCCGCTACGCCTCGGAAGTCGTCACCGAGCAGCTCGGCAACATCCCCCGCAAAACCCGCGAACTGGCCGAGATGGCGGCGATGGTCCCCGAAGGCCTCCGCATCCTGCGCGGGAATGGCGATCTGGCCGACTTCGGGCGCCTTCTCCACGAGAGCTGGATGCTCAAGCGCTCGCTGTCCTCCCGCGTGAGCACGCCCGGAATCGACGCCATGTACGCCACCGCGCGGACCGCCGGCGCCTTGGGCGGGAAGATCGCCGGAGCCGGCGGAGGCGGCTTCCTGCTCCTGTTCGTCCCCCCCGACCGCCGCGGGTCCGTCCGCAACGCCCTTTCAACCCTCCTGCACGTGCCGTTCCGCATCGACTTCACCGGCTCCCGCATCCTCTACGCCAATCCCGCTGCACTGGAAACCCCCACCTGATTCCCTCCGCCGGAATCGGTCCGGCACGAAGTGCGCAGCGATGGCGCCCGCGCCGCCGTGTGGCGGTATCATCCTCTGGAATGCCCCCCTGCCGGACGCAGGAGTCCCGGGAAACACGTCCGAAGCCCCGCGTCCTCCGGGGCGGCAAAAGAAAACCCCGCGTTTTGCGGGGCTTTGAAAGGGTGGTGGTGGGGGATGGATTCGAACCATCGAACTCATAGAGGTCAGATTTACAGTCTGATGCGGTTGGCCACTTCGCTACCCCACCACGGGGTTTCAGGCCGGATTGCGTTTGGTGGAGCGAAAGGGATTCGAACCCTCGACCCCTACGTTGCGAACGTAATGCTCTACCAACTGAGCTACCGCCCCATACGCATTCCTGTCTCAAATGTCTTGGGCACCTTACCACACCCCCCACCCCCATGCAAGCACTATTTTCAGGATGGTGGTTTTCTGGTTGCAGGACCGGATTGGAAACGATGGACAGAACACCCAAGCCCGATGGATTCCTGGGCACCTGCGGAATCACGGCGGGCGCGAGGTGCGGTGCGCAGCGATGGCGCACCCGCCGTAGGGGTCGCGTTTTTCCGCAGTTGCTCGGTTGTTTCCCCACCACAAGGTCGCGCGGAAGCGCGACCCTCCCCGGAGCACGCCATGGGGAGGGACGCGCTTCTGCGCGTCCGCGCTTGTTTTGCCTGCCAGCCTCGTCGCGGCAACCACACGATTCCGCCATCCGCTCCATCCAAGGGAGATGCCAGGCAAAGAACTTGTGGTTTCGTTCGTGCAAAACCGTGTTGGCAGGGCGGCGAGTCCCCTCGCCGCCGGAAACCGGGACATGCAAGTGAATGTCATGGGAGGTGCGGATGCAAGTCGGCCAGAATCTGTGGGAAAATGCGTCCGCACATTTCCGGCCACTCCCTTTGGCATGACGGGCTCCGGCGGGCAGGGACTGCCCGCCCTACCGCGCCTGGGAAATCGCAAGGTTTTCGCCTGACAACTCCAAGGTTGCAGCCTTCTCTCTCCCGTTTTTCCCGTCCGGACCGGGAAAAGGGGCGGAAAAAGTTTTCCAACCATTGGAAACTTTTTTTCCAATCATTGGAAAAACCATGAAAATTTTTTCCAATCATTGGAAAAACGGGGCACTTTTTCCAACCATTGGAAAAAAGTTTTCCAATGGTTGGAAAATCCGCGGGGGCGGCGGGGGGCGGCTCAGAAGCCGTTCATCAGGATGGTGGCGGTCAGGGGCGGGAGCTTGAGGTCGCCCTTCCAGCCGGCCGGCCACTCGGGGGCGGGGCGGCCGGCGGGCCAATCGACCGGGGCCAGGCCTTCGGGGTTGATTTCGCGGCCGTTGCCGATCATGCGCCACGCGGTCTTGCCGCCGAGTTCGAGCGGAATCAGCTGCGCGGCCGGGGAGGTGTTGTAGAGGACGGCGAAGCCGCGGCCGTTGTGGAGTTCGGGGACGTTGACGATGTAGCCGAACAGGGTCGGGCTCTTTGGCGTGATCCATTTGTAGTAGCTCGACGGCGGCCGCTGGGCGACGCGCAGGGATTCGCCCGCGTCGCTCATGCGCAGCTGGATGAGCCCGGCGTAGTAGGCGAGGGTTTCCTTGGCGATGGGGCGGTCGCGGTCGGTCCAGCGGATGGCGTTGACGGCGTCGCCGCGGTTGTAGGTGTTGCGGATGCCCCATTTGCTGCGGATGAATTCCTGGCCTTCGTAGATCATGGTCTTGCCCAGGGACGTGAAGAGGAGGGTCGCGGCGATGCGGTTGACGGCGGCGTCGTGTTCGTCGAGCTTGCGGCCGTCGTGTTCGGGGTTGGACGCGATTTCGTCGGCGAAGGCCATGTCGTCGTGGCTTTCGAGGTAGTTGACGGGCTGGAGGGGGTTCTGCGCCCACGTGGTGACGGAACCGAAGACGCTGGTCTTGAGCCAGTCGCGGTTGCCGGAGCCGCGGGCGAAGTCCTTGGCGGCGTAGCGGAAGTCGTTGTTCCACGCGCTCCACCCGGTGCCGTGCAGCTGGTACTTGTTTTCGCCGCGGCCGGGGCTCCACGGCTCGGCGATGAGCAGGACGTTGGGGTTGAGGGCGCGCGCGGCGTCGCGCAGTTCCATCATGGTGTGCAGGTCGACGAGTTCGGCGAGGTCGAAGCGGAAGCCGTCGACGTGGAATTCGCGCATGAAGTGGAGGATGTTGTCGACGATGAGCTTGCGCATCATGGGGGACTCGGTCTTGACGTCGTTGCCGCAGGCGCTGTGGTTGAACCAGCTGAGGTCGGGGCCGAGGCGGAAGTAGCATTTCTTGTCGATGAGCGCGAAGATGTTGGGCCCGCCGACGTGGTTGTAGACGACGTCGAGGACGACGGCGAAGCCTTCGGCGTGCAGGTCGTCGACGAGCTGCTTGAATTCGTAGTAGGCGGCGCCGTTGGTGGGGTTGGAGGCGTATGAGGATTCGGGCGCGAAGTAATACACCGTGGAGTAGCCCCAGTTGTAGGGGTCGGCCCCGCTGCCGCTGAATTCGCTGACCGGCAGCAGCTCGATGGTGTTCACGCCGAGCCGCTTGAGGTGGTCGAGGCCGGTGCCGGTGCCCTTGGTGGCCATGAACCCGCCGTACTTGCCGCGCAGCGGCTCGGGGACCTTCGAGGACGGGTGGACGGTCATGCCGCGCACGTGGCACTCGTAGATGACGACGTCCTCGCCGTCGGGCGTGCGCCAGTCCTGGTCGGTCCAGCCCTTGAACCAGCGGTTCGTCGCGTCGGGATCGACCACCAGCGTCAGGCCGTCGGAGGTCGCGGCGGCGCGGCCGTAGGGGTCGCCGACGACCGCGAAGGGATCGAAGTTCTCGCCGTCGCCGTCCGGCCCCGCCACGCGGAAGCCATAGTACTTGCCGACATCCAGCCCGAGCGTCGTCAGCTCCCAGACGCCGTCCGCGTCGCGCTTCATGCGGTACTCCTCGGTGGGCTTGAAGCGCGTCCACTTCGGCTTCCACGCCACCGCCTCCGCGCGGTCGAAGAAGCACAGCCACACGTCCGTCGCGCGCGGCGCGAAGAGCCGGTACGTCGTGCGCCCGCGCTCCTTGTCCAGCGTCACGCCCATCGGCTTGTCGCTGCGCAGCTTGTTGAAGATCCCGTCCGGCGTCGTCTGCACCCCCAGCGGGCGGTCGCCGATGCCGTCCAGGCGCAGGACATAATTTTGCGTCAGGTCCAGCGGCTCCGCCGTGTGCACGCGGATTTCCGTCCCCCCCGTGTGGAAGAGGTCCAGCTTGAGGTTCACGCTGCCCTTGAGGTCGTGCACCGCGTTGGGCGCGCTGTCCGGCGGCCGCAGCCAGCGCGAGCCGTCCACCACGAACTTGAACAGCAGGTCCTTCTCGCCCGCCGGCAGCCGCATCCCGTCCAGTTGCACCGGCAGCTCCAGCGTGCCCGGGATGTGCCCCGGCTTCATCACCCACTGGCCCGACCAGCCGCCGCCGCCGTCCCAGCCCGTGAAGTTGCCCGCGACCACCACCTTCGCGTTCGTCGAGAGCTTCAGCCCGTACACCGCCGGGTCGAACAGGAACGTCACGATGCCCTCCGAGAACAGGTACCCGCTCTCGCGCGAGTCGTCCATTTCCGTGACCACCTCCGTCCAGGCCACGGGCACCGGCGGGTCGAGCGACGCGACCGGCTGCACGCCTTCCGGGAGGTCCTGGCGGAAGAACACGCGGATCATGTTGAAATCATCCACCACCGCCCGCTGGATCATCGCGGGGGCCGTCTCGATCTCCCCGTCCAGGTTGATCGGGAGCACGCGGTTCGCGCCGCCTTCCCACTCCCCGTTCACGATGAACTTGAACTCGTGCCGCCCCACCCGCGCCCCGAGCTCGCGCGAATCCAGGCGCCAGAGGTTCGTGCGCACCTCCGTCATCGCGTGCCGGCCCGTCCACGAACTCCACGTGCCGGCGACCGTCACGTTCGTGATGGGCCCGCGTTCCTTCCTGCCCTTCGGCAGCGGGATGAAGTTCGTCGGGACGACCCGCGAATCGAACAGCAGCCACGGCGTCGGTTCCCCGACGCCGAGCGGCGGACGCTTCGCCGCCGACTGCAGCTGCCCGGCCTGGGGGGCCTGGGCGTACGCCGAAACCGCCGAAAGCAAAACCGCCCCGGCCAATGCCAACCAACCATTTATCGTGCGCATAACCAAATCGTGGACCTCGTACTCCGTTCCGGTAAAACGTTATCGCAAAAACCCGTCCCCCCGTCAAAGCATCTTTCGCGCCCCCGCCCTCCCGCACGCCGGGGCGCCCCGTGGCCTCCCCGTGATAGAGGCGAGCACTCCGTGCGAGCCGCAGAGGCGCAAAAAAACGGCTCGCTCGGAGAGCTCGCCCCACCAGTATGAGTTCCGTCAAGAATTGATCTTGGATTCTTTTTCCTTGGATTGGATTCCTTGAGGCGATTCAGAAGCGGATTCTCCTTCTTTCGCATGCATTGCACGAAGATGTTCGTAGAGATCCCGCGTCACCGCCAGGGCGAACGCCATCGCGCTGGCGTGGCCGAGCCGCGCCAGGTGTCCCTTCTCCAGACACCGGGCCGCCAGCGCCACTTTGCGCACGTGCACCATCTCGGCTTCGCATCCCGGCACGGGGTGCCCCATCAGGACGTGCCACAACGCCACCAGCATCTTGCGCGCCAGCGCCGACACCGACAGGTTGTACGCCTTGCCCTTCGCGGTCAGCCGACGCGCCCACTTGTGCATCGGCTGGCGGCCGTAGCGCATCGCCGACTGCGCCGACTCGATCATCAGCGCCTTCACCGCCGCGTTGCCCCGCTTGGACAGGTGCTTGCTGCCCGTGTCCGTGCCGCTTTCGCAGAGGATCGGCTTGAACCCGAAGTAGGAGCACAGCTTCTTCGCCGTCGGGAACCGCCGGATGTCCTCGATGTATGCCACCAGCGCGAACGCCCCGAGCCGACCAATCCCCATCACCGACATCGCCGTCCGCATCGCCGGCGTGAGCGCGACGATCTGGCCGATCTGCCGGCGGATGCTCTCCTTGATCTTGAGGTCGTGTTCGAGGTGGTCGATGCACAGGCCGATCAGGAGCCGGGCCTCGTCGCCGAGTCCCGGTGATTCGTCGAGCCGCTGGCGGAGGGCTTTCGGGCCTGGCACGCTCCGCAGGGCGATGCCGTGGGCGTTGAAGAGGCCCCATATCCGGTTGCGCTGGCACGCGGCATCCTTGACGGCGTTGCTGTAGGCGTGCCAGAGGGCGCGGTGGTCCTGGTAGTCCGGAGAAGGGACCCACACTTCCATGCGCGTGCCGCGGCGGGCGTAGCCGACGGCGATGTGGTATGCGTCGATGGCGTCGTTGACGCGGTCCGGCGGCGCCATGCCCGTGGCGATGTCCGAGGGCATGACCTTCGCCTTGTAGCCGATGGCCTCCAGCCGCCGGACGGTCGCGAACGCGTTCCCCGACGCTTCCATGATGGTCAGGGCGCCGGCGGGAATCTGGCGGCGGTAGGTGCTTTCGAGGGCGGCGAGGGTCGTCGTGATCGACCGGACCCGCACCGGGTCCGAGCCGTGCTGCCAGCTCGTCAGGCACAGCTGGACTTTTTCGCTGTGCAGGTCCATGCCGACCAGGAAGAGGGCCGGACACGGAGCCTGCGGCAGCGCTTCGGGGATTTGTGCTTGTCTTTGTTCGTTCATTGTTGTTGTTTGGATGGAGCTGCCGCGCGCCGGGAGCAGACGGGTCTGCATGAAGCAAACGAGTATGCGGGGTTTG
>JAFXQI010000003.1 GCA_017527155.1 Kiritimatiellia bacterium
CATTTGGCCCAAGGTGGGGCTGGACGTCTCCCATGCGGACAGCGGGTGGTAACCAATCACCTGCTGGCTCGCATCATGCTCCGGCGCGCGGCATTTGTTCAATAGCTTTTTCATAGCGTCCAGGAACTCATTACCAACAAGACCACGCAAGACCACGCAAGACCACGCAAGACCACGCAGAAGCTGCACTAAAGCGGCGCGGGGACCGCGCAGAGACGGGTTTGCGGTGCGGCCTTCGGCCGCCCATTCCCTCCCCGGCGCGGCAAGATGCCGCACCCCCGGAAGCCACGCACAACTTGTGGATGAACTTCCGCGCCACTTCCGGAGGTGCGGCTTCCAGCCGCGCCCCCAAAAGACGTCGCGGGCGCAGGCCGCACCGCTTCCTGTCACGTGTCACTCGTTGTCCGCGTCCGCTCCGACGACGCGGAAGAACCCGGCGGGCGAATCCGCGGGCAGGACGACCGGCACGCTGGTTTCGCCGTCGGCGGCTGGGGTCCAGCGGCGCAGGACGGTCCAGTCGGCGCCCAGGGAGGGGGTCCACTGGATTTCGCAGGGAATGCCGGCGGGGGCGTCGACCCGGAGCGTGCACTCCGTGGCGGGGACCCGGGCGTCGCGGACGGCGGAAACGGGTCGGGAAGTGCGCGAGAAGCCGGTGATGGAGAGGGCGGCGGCCGTCGCCTGCCAGTGGGCGTACAACGTCCGCTCCGCGTCGGCCGTCACGGTCATGCCAACCCGGACGCGCTGGCCGCCTTCCTTGGCATCGTACCAGCCCTTGAACTTGAAGCCTTCGCGGACGGGGATCGCGAAGTGCGCATAGGCGTCGCCGACGAAGCACTTCACGCTCGCCTTGGCGCACGTCCCGCCGTTCGCGTCGAAACGCACCGTCTGGCGGAGCCGCTCCCAATGCGCCCACAGGGTCCGTTCGGCCTGGTCGGTCACGACTTGGCCGACCCGTACCCGGATTCCGCCTTCCTGCGCGTCGTACCAACCCAGGAACTTGTAGCCTTCACGGACGGGGATCGCGAAGTGCGCATAGGCGTCGCCGACGAAGCACTTCACGCTCTTCTTGGTGCACGTCCCGCCGTTGGCGTTGAAACGCACCGTCTGGCGGAGCCGCTCCCAATGCGCCCACAGGGTCCGCTCGGGCTGGTCGGTCACGACATGGCCGACCCGGACCCGGGTCCCGCCTTCCGGCGCGTCGTACCAGCCCAGGAACTTGAAGCCCTCGCGGACGGGAATCGCGAAGTGCGCATAGGTCCCGCCGACGCAGCACGTCACGCTTCTCCTGGCGCACGTTCCGCCGTTCGGATCGAAGCGCACCGTCTGCCCCCAATGCGCGTACAGGGTCCGCGCGTCTTCTTCCGTCACCGGCGTGCCCTCGAGGACGCGGCTCCCGCCTTCCGCCGCACTGAACCACCCCAGGAAGGGATATCCATCCCGTTCCGCATCAGGCAGATGCGCGTACGTCCCCCCTTTGGGGAACCGGGCCGACACCACGGGACACGTCCCGCCGGCCGCATGGAACGCCACCTCCTGGCACTCCACCCGGAACACGGCCGTCAGGGTTACGCCCCCCGACTCGTGCGTCAGCGTGTGGAGCCCGCCACCGGCTTCCAGTCCAATCCAGACCACCTCGCCCGACGCGGGCGCGTCCGCCTCCAGGAGAACGGTTCCGTCCACGGCCACCCGGACGCTCCCGCCGTGCGTCCACTCCGTCGAATACGCGATCCTCTCGGTCTCTCCCGCCACGCGCGTCCCGCTCCGGGTGTCCAGCGCGAACGGTTCCGACCGCACCGGAAGCACGGGCTCCCGCACCTCGAACACCCTCGTCTCCGACGCGGCCGCCTTCCAATTCCCGTTCCCCTCCTGCCGCGCCACCACCCGCACCGTTCCCTCCCCGGTGAACGACAGCACGTTCCCGTCGAGGACGGCCGGCCCCTCCACCGTGTAGCCCACCTCCAGACCGCTGCTCGCCGTCGCGTCCAGCACCACCGTGTCCGACGGCCGTTGCGTCCGGATGGCATCGAACGAAATCGTTTGCGTCGCCTTCGAAATCTTCAGCACCCCCTCCGCGGCCCCCATCCAGGCCGGGTCCACCACCTCCGCCCGCACCGCATGGCTCCCCGCCTCCGTCGGCGCCTCCGCCCTCCCGTCGTACGTGACGACGACCGCGAGCCCTTCCGGCTCCGTCGCCACCGTCACGGTCTTCGCCGTCCCGTCGTACGTCTGGGACAAGCGCCCCAGCGTGACCGTCGCCATCCCCACGCCGAACACCCGCTCCACGTCCGCGGCCGCCGCCCAATTCCCGTTCCCCGCCTGGCTGGCCACCACCCGGACCATCCCCGGCCCGGTAAACGTCAGCACGTTCCCCGCGGCGACCGCCGGCCCGTCCACCGCGTAGCTCACGGCCAGACCGCTGCTCGCCGTGGCGTCCAGCACCACCGTGTCCGTTACGGTCTGGACCCCGATTTCCGCGAATTCGATGGTCTGCGCCGCCTTCGCGATCTCCAGCACCCCCTCCGAGGACCCCACCCAGGCCCCGTCGACCACCTCGGCCCGCACCGCATGGCTCCCCGCCTCCGTCGGCGCTTCCGCGCTCCCGTCGTACGTCACGGCGACCGCCAGCCCTTCCGGCACCGTCGCCACCTCCACGGTCTTCGCCGTCCCGTCATACACCTGCGCCAAGCCGCCCAGCGTGACGGTCGCGACATCCCGCCCCACCGCGAACACCGCCGTCAGCGTTCCGCCGCCCGACTCGTGCGTCAGCGTGTGCACCCCGGCCCCGGCTCCCGCGGCATTCCAGACCACCTCGCCCGACGCGGGCGCGTCCGCCTCCAGGAGAACGGTCCCGTCCACGGCCACCCGGACGCTCCCGCCGTGCGTCCACTCCGTCGAATACGCGATTCTCTCGGTCTCTCCCGCCTCGCGCATCCCGTTCCGGGTGTCCAGCGCGAACGGCCCCGACCGCACCGGGCGCACGGGCTCCCGCACCTCGAACACCCTCGTCTCCGACGCGGCCGCCTTCCAATTCCCGTTTCCCGCCTGCCGTGCCACCACCCGCACCGTTCCCTCCCCGGTGAACGACAGCACGTTCCCGTCGAGGACGGCCGGCCCCTCCACCGTGTAGCCCACCGCCAGACCGCTGCTCGCCGTCGCGTCCAGCACCACCGTGTCCGACGGCCGTTGCGTCCGGATGGCATCGAACGAAATCGTCTGCGCCGCCTTCGAAATCTTCAGCACCCCCTCCGCGGCCCCCATCCAGGCCGGGTCCGCCACCTCCGCCCGAACCGCATGGCTCCCCGCCTCCGTCGGCGCCTCCGCCCTCCCGTCGTACGTGACAACGACCGCGAGCCCTTCCGGCTCCGTCGCCACCGTCACGGTCTTCGCCGTCCCGTCGTACGTCTGGGACAAGCGCCCCAGCGTGACCGTCGCCACCCCCGCCCCCTCCGCGTACGCGGCCGGGGCGGCCAACGCCAGGACCGCGCAGGCGGACGCGGTCCACCACGCCAACCGGTTGATGATGGCTTTCATGTCGCTCCCCGTGCGGTTATGGCATGGGCGGTTCGGTGGCACTCCGAACAGGCCGGATGGACGATCCAATGTGCCGGTCGTAGTGGATCTGCATGTAGATCTGGCTCGATTGGAAATTGAGGCGCCATGACCGGGTCGTCTGTTCTTCGGACGGACTGCTGGACCAGAAGTGCCCCCATTTCTTGTCCCCCCATGTCTTTCTATCCCCCCATCCGCCGGCCGGGAGGAAGATGCGCGCGGCGGCATAGTCGCCGCGGCCGCGGAGGAGAAACCCCTTGATGCCGTTCGTGGTCATCCAGGTCCTCTCGCACTTGTTGGTGTCGCAGAGCTCGCTCATCTCCCCTTCCGTCGGCATCCGCCATCCCCTGCCCCATTGCACCTGCGCCGCGTCGTGCGCGGGGGCCAGCACGTGGTCCTCCGTGATCCAGCCGTCCCGCAGCAACGCGCTGATGCCCATGTTCCAGTTCGGCGCGTCCGAGAACGAAAATCCGGACACGGAACCGTCGCTCGCCACCCATTGCTCCCCCTCCCACTTGTAGCCCACCGGGTCTCCCCACCAGAAATGGTAGCCGAACTCCCAGGGCTCCTCCGCCCCGATGTTCCGGTCTGCCCAGTACGGTCCTCCCTCCCAGAGCCGGACCAGCGGGTGCGGCTCGAACGACACCTGCACGACCGCGTTGCTCCAGACCCCCTCCCCGAGGTCCGCCCGCGCGTCCCACAGCAGCTCGTACTCGCCGTCGGCGTGCAGCACCCGGTCGGCCGTGTTCGTCCCATCCCGCACCACCCAGACATGCGACAGCTCGTGCACCTCGCCCGAATCCGGCTCCACCGCCTCCGCGGCAAGCGCCCAGGCAACCCCCTCCTCGATTCCCGACACCGTGCACCGGATGTCCACCAGCCCGTTCCACGGATACCGCTGCTTCGCCGTCACGTCCCGGATTTCCGCCTCCCGTGCGCTTGCGCTCAGGCACAGCCCGGCCACGACGGCCATTCCGGCTGCCTGCACCTTCCACCATTTCGCCTGTCCTGTCCTCATCTCGCAACGCTCCGCAGCCCGCCGTCCCATCCGGAGGCCGCTCCTGGGCCGCTGCAGAGCACGCCTCCGGTCCGCGATTTCCGAAAGCCGCGGAAAGGGCTTCATGCCGGATGGACAACCCGCTGTCCGCCGCCTTTTTCCATCGCTTTTCCTCCCTTATCCCGGTTTTCCCCCGCCCGGTCAATCCAAAACCCCCGATTCCTTTTCCGCGGACGGCGGGGCGCATCTCCGTTTTGTGCAAAGAGGACCGGGAAGGAAGAAAAACTCCGATGGGTCCGATCTTTCTCCGCACCCCCGCTGGACGGGAACGGGCGGGTGTGTCAAGGCCCCGCTAAAAGTTGACACTTCCTTGGGTTGATTTCGCAGCTGGTTGATTGGGAGGGAGCCCCCTGCTCGGTGGTGGTGTGCCCCGTCCCCGGGGTCCCCTGCCGGCGTGCCGCCCTGGGAGCGGGCGCCCCAGAAGGGGCGGCGCGGAGCGCCGAGCCCGCGAGCAGGGCTGTGCGCCGGTTCATTTCTCTTTTCCCGGCCTTTCTCACGCCGCCCGCTCCGTCCGAACAGCCGCATTTCCCGCAAAACCAACACAACGCCCGCCGCCCGTTCTCTTCCCTTCCGCGCCTTTGCGGCCTTGGCGGGCTTTGCGCGAGACATTCTTCATCCCGCCTTCCGTCCGGGCGCAACAAGATGCCGCCCCCTGAACTGGAGTCCATGGCTGGCGTGAGATTACGGAAAACATTGGCCGTTTCGCTTGTTTTCCGCTTTGCCGGGCAAGAGCGGGTTGCGTTTTCTGTGGCGTTCCAGATGTTTCCCAACCTCACGGTCGCGCGGAAGCGCGACCCTCCCGGGGGGCTCTTCAAGGGGAGGGACGCGCTTCTGCGCGTCCGCGGTGGAAAAGGGCACGGCACAATGAGGTGCGGCCATGCTATTTCGCAACCCGCTCTGGAACATCTTGTCCAAAACCAAGTTACTTGTTTCCTGGCAAGTCTTCGGGCGGGCGGAAATTGTTTCCAATCATTGGAAAACGGGCGGAAAATTTTTCCAATCATTGGAAAAACCGGGCGGAATTTTCCAACCATTGGAAACTTTTTTTCCAATCATTGGAAAAAATCGTTTTGCCGCGGGGGGCGTGCGCCGGGCGTTTACCGGGGGGCGCGGGGCGGGAATCACACCTGCATGAAGCCGCCGGGGAAGGGGGGGCGTCTTCGGAGGCTTCCGTCCTTCCCGGCCTTCGCGTCCTCCGCGAGGCCGGCGCCGGCAAGGACGTCCCGCCAGCGCTCGGCGGTGTTGACCAGGGCTTCGATGGCCTGGGCGAAGGTTTCGACGTCGAACCGCGCGAGGGGGTAGCTGCGCATCACGGCGTAGGCCCCCGTTTCGGGATTCTGGCAGATCACGGCGCCGCCCGTGCCGTTGTAGAGGTAGTTCGCCTTGAGCATCATGCCGCCGAACGGGCCGTCGGCGGACGGCGGCGGTTGGCCGATTTCCGCGACGACCATGATTCGTCGGTCTCCGGGGCGTGGATGAAGCCGACGGTCATGCCGTCGATCTCCAGCGCGGCGGCGCCGTTGGCGGTGTCGATGTCCGAGACGCCGTACTTGGCGGCGAACCCGCGCATCAGTTCGGGGTAGTCCATGCTCCGGCTCCTCCCCTGCGCTCAGTCCTCGATCCCCGCCGGCCCGTCGGGGTCGATCTGGAGGTTTTCGGCGATGCTACGGGCGGTGAGGTCGGTCTTGCCGGTCGAGATTTCCTGCGAGAATTTCACGTCGGTCACTTCGGGGATGTCCTTCGTGAGGTCGACGGTCATCTTCTGGCACAGGAGCACGGTGCCGATCTTGTGGTTGTCCATGGTGCTGCCGTTGGAGGTGATGGTCTTGCCGATCGACACCGTCACGGTGGCGGTCGTGCCGTCCTCCGAAATCTCCAGGCCCATGGCCTTGGTGGAACCCGTCACGATCGACTCCCAGTCGTCATCCCCCATGGTCTTGGACACGAAGAAGTCCGCCCCCGGGACGCCGGCCAGCTGGCCTTCCTTGCGGGTGAGGAACTCCAATTCGGAGAAGTTGCCCTGGTGCAGGAGGGTGGAGAGGACTTTCTTGGCGGCGCCGCGGCGGGCTTCGAAAGGAATCTTGTCGTCGATGGTCTTGTTGAACTGGTCGAGGACGTTTTTGGTGAAGGCCTGTGTCTGCTCCTTGGACATTTTCGGATCGAGCTCGATGGTGCCGTTGCCGAAGTTCCAGGAACCGCTGGTGATGTCCAGGTAGAACTGTTCGGCGACGTTCGGCAGGACGGGCCGTTTGTTTTTGCCCTGCTGGGAGGCGCCGCCCATGAACCAGCTCCCGTCGTTGAATTTTTCCTGCACGTGGGCGTTCGCGATTTCGGCGACCTTGCCGCCGAGCTGGCGCAGGACCATGTTGTCCTCCAGGCCGAAACTCTTCCAGCGCTTCATGTCGGCGGCAAGCTTTGCCACCTTGGCTTCGGCGACGGGCGTGTTGGGGTCGGCCTTGCGGCTGACGATGTAGTTCGCGAGGATCGACAGTTTCCAGGCCGGCATGCCGGTGCCGTGGCGCACGACGAGATTGGCCACGGATTTGGCCGTTGCCTTGTCGAGCTTGACGCCGAGGCGCCCCATCGCGTCGGAAACCATGGACTGGGCGTAGGCCTTGCCGAGCCTTGCCTGCTTGCTGAAGGTGGTGGCGATCGCGGCCTTGTTGCTGGCGAGGGCCGACATGAAGCTGACGCCCTGGTTGGTGTTCGCGGCCTTCCATTGGTCGACGGCGACCTTGACCGCGTTGATGCGGCGGGCGGAGAGCGGCCGGCCCTTTTCGGCCTTGAAGGTGTCGAAGTGCATCGCATCCTTGACCGATTGCGGGATGAACGCCTCGCCGCCGAACATGTCGCGCACCGCCGCGAAGAAGAGTTCGCGCGTGGCGTTGTTGGCGCTGACCTGGTCGGCGTTGCGCCGGCGCCAGGCCAGGAAGCCGATGCCGTCGCCGACCTTGTTCGAGACGACCATCTGGCCGTCGGCGCGGGATGCGCTGGCGATGGTGTTTGCCGAGCGGGTGTCCGCCCAGTTGACGAACGCTTCGTAGTTCGAATTGATTCCCATGGTCATGGTTCCGGCTCCTTTCCGGTTTGCGTGCAGGCCAGGCACATTACCACATCCGCTTCCTTTGCCGCATCCGGAGAAATTTCGTTCCAAAAGAATGGATATTGCCCATGCCGTTCGTTCCTTTCGCCCTGTCTACACCCGTGAAGCCGGAAAGTTACACGCACCGGAGCGGGTTGAGTTTTCCCGCAGCTTCCCGGAGGTTTTCCACCACAGGTCGCGCGGAAGCGCGACCCTCCCGGGGGGCTTTTCAAGGGGAGGGACGCGCTTCCGCGCGTCCGCAATGGAAATGGCGGGAGGGGCAATGGATTGAAGGGCCCGGATTCGGCAAGCCATGCCTCTCCATCTTCCCCGACCCCGAACGCCGCCGCATTGCCGTCGACTACGTCACCTCCACCCCCGACGCCCCTCCCGCGCTCCTCCGGCGCCCCGAAGACATCCGCCGCACCGTCGATGCCACCCTCCGCTCCATCCGCCGCTCCCGCCTCCGCGCCGCCCAGGGCCTCTGCCCCCAGGACGCCAGCGACGCCTTCTGCGCCCGCGCCAACAACGCATCGACTGGATTCATCTCCCGGGACTCCTTGTGCAGCTTGCCTTGCCTCATCCCATACTGGCGGCTCCCTCCCCTCCCCGCACGCGCAAAATTTCCCCGTGCGCGGCCCCTTTTTTGCAAAACCCGCAAAACCTCCCTCCTCGGGAGTTGTCGGGCGAAGAACTTGTGTTTTGTTTCGTGCAAAGCCGGGTAGGGCGGCGAGTCCCCTCGCCGCCGGAAACCGGATCGTGCAAGCGAATGTCATGGGGGATGCGGATGCAATTCAGTCCGAACTTGGGGAAACAGGCGTCCGCACATTCCCGGCACCGTCCTCCGGCATGACGGACACCGGCGGGCAGGGACTGCCCGCCCTACCCCTCCTTGCACATGGGAAATCGCACGGTTTTCACCTGACCACTCCTCGGGATTGTGCACGATCCGCCAGCCCGCGCCCCCCGCGAGTTTTCCAATGATTGGAAAAAAAGTTTCCAATGGTTGGAAAAATCGGTCCGGTTTTTCCAATGATTGGAAAAAATTTTCGGATATTTTCCAATGATTGGAAAAAAATTTCGGCAATTTTCCAATGATTGGAAAACCGCCAGAGCATTCCGGCCATTCCCGGATATTCCTTTCGAGACAGCCGGCGGACATGCCGCGGGGGGCGTCAGTCGTCGAATTCGGGCAGGGGTTCTTCGTCCGGGGACGGGAGGGCGCCGTCGCGGCGGGTGCGGAAGGGGGCGGTGAGGGCGTCGTCGAGGTCGCAGACGTCGTCGAAGTCGGAGAGGCGGTCGTGGGAGGTCTTGGAGAGAAGGCCGGCGCCGATGAGGGCGTAGACGATTTCGCCGAAGTCGAGGGTCTTGCGGATGCCCCAGAGATGCAGGACTTCCCGCGCCAGGGGTCCGTAGTCGTCGAGGGCCTGCCCGACGAGCGACACCACCAGCTCTTCGCCGCCGACGTGGCGGAGGCCTTTTTCTTCGTCCACCACTTTCTCCAGCAGGCGCTCGAGGGACTGCAGAAGCCAGTAGTAGGCCTGCGGGGCGTAGCGGGTGTCGTGCGCGGTGAGCCGGGTGATGGCGTCGCGCACGGTCTGGTCGGAAGGGGACGGCATCAGGGAATCTCCGCGCCGGCCGGCGGCGCGAACGGGCGCGGGCCGGCCTGGGTGTGTTCGGTGACCCACCGGCCCGCCAGCGCCAGCGCGGCGAAGAGCAGGAGGCCGGCCACCAGGCGCCGCTCGGTCAGCGTCCAGCCGTACCACGGCCGGAGGACGGCGCGGAGCCGCGCCAGGATGGTCCCGTCCGCGCGCACGGGGCGTCAGGCGTTCGCCGCGTCGATGATCTGCTTGGTCTCGACGGCGATCTGGAGTTCCTCGTTGGTGGGGATCATGAGGATCTTCAGCGGGGCGCCGTCGCGCTGCAGCTCGATGGGGTCGTCGGAGCGGACGCGGTTCTTTTCGGGGTCGAGGCGGATGCCGAGGTGCTCCAGGCCGGCGCACACGCGCTCGCGCACGGGCTGGGAGTTCTGGCCGATGCCGGCGGTGAAGACGATCGCGTCGAGGTTGGGCACGACGGCCATGTACGCGCCGACGTACTTCTGCACGCGGTAGCAGAACATCTCGAACGCCGTCGCCGCCATCTCGTTGCCGCCGGCCGCCGCTTCGATGACTTCGCGCATGTCGTTGACGCCGCAGACGCCCTTGAGGCCGGACTTCTTGTTGAGGGTGGTGAGCATCTGGTGGATGTCCATCCCGGTCTGGTCCATGACGTACTCGAGCGCCGAGGGGTCGATGTCGCCGGAGCGCGTGCCCATCATGAGGCCTTCGAGCGGGGTGACGCCCATGGTGGTGTCGACGCACTTGCCGCCGCGGATGGCCGCGATGGAGCAGCCGTTGCCGAGGTGGAGGCTGATGATGTTGGTGTCGGCGGGCGCCTTGCCCAGGTAGCGGGCGGCGGCGGCGGCGATGAACTTGTGGCTGGTGCCGTGGAAGCCGTACTTGCGCAGGCGGTACTTCGTGTACCACTCGTACGGGACCGCGTAGAGGAACGCCTTGGGCGGCATCGTCTGGTGGAAGGCGGTGTCGAAGACGGCCACCTGCACCGCGTCAGGGAAGAATTTCTCGGCGACCTCGATGCCCATGAGGTTGGCGGGGTTGTGCAGCGGGCCGAGCGGGAAGAAGTCGCGGATGGCTTCCTTGACCTTGGCGTCGATGCGGACGGTGTCGCTGTAGACTTCGCCGCAGTTCAGGACGCGGTGGCCCACGCCGGCGATTTCGGAGGCGTCCTTGACCACGCCCTCCGCCGGGTCGGTGAGCAGCTCGACGACGCGCGCCATGCCTTCGTTGTGGGTCGGGAGCGGGCGCTCCTCGACGTGCTTCTTTTCGGCGCCGCCGGCGTAGGTCTTGTGGACGATGCGGCCGACCGGCTCGCCGATCTTCTCGACCAGCCCCGACGCCAGGACGGCGTTGCGCTCGACGCTCTCCAGGTCGATCAGCTGGTACTTGATCGACGAACTGCCTGCATTGATGACCAGAATTTTCATGTACTGCGCCTCCCGGCGGAAAGGGTTGTGGAAAGGGTAAGGGAAAAACAAAAGGAGCCGGACGCATCCGGCTCCTTGCCGCGGGAGCCCCGCGGGCTGGCTCAGAGCGAAGCCGCGTACGTGGCGCGGCGGGCGTTGATGCGCGCGCGGGCGGCCTTGCGGCGGCGCTTCTCGCACGGCTTCTCGAAATGACGCTTCGCCCGGATGTCGCGCATGATGCCTTCGCGATCCAGTTTCTTCTTCAGGCGGCGGAGCGCCTTTTCGACGGATTCGCCCTTCCTGATCTTCACTTCAGTCGTTACCAAAACAAATCACCTACTTTCGGGAGTATTTCCCGCCTTCGCGGGATTGCGGAGCCATCCGGCCCCGCACGAAATCGGGGCGGACAATACCCCGTCCCCCCCTCCCTGTCAACCGCTTTTCGCGGAACGCCGGTTCACAGCGCGCCGCGGATCTTCTCCGCCAGCGCCGCCGCTTCCGCCATGTCCGCGTAGGGGTGGGCGTCCCAGTTCCACTTGTGCGCGCGGCCTTCGAACTGGGGGATGACGTGGAAATGCAGGTGCCCCACCGTCTGGCCGGCCACCGCGCCCTGGTTCGTGATGACGTTGAATCCGGCCGACCCCAGCGCCTTCATCTGGGCCACGGCGATCTTGCGGGCCACCGCGATCAGGTGTCCGGCGATTTCGTCCGTCGCCCCGCCGAGGTTGGCGAAGTGTTCCTTCGGCACCACCAGCACGTGCCCCTGCACAACGGGGCCGATGTCCATGAAGGCCAGGCATTTCCCGTCTTCGTACACCTTCGTCGAGGGAATCTCCCCCGCCGCAATCCTGCAGAACAGGCAATCGCTCATCGTTTTCTCCTTGGCTACCAGAGGGCTTCGTAGAGGCGGCGGACGTCGTCGGCCGTGGCGTCGCGTGGGTTGCCGGCGGTGCAGTGGTCGGCGAGGGCGGCGTCGGTCATCGCGGGAATCGCGGCACGGTACTCGGACTCGCTGCAGACGCCCGTCGCGGACACGCCCTTGGGCATCCCCATTTCGGCCAGCATGAACTCCACCCAGCGCACCAGCGCGCGCACCGCCGTCACGGCATCGTGGGTCTGGAGGCCCAGCAGGCGGGCGGCGGCGACGTAGCCGGAGACGGCGCGGCAGCCGGACGCGCATTCGCGGGTCTGTGCGCAGACGCCGCTGTTGAAGCCGATGACGTGCGGCAGGAGCATCGCGTTCGCGCGGCCGTGCGGCAGGTGGAACCGCGCGCCGAGCGCGTGCGCCATGCCGTGGTTCAGGCCGAGGGAGGACGCGTTGAACGCCATGCCGGCGAGGCACGAGGCGTTGTGCATGCGGCTGCGCGCTTCCAGATCGCCGGCATCGTGGTAGGAGCGCAGGAGGTAGGTGCCGACGATCTCGATCGCCCGCGCCGCGAACGACGCGCTGAAGTCCGATCCGGCGCGGCTGACGATCGCTTCGAGCGCGTGCGTGAAGACATCCATGCCGGTGTCCGCCGTCAGCGGCGGCGGCACGCTCTTGACCAGCTCGACGGCGAGGATGGCCTCGTCCGGCGTCAGGTCGTCCGACATCAGCGGAATCTTGACCTGCGCCTGCGTGTCGGCCACGACGGCCACGTTTGTCGCTTCGGAACCGGTGCCGCTGGTGGTCGGGATGGCAATCAGGTGCATCGCCGGTGCGGAGGGATCGATGCGCTTGCGGAACTCGCGGATCAGCTTGGCGGAGTCGATGGCGCTGCCGCCGCCGATGGCGACCATCGTGTCGCCGCCGAACCCGCCCAGGGCCACGACGCCCTGCGCGACGCTCTCGATGGGCGGATCGGGCACCACCTCGGAGTACACCGTGTGCTCGGCGCCGCAGCGCGCGAGACGGTCCGTCACCAGCGCGATCGCGCCGCTCTTGACCACGAACGGGTCCGCCACGACGAACACCCGCTTGCCCTTCAGCTCGAGCAACCGGTCCATCGCGTCGTCGCCGAAATACACCTGGGGATGGATGTAGAACGAGTTCATGGCTCCATGATTGGCTTTCTCCCGCCGATTGTCCAGCCCGTTTTCCAGCCCGTTTCCGGGACCGGCCTCCACCGCCCTCCGCCGCCGGACAACCATGACGGCGGCACGGCTTTCCCGGGCCTGGCGGACAAATGCGATATCAAGGAAAACAAAGGAAAATCCCCTTGTTTTCACCATCCTCTCCACCATGAACAACCGCCGCCGTCCACACGGGCTTCCGCCTTGACATGATATCCAGGCATGATGCATGATCCATTGCATGAAAACACACGTCACCACCCTCACCGAACGCGGGCAGATCTCCATCCCCGCCGACTTCCGGGCCGGCCTCGGGCTGCATCCCGGACAGAAACTGCTCTGGACCGAAGACGGCGACCGGGCCCTCCGCCTGACCGTGTGCGAGCCGCCGCGGCACAAGACCTTCACGGAAATGCTCGGTTTCGGTCGGTCGTTCGGCCCCGTGAAAACCACGGCCGAATGCATGCGCGAGTTGCGCGAAGGCGAGGACGACGCATGAGCTGGCTCGTCGACACCTGTGTCCTGCTGGATATCCTCCAGGGCGATCCCGTTTTCGGTCCCGCTTCGTCCCGCACCCTCGATCGGCTGGCTCCGGAAGGACTCGAAATATCGCCGGTGACCTCCGTCGAACTCGCTCCGTACTTCCTGGGCGACAGCCAGCGCCAGGAGACGTTTTTGCGCGACGTGGGCATCATGGTTTCCTCCAGCTGGGACATCGCGGCGCGGCGCGCGGCGGAGGCGGCCTGGGCGGCGCACATCGACGCCAAGCGCAAGGGTCTGGCGGCGAAGAAGCCGATCGCCGACGTGCTGATCGGCGCGCTGGCCCTGCACCACGACGGCCTCGTCACCCGCAATCCCGCCGACTTCCGCCGCCACTACCCCTCCCTCCGCATCGTCGAACCCGACTGATTTTCCGCCTTCCCCCCCGCAAACAGGCTTGCCGCGCCCCCTCCCACCGGCGTATCATGCGCGCCGAAAGACACAACCAACAAAGGACGATACCGATGAAAGACCCCGTCAAGATGCTCAAGGCCATCGAGAAGCTCGACGCCAACCTCTACCAGAAGGACTTCTTCCTCACCTGGGACAAGACCCTCGACGAGCTCAAGCTCATCCTCCAGGTCGCCGACCTCATGAAGACCCTCTACGAAAAGAACGTCTCCCTCAAGGTCTTCGACACCGGCCTCGCCATTTCCAACTTCCGCGACAACTCCACGCGCACGCGCTTCTCCTTCGCCTCCGCGAGCAACCTCCTCGGCCTGGCCGTACAGGACCTCGACGAAAGCAAGTCCCAGATCGCCCACGGCGAGACCGTCCGCGAGACCGCGAACATGATCTCCTTCCTCACGCAGATCATCGGCATCCGCGACGACATGTACCTCGGCGAAGGCCACACCTACCAGGTCGAAGTCGCCAAGGCCCTCGACGACGGCTACGAGCACGGCGTCCTCGCCCAGCGCCCCGGCATCGTCAACCTCCAGTGCGACATCGACCACCCGACCCAGTGCATGGCCGACCTCTGCTGGCTGCGCGAACACTTCGGCGGCCTCGAGAACCTGCGCGGCAAGAAGATCGCCATGACCTGGGCCTACAGCCCCTCCTACGGCAAACCCCTCAGCGTCCCGCAGGGCATCATCGGCCTGATGACCCGCTTCGGCATGGACGTCACCCTCGCCCACCCGCCCTCCTACGACCTCATCCCCGAAGTCAAGGACCTCGCCGCCAAGCAGGCCAAGGAGAGCGGCGGCAGCTTCAGGCAGGTGACCTCGATGGAAGAAGCCTTCGAAGGCGCCGACATCGTCTATCCCAAATCCTGGGCCCCCTACAAAGTCATGGGCCAGCGCACCGAACTCCTCAAGAAGGGCGACAAGGAAGGCCTTGCCAAGCTCGAAAAGAAGTGCCTCGCCCAGAACGCCCAGTACAAGAACTGGGAATGCGACGCCAAGAAGATGGCCCTCACCAAGAACGGCGAAGCCCTCTACATGCACTGCCTGCCCGCGGACATCACCGACGTCTCCTGCAAGGCCGGCGAAGTCTCCGCCGAAGTCTTCGAGAAATACCGCATTCCGACCTACAAGGAAGCGGGCTACAAACCCTTCGTGATCGCGGCCATGATGCTGACCAACCGCATGAAGGACACCCCCGCGACCCTGGCCGAACTGATGGAAGAAGGCATCGAGCGCGTCCTGGACGTCACGACCCTCCCCGTCAGCTACGAAATCCCCGAAGACAAGCCCGCCAAGAAGGCCGCCAAGAAGGCCCCGGCGAAGAAGGCTCCCGCCAAGAAGCCCGCCGCGAAGAAGCCCGCCAAGAAGGCCAAGAAGTAACCCTTCTTCCAACCCTTCCCCCGACCGGCCCGCGCCCAACCCGCGCGGGCCGGCCGCTTTTTCCCCGCCTGTCGATTCCACTCGCGAGATCAAGGAAAACACACGCATTTCCTTCCAGTTTTCCACCATTCCTCCCACCATGAAAACAAATGCCCCCTTCCCCCCGGCCTCCCCACCAGCGCCCGTTGTCCCGCGAAAATTGCGGCTTGCGTTCCGGCGGGGGGCGGGGCACAATCCGCGCAATTGACCAACCACCAAGGAGCCGAACATGGCAGATCAACAGAACACCCCTTCCCCCGCGGAACCCCAACTCGCCGAAACCGCCGACGTCCAGCAGTTCAAGTCCTGGATTTCCGAATACGGCAAGCCCGCCGCCATCGGCGTCGCCATCGCCGTCGTGATCCTGCTCGGCGTCAACGTCTGGCGCACCCAGAAGGCGAACGCCGCCGCGGCCGCCGCCCAGGCGCTCTTCACCGCGCGCACGCCGGAAGAGTTCCGGATGCAGGCCGACCAGGCGCCCGACGCGCCGACCGCGCCCATCGCCCTCGCCAGCGCGGCCGCCGAGTACTACAACGCGAACCGCTTCGAGGAAGCCCTCGACGCCTACCGCCTCTTCACCTCGCGCTATCCCGACCACATGCTCGCCGACAGCGCGCGCCTCGGCATCGCCGCCAGCCTCGAAGCCCTCGAAGACTACGCCGCCGCCGCCGAAGCCTACACCCTCTTCGCCAACGACCGTCCCGGCAGCCCGCTCCTCACGCAGGCCCGGCTCGGCGCCGCCCGCGCCTACGCCGCCGACGGCCGCTACGACGACGCCCGCGCCGTCTACGAAGAGATGATCGCCGCCGCCGCTTCCCCCGAAGCCGTCGGCCAGGCCGAATCCGGCCTCCTCTTCCTCAAGAAGGAGCAGCGCGCCGCCGAAGCCGCCGCCGCGGTCCCCGCCGAGGAACCGGCTCCCGCGGAAGAACCGGCTCCCGCGGAAGAAGCGGCCCCTGCGGAAGAAGCCCCCGCCGAGTAACCCCTCCCTCCCCCAGGCGGCGCCCCCACGCGCCGCCTTTCTTTTTCTCCACCGCCCCCCCCTCCAACCATCCCCTCCTCCAACGATCCCACCATCAAACCATCTAACCATCAAACCATCCAACGATCCAACGACCCAACGATCCAACGACAATGATCCCCCGCTACACCCGCCCCGCCATGGCCGCCCTCTGGACCGACGGCCACAAGTTCGACACCTGGCTCAAGGTCGAACTCGCCGCCGCCGAAGCCATGGCCGCCGAAGGCTCGATTCCGCCGGCCGACCTCCGCGCCATCCGCCGCAACGCCGGCTACGACATCGCGCGCATCGGCGAAATCGAAGCCGAAGTCCGCCACGACGTCATCGCCTTCCTGACCGCCGTCGCCGAGCGCGTCGGCCCCGCCGCCCGGCATCTCCACAAGGGCATGACCAGCTCCGACGTCGTCGACACCGCCCTCTCCGCCACCCTCGTCGCCGCCGCCGACATCCTCCTCGACGACCTCTCCGCCCTGCGCGCCGCCGTCGCCGAAAAAGCCGTCGCCCACGCCTGGACCCCGATGATCGGCCGCAGCCACGGCATCCACGCCGAGCCGACCACCTTCGGCCTCAAGATGCTCCTCATGCACGACCAGTTCGGCCGCGACCTCGACCGGCTGCGGGCCGCCCGCGAAGCCGTCCGCGTCGGCAAGATCTCCGGCGCCGTCGGCACGCACGCCGCCGTCTCCCCGGACGTCGAAGCCGCCGTATGCCGCGCCCTCGGCCTGCGCCCCGCCGCCGTATCCACGCAGATCCTCCAGCGCGACCGCCACGCCCAGTTCATGCAGGCCCTCGCCCTGTGCGCCACCGGCATCGAACGCTGGGCGCAGGAATTCCGCCACCTGCAGCGCACCGAAGTCCGCGAAGTCGAAGAATCCTTCGGCGCCGCCCAGAAGGGGTCCAGCGCCATGCCCCACAAGCGCAACCCCATCATCGCCGAGCGCCTCTGCGGCCTCGCGCGGGTCATCCGGGCCAACTCCCTGGCGGCGCTCGAAGACGTTCCCCTCTGGCACGAACGCGACATCTCCCACTCCTCCGCCGAGCGCATCATCCTGGCCGACTCCTGCATCCTGCTCGACTACATGCTCGACAAGCTCACCACCCTCGTCCGCAACCTCCGCGTCTTCCCCGACCGCATGAAGGCGAACCTCGACCTCACGCACGGCCTCATCCACTCCCAGCAGGTCCTTCTCGCCCTGGTCGGCCATGGCGTCGCCCGCGAGACCGCCTACCGCTGGGTCCAGCGCAACGCGATGGCCTGCTGGCAGTCCGGCGGCTCCTTCCACGACCGCCTTGCCGCCGACCCCGATGTCACGGCCGCGCTCCCCCCCGCCGACCTCGCCGCCTGCTTCGACCTCTCGCACCACTTCCGCGACGTCCGCCGCACCTTCCGCGCCGCCGGCCTTCCCCTGCCCCGCACCTCCCGCCCGCCCAAGGCCTAGCGCGGGTCAAGAAATTCCGTAGCCTCGTCTTTGCCCCGCATTCGCCAGGCCGCGACGGAGCGCGGTCCTCCCGGCGCCTCATCCCATGCGCCGGCATTCCGGTCGGTTTTCCAAGCGGGAGGGCCGTGCTCCGTCACGGCCGTGGTGGAAGCATGATGCATGGGAAGCGGCATCTTGTCCGCTTGAACGGACACACTATTTCTGAACCCGCTCAAGAAGTGCGTCTTTCCAGTCGCGCCCGACGGATGGAGCGCAGGAGGAGGGCGGAAGAAGGACTCGCGCAAAGTCCGCAACGTCCGCCAAGGAACGGGGGATGCGGCCGGGTTGGGCACCATCGGCGCGCTCGCTGGCAAAAGGTGTCATTCGGGAAAGGTTTCAGCCACAAAGGCCGACAAAGAGAGAAAAGAACCCGCTTCGCGGCCATACCCCCCCTGCTGGGGGCACGGGCATCCCGCCCGCTTTTCCATGTCCGCGGAGCGGGTTTCATGGTTTTCGATGGAGGGAAACGGGGCCTGTCCCCGGTTCGACACCGGTTCGACACGGGACGGGCTACTTCCCTCCCCCGGGGACGTGGGCGCGGATGTGGGAGAGGACGAAGTCGAAGTCCTCGGAGTGGGCGTAGACCTGGTTGCGGTGGAGGGTCTGGGCGAGCGTGATGACGCCGCGGCGGGGGCAGGCCTTGACCTTCTTCACGCGGGCGAACTCGGTGTACATCTCGGTCCGGGCGGCGTTCATGCCGACGGCGGCGGTCGAGAGCCGCCCGGAGGCCGCGCCGGCCAGGACGGTGGCGGCGGCGAGCTTATGCGCCTTCTTCGCCTGGGCGGGAGCCTGCGCGTGGAGGACGCCCTGTTCGTCCATTTCGAAATCGACGATGTATTTTCCGCCCATGATGGCGGCGAACACCAGGTAGCCCAGCGCGGCGAGCACGGTCATGCCCGCGAGCCCGATGCCGAAGACCTTGACGTCGAATGCGAGGTGCCCGGCGTCCAGGCGCCCCTCGCATCCCTCCAAACACATGACGAACAGGAAGCAGATGCAGAAGGCGGTGAACAGGACCTTCCACAGGAGCACGAAGATCGTCGGATTCCTGAACATGCCCATTTCGTAGGTCCAGCGGTATTTCCCGTCCGCGCCGAGGGTGATGTTCGGCGTGACCTTCCGGTCTTCCCCGGGCGCCTCAGCCGGGGGCGCGGCGGCGGGCGCCTTGCGGCGGCGCGGCGGCTTTTTCGCGGCGGGGGCGGGCGGCGTGTCGGCGGCGGGCGCGGGCGGGGCGGTCAAGGGCGCGCCGCAATTCTCGCAGAATTTCGCGGGTGATTCCATTTTGTTGCCGCAGTTCGAACAGAACATCTTCCTCTTCCTTTCTTCCCGGAACCGGCCGGCCGCTCCTCCTCCCGGACGGGAGGGCGGGCCGGAACCCGTTTCGCCGGGACGACCAATGCCTCTTTCCCGTCTTTCTACAGGCGGCTGGCGGATGCGTCAACTCTTTTGGTCCGTTCGCGAAAGGAAAAGAAATACAACAAAACAATTGACAAACGGAACCGTTTCCTTTTTGCTGGCGGACGGGTCGGATGACCAATCCAAGGAGGAGCGGACACCATGGAAAAGCACATCCTTCTGGCGTGGGCCGCGTTGCTGCTGTGCGGCGGGTGCCATGGCCGGGTCGCGGGGCCGGAGAACCGGCCCTGGGAGCCGGACACGCCCGTGCCCGCCACCCACGACGGCGTATTCCGGTCGGACCACGGCACCATGCGCTTCAACGGGGATGGGGAGAGCGTCGAGATCGACTTCGACGCGGAGCTGACGGCGCTGGCCGGCCTCCCGGCGGGCGCGCGGAAGGGAACCTACGAGTTCCTCGGCGGCGAGCTCCCGCCCCACGGCAGCCTCCCGGTGCGGTACGACATCGCCCGCGAATTGCGGTTGTCCGCAGGAGGGGAATCCATCGTGGTCAGGCTGGGCCTCGCGCAGGAGGACGGCAAAAGCTTCCGCTCCGGCACCGGAACTGTCACCGGAACCCGCATCCCGCTGGTGCACGACGCGGACGGGCGCTTCCGGAGCATCCTCTTCCTGAAGGAAGGGGCGGACGAACAACCCGGAAACTGAGGAACATCCCCATGCCGAACTTCTGCAAATACTGCGGCGATCCCGTCACCGAGGGGGAAGTCTTCTGCGACAACTGCGGCAAGCGCATCGAAGCGCCCCCGCCGCCTCCCCCTAAAAATACCGTCTGCGCCCGTTGCGGCGCGGAATCGACCCCGTCGGCCAAGTTCTGCCGGAACTGCGGTGCGCCCGTGGCGGCCACGGTGGCCCCCGCCGCCGCCCCGGCTCCCGCCCGGGCACGGCGGACCGCGAAGAAAACGGCAGCCCCCCCTCCGCCGTCCGCCGAAAAGCCCCGGCGGGCCGCCTCCCCGGCGCGTGCCAAGGCCACCCCTCCGCCGCTCCCCAAGGCGGTCCCCACGCCGCCGCCGTTGCCGGACGGGAAACCGGGTGCGCCGCAACCGGTTGCCGCCTACCCGCTGACCCAGCGCCTGGACGCCGCCGCCGCGCCGGGGGAGGTGGACTGCGGGGTCATCCAGCTCCCCGGACTGGCGCCCATCCAGCAGGCGGCGGAGAAGGGTTTGTCGCCGCTGGGCGGGATTGTCTCGACCCTGGGCTCCTTCCTGGGCGGCGTGTTCGGCATATTCCGCAGCCCCGGTGCCTTCATCGGGACGGCGCTGATGGCGGCGATTTGGTTCGTTCTGGCCCAGTTGCGGGAGTCCGGCGTGGGGGCGGAGATCGTGGACCCCCTCTCCTGGTTCACCTTTGCCCAGGGCGTCCACGCCCGCAGCGGCGCCGGAGCGGTCGGCGGCCTCTTCGGCATGGGGGCCGTGGCGGCGATGTTCGGCACCCTGCTCTCCGGCGGGATGATCGACGCCTTCAAGGGCTTCGGCTCCCTGTTCACCGGACACGGCGAAAGGCGGAGCCTCGTCAGCGTCGTGATTGGCGTGGTTCTGGGCGGAGCTCTCTACTTCGCCTTCGCCGGGGAAAACGTCTCGGCGGATACCGCCATGGCGGGCATCGCCGGCGCGGTGCTATCCCTGGAGGCCCTGGGCGCCGGCGACGGCCCCCTCTACACCCTGGTCCAGTCCCTGACCTCCCGGGCGCGGAACGGCGTGCGTTCGGCGGTGCGGGGCAGGTGCGACGGACTGCTCACCGGGCTGGCGCTGGGCTTTGCGTCGGTGACGGCGCTTTCCGCCCTGGGCGTACTGGAGGGGTTGCCATGATGGGAAAACGAATTGCGGCGCTGTTTGGCGCCGTCCTGCTGCTCTCGGCGCTGTGCGCCCCCGGCTTTGCCAATCAGGACGGCCAGCGGGTCTGGCGCGTCGTCGTGTCGGACACTGTCGCGTATGAAGATAGGGCAAATGCCGCGAAAACAGCCTCCATCGAGTACGAAATCAGCGGCAATTTTGCCGTGGATCCCGGCATAAAGCTTGTGATGGACAAGATCAAGCCGGAAGCCGGTCTTGCAGGGGTCCATATATGGAAACGATATAAAGGGTCTATCCGAATCGGGGATACGATTCGTGTGAAAGCAATATTTCACAAGCCTGCCGGGTTGTATGGGTTCTGGCTGGGAGGAGAAACACGATCCAGAACCGAGACCGACAATTTTTTCAAAGTGAGGGAGGGCGGGGACGCCTATCATCCTTGTGATCATACTTTTGAGAAGGAGTATACCGTTGTTGATGATGGCACCGCCCGCGTGCTTGCCGGGTTCAGTAATAGCTGGGATGCGAATGTGGACATCCACTTCGAGTTGGATGTAGTTGGGGGCAAAACCCGGATTTCCACCACCCACGCCGAGACCAACCCCGGTGAGGACGAGGGCGTTCCCATCGGGGAAACGGTGGTCGTCAGCGTCGGCGGCGCGCTGGTTGGCGCGGGGCTGGCCGGCCTTTCCAGGAACAAAAGGAAGAAGAAAAAGAAGAAGAACGAGGAAGAGGAGAAAAAGGCCGCCCCCACCTACAAGATGTACGTCTACAAGGGCTTCGGGGACGCCATCCAGAGGGGCGCGCCCCCGGTGAAGGTCTATGCCCGCATCGCCCAGGTGGTGGAGGGCAAGGAGTACGGCTGCCCCGAGCTGACGGCGAAAATCCAGGCCTCCGGGACGCACCTGACGGTCAAGCCCATCGGCATCGAAAACGGCCGCCTCTGCGCCGAGGTCAGTGCCGCCGTGGACGAGGCGGCGCAGGAGGCGGAGGTCATCTTCACCCTGGCGGGTGCGGGCGGGGCGTTCGTGCGGAAAATCATCTTCCGGCTGACCGGGAATCCCGAAATCAAGTTCCCCGCCCTGTCGGAGGACGGGAAGAACTGGCTGATGGATGCCGGGCTCGACACCGTGGACATGATCGCCGGGGGCCGCGGACGGGACCGCCTGCGCTTCGTGTTCCAGGACGCGGCCACGGAGCCCACCGGCATCCGCTTCCTGGACACGGACGGCTTCGACATCTCCTGCGAGAAGGACGCCGGCAAACCCTTCACCTATTACGCCTGCATCCAAAACAAGACGGAGCCGATTCCGAAGGAATCCAAGATCTTCGCGGACCCCGTCGCCCGCACGATCACCATCGAGGCCACGTTCTCCGGCAAGCTGAAGGTATACGGCCGATTCACCATCAACCTGTATCCCATGGGCATCGCGGTCTTCCCGGTCGAGAGCCGGAAGCTGAGCGGCAAGGAGATCGTCCAGAACGGCCGGCTGGATGTGGTCTCCTACCGGGTCAACGACAGCTGGAACACCGGGCTGGAAAAGGAAATACGGGCCAGCGCCTTCCATCTCCACTTCGGTGCCGAGCGCGCGGACGGCACGGCGGTGCCGGTGGAGGAGGTCCGCTTTTCCTTCGCCAAGAAGCTCAAGGCGGAGGAAACGCGCTCCGAGGGCGTGGCCTCTCACTACTCGTACACGGTGGGCTCCGGCAACGAGGACAAATCCCACGTCTTCTTCCTGCCCGAGACGGTCAGCCCCGAGCTGGTGGGCACCCACGAGATGCTGCTGGAGGTCCGGGCCTCCGGCGGCGGCAAGCAGGAGACGGAGATGATCCCGCTGCGCATCCTCGGCCTCGACCCGGGACCGCCCGTGGAGTGGTACCGGGAGCACCAGCTCCTGCTGGAAGCCATCACCCGCTACTATCCCGCAGACATGGCGCCCACCAAACGCCGCGAGGTGGAAGAGAACTTCTACTCCCCCGAGGTCTGCGACGTGGCCGAACTGCGCACCCTGCGGCGCACTGTCATCCTCTGGTCCCAGACCTACTGGCGGCACCAGGAGAACCTCGCCCAGCAGGAGAAGGATCTGTACTGGGCGCGGGTGTGGACCCTAACCGTCTGGGGCACGAAGAAACTCAAATGGGCCGGGGACGTCGCCTTCACCGTCCTCATCTGCTACAAGCTGGGGCCGAACTACGAGGCGTGGCTGTCCCCGGTGAAGGACTTCGCCGCCGACGCCATCGGGAACCTGATCGCCGATGTCAACTACGGCAGGGGCGAATACAAGTATTTGAAGAACTTCGAGAGCAAGGCGTACGAGGCCCTGGAAAAGCTCGCGCTGGCGCAGATCGATGGGGGGGAGATGACCAAGGCGTACTCCTCCGACACGCGCAAGGTCTTCCTCAAGGCCGGCTTCATCATGACGTGCTTCCTCGTGCTGGATCTCGCCAAGAACTACAGGGAGATGGAGCCGGAAGAGCGTGACTTCTGGAAGGCCTTCACCAAGGCGTTCTCCAACCTGTCCCTGGAGGCGATGAAAAAGATATTCGGCGCGTACATGGACAAGTTGATGAACGGCCCGACAATGCAGAAATTCTTCCGCGGCAAGTTCATGCAGATGATCAACAGCAAGCTCAAGGGCGCCACCCGAACCAACTACCTCTACAAAGGGAAGCCGCTGGTGGTCCGGTACCAAGGCAAGCTCGTTTCGATCCAGGGCGCGGCCACCGGCAACGTGGACATGGCCCGGGGCGCGGCCCGGGGCCTGAATCTGCGCCTCTCCGACGGGCGGACCGTCCGCATCCCGAACGTCACGGCGGACCCAAAGAACACGTACTTGGGCTACATCGAGATCATCACCGAGACGCTGGGCAAGATCTTCGAGGAGTCCGTCAGTTTCATCCTCGAGGAGAACGTGAAGAACGCGGAGGCGGATGCGCTGGACGACAATCCCCGGTACTACAGGCAGACCATCGACCTGCGCATGTTCGACTGGCAGGCAACGCCGGACGCCCCGCCGCTGACCGTGGAAATCGACCTGAAGAAATTCTGCAACAATCCCCTCACCGAGGGATTCGACATCGTTTTCAGGACGTTCTTCGGCTGTCTGAAGCTGCAGGACCTGGTTCTCAACTTCCTGCCCGACCCCATGCAGGAACTGCAAAAACTCTTCGACACCACCCTGAGGCTCTGGGAGTACCTCGCCGACAAAACGGACGGCAACCAGATCGACTGGTCCATCTTCGACGACGACTGAACGGACCGGAGGGAACGGACAATCCGCAACCGACCAAGGGAGAGCAACCGATGGAAAAGGCATTCTGCACGGAATGCGGCGCGCAAGTCGCCGCGGACGACGCCTTTTTCGGGCACTGCGGAGCGAGACGGCTTGGCGCCGCCCCGGCCGAACCGGCCCCATTCGAACCGGTACCTCCTCCACCGGCGCCACCGCCGCCGTATCCACGCAGATCCTCCAGCGCGACCGCCACGCCCAGTTCATGCAGGCCCTCGCCCTGTGCGCCACCGGCATCGAACGCTGGGCGCAGGAATTCCGCCACCTCCAGCGCACCGAAGTCCGCGAAGTCGAAGAATCCTTCGGCGCCGCCCAGAAGGGGTCCAGCGCCATGCCCCACAAGCGCAACCCCATCATCGCCGAACGCCTCTGCGGCCTCGCGCGGGTCATCCGGGCCAACTCCCTGGCGGCGCTCGAAGACGTTCCCCTCTGGCACGAACGCGACATCTCCCACTCCTCCGCCGAGCGCGTCATCCTGGCCGACTCCTGCATCCTGCTCGACTACATGCTCGACAAACTCACCACCCTCGTCCGCCACCTCCGCGTCTTCCCCGACCGCATGAAGGCGAACCTCGACCTCACGCACGGCCTCATCCACTCCCAGCAGGTCCTGCTCGCCCTGGTCGGCCATGGCGTCGCCCGCGAGACCGCCTACCGCTGGGTCCAGCGCAACGCGATGGCCTGCTGGCAGTCCGGCGGCTCCTTCCACGACCGCCTCGCCGCCGACCCCGACGTCGCGGCCGCGCTCCCTCCCGCCGACCTCGCCGCCTGCTTCGACCTCTCGCACCACTTCCGAGACGTCCGCCGCACCTTCCGCGCCGCCGGCCTCCCCCTCCCCCGCACCTCCCGCCCGCCAAGGGAATAGAGCAAGCGCTCCGAGCGGGCCGTTCCATGCGTCTGGGCGGCTCGCACGGAGTGCTCGCCCCACCCGTTGAAGCATCCCCCCCCGGGAAAACCACCCGATTCCGCAAGCCGCTCCAGCGAGGGGCGGTCCGCGCGGCGTGGGAATTCCTGTTTCCGGAGGAGAATGTTCATGGGCGGGGGATGGGGTGGAAAACATGGAAAAACGAGGGGTTTCCCGTAATCTCAAATGGGGGCGGGCCGGGGAGGGTTGCGGGGCGGCGGAGGGAGTGGTAGGGTCGGAGGGATGAAGTTCGTCGATTACATAGCGGCCGGGCAGGACCGGGGGGCGGTCGCGGTCTTCATGACGCTGATGGCCACGATGCTGGGGGCGTCGGCGACGCTCGGCGTGGCGGCGCGCGCGGAGGCGGTCGGGTTCCCGGCGGCCTGGTGGTTGCTGTCCGGATCGGTGGGACTCGCGCTGCAGGGGGTGTTGCTGTCGGGACGGATCCGGGATACGGGGGCGCGTACGCTGCCGGACCTGGCGGGGCGGGTCGCGGGGCCGGCGGCGCGGCGTCTGGTCGCCGGGGTGGTGGCGGTGGCGTGGCCGGGGGTGGTCGGGGCGCAGTTCGCCGCGGCCGGGAGTCTGCTGGGGACGCTCCTGGGCGCGGAGGGGGCGGCATGGCCGGTGCTGGCGGCCGCGGGGGCCGTGGTGCTGTATACGCTGGCGGGCGGGCAGCGGGCGGTCGTGAGGAGCGACGCGGTGCAGCTGGCGGTGCTGGCGGCGGGGTTCGGGGGGCTGTTCGCGTGGGTGTTCGGGGGGCGGTGCGGCGGGGAGGCGGTGCCGCGGGAGGCGGTGCGGCTGCTGTCGGGGGAGTTCGGTTGGCGGGAGGCGGCGGTGTCGGTGCTGACGGTCGGCGGGGCGTATTTCCTGGGGCCGGACATCGCATCGCGGTCGCTGCTGGCCCGGGACGGGCGCACGGCGCGGCGGGCGGTGCTGTGGGCGGCGCCGGCGCTGGCGGCGTTCGCGGTGGGCATCACGCTGGCGGGCATGTGGGCGGCGGCGAACGTGCCGGGGGCGGGGAATCCGGTGCTGCGGATCGCGGCGCGGCTGCCGGCGGCGCTGCGGTGGGGGCTGGAAGCGGGGCTGCTGGCGGCGCTACTGTCGTCGGCGGACACGTGCCTGGTGAACGCGGGGGCGATCGCGGCGTACGACCTGGCGGGACGGGAGGGTACGGGCGCGGCGCGGGCGGCGGTGGCGGCGGTGGGCGCGGCGGCGACGGGGCTGGCGCTGGCGGGCGGGGACATCATCGGAATCCTGCTGAAGGCGTATTCGGTGTACGTGCCCGGCGTGGTGTGCCCCCTGGCGGTCGCCATCGTGGCGGGCCGGGTGCGGCGCACGCGGACGTGGCTGGCCGGGGTGGCGGCGGGCGGCGCGTGCGGTCTGGCCGGGGCGTGCGGCGCGGGCGGCGACTGGCTGCCGGTGGCGGGGATGGGGATTTCGCTGGTGCTGGCCCTGGTGGCGGTGGGGCGGGGACGGGAGTGAGCCGTCGGACGGGGCGGTGGCAATCGGTAAGGGCGGCGGAGGCGGAATCAGGGAGCGGTGGCGAGGGCGCGGAAGGCGTCGCCGCGGGCGCCGTAGGAGGGGAATTGGTCGTAGGAGGTGCAGCCGGGGGCCAGGAGGATGGTGTCGCCGGGACGGGCGTCGCGGCGGGCGGCGGCGGCGGCGGCGGGGAGGTCGTGGCAGAGGTGGCAGGGGACGGTGGCGGACCAGGCGGCGTGCATCGCGGGGGCGGCTTCGCCGATGAGGTAGATGGCGGTGGCGCGGCGGCGGAGGGTGTCCAGGGCGGGCGTGAAGTCGGTCTCCTTGGGGCGGCCGCCGGCAATCAGGCGGATGGGGCGGCCGGGGGGCTGCATCTCCAGGGAGGCGGCCAGGGAGGCGAGGTTGGTGGCTTTGGAGTCGTCGATCCAGCGGATGCCGTCGCGGTCGGCGACGCATTGGGAGCGGTGGGGCAAGGGCTCGAAGGCGGAAAGGGCGCGGGCGGCGTCGGCGGGGGGGAGTCCGGCGGCGACGGCCGCGGCCAGGGCGGCGGCGGCGTTGGGGCCGAGGACGGGGTTGTCGAAGTAGCCAGCCAGGGGAAGAGCGTCGCCGGTGGGAGGGTGGAGGGCGCCGGGGGTCCAGCGGTAGGCGGCGGGGGGGGCGTCGGGGCCGCCGAAGGGCTGCCAGCGGGCGGGGGCGTCGCCGGACCAGGCGCGGAAGCGGGCGAGGTCGGCGGCGGGGACGATGGCGGTGTCGGCGGGGGTTTGGGCGGCGAAGAGGCGGGCCTTGAGGCGGCCGTAGGCGTCCATGGTGCCGTGGCGGTCGAGGTGGTTGGGAAGGAGGTTGAGGAGGACGGCGATGTCGGGACGGAGGGCGGTGCAGGTTTCGAGCTGGAAGGAGCTGGTCTCGATGACGAGCCAGTCGGGGGGAGGGGTCTGCATGACGGCTTCGCAGACGGGGAGGCCGTAGTTGCCGCAGGGGATGGCGCGATGGCCGGCGGCGGTCAGGGCGTCGGCGAGGAGTTTGACGACGCTGCTCTTGCCGTTGCTGCCGGTGACGGCGAGGGTGTGGCCGGGATGGCGGCGCCAGCCGAGTTCGATTTCGGCCATGACGGGGAGGCCGCGGTCGCGGAGGGCGGTGAGGATGGGGCCGTCGATGGGGAGTCCGGGGCTGGTGACGGCGCAGGCGCAGGGGGGGAGGTCGGGGGGGAGGGTGGGGCCGGTGCCGGCGTGCACGCGGCAGCCGAGGGTTTCGAGTTCCTGGCGGACGGGGTCGGGCACGGGGCCCTGGTCGAGGGCGTGCACGGGGTGGCCTTCGGCGCGCAGCAGGCGGGCGGCGGCGCGGCCGCTGCGGCCCAGGCCGCAGACGAGGACGGAGGTGGAAGAGGGGGGCATTTTTAAAACAACTCAAACAACTTGAAAAACAACTCTTTGATTTGGAAACAAAAGGAACAAATCTCGAAACAAATTATTAAAGGATGACAAATTTCAGATTTATAATTCGTTGACCGGTTGGATGTGTTCCTTGTTTTGTTCTTGTTCCCACTTTTTCTGCCATTCCTCCATGTCTTTCCGCCATTGTTCTTCGACACGACGGGCTTCGCCAATCATGTGTTCGTAGTCCACTTCCTCGCCGTTGAGGTGCAGGACGTAGCAGTCGAGGATGAGGCCCGACATGTCGTCGGGGTGGTGGATGCCATTGTTGCGGAAGTAGGTCAGCAGAGGCGATTCTTCGTGCCAGAGGCCCCAGTTGTTGCGGAGCCACATGCCCAATCCGAAGTGCGCGGCCGTGGCACCATTTTCCCGGAGCCAAGCCTTGTCTTCGTCGTTGAGCATGGAGTCGAGCTGGGCCATGCAACCGGGCAGGTCGGAGGGGATGTGCACCTCTTGCACGGGGGCGGCGGTATCGCCGGTTTCGGGTTGCTGGCCGAAGGACATGAACGGCAGCAGGAAGCAGAACGTGATGAGGGCAAGGTTGGTTTTCATGGGGATGGCTTTGTCATGGTGTGGTGGATGGGAAGTTTTGGGGAGATTTTAAAACAACTCAAACAACTCAAAGACAACTTTTGATTGGAAACAAAAGGAACAAATCTCGAAACAAATTATTCAAGGATGACAAATTGAAATTGTAAATTTGTTATCCGATTGGATTTGTTTCTTGTTTTGTTCTTTTTGTTTCCTTCTCTTCTAGCGGAGCTTGAGGGTGGCGAGGCCGAGGAGGGCGCAGACGATGCCGGCGATCCAGAAGCGGATGACGACGGAGTTTTCGGCGGCGTCCGGGGAACGGCCTTCGGCGCGGGCGTGTTCCTTGGCGAGGATCTCGAAGTGGTGGTGCAGGGGGGTCATGCGGAAGGGGCGCTTTTCGGGCGGCAGGGCCTCGCCGGTACGGCGGCGGTGGCGCTTGCAGGCGGCGCGCTGGATGATGACGCTCAGGGTCTCGGCCACGAACACGCCGCCGACGATGAGGAGGGTCAGTTCCTGCTTGATGAGGATGGCCACCATGGCGAGGGTTCCGCCGAGGGCCAGGCTGCCGGTGTCGCCCATGAAGACTTTCGCGGGGTAGCCGTTCCACCAGAGGAAGCCCAGGCCCGCTCCGAGGAGGCAGCCGCAGAAGACGGCCAGTTCGTGGCTGCCCGGGACGGACGGGACGAGGAGGTACGCGGAGAGGACGGCGTTGCCCGCGACGTACGCCATCACCAGGACGGCGGCGATCGCGGAGTTGGCGCAGCCGATCGCCAGGCCGTCGAGGCCGTCGGTCAGGTTGACGGCGTTGGTGGTGCCGACGATGACGCCCCACATGAGCAGCAGCGCGCCGAAGATGGTGATGTCCGGCAGCAGCGGGGTCTTCAGGAAGGGGACCATCAGCTCGGTCGCGTGGGCGCGGGTCTCGGGGATCCACTCGATCCACGCGAAGGCGACCAGCACCCAGAGTCCCTGCAGCAGGAGTTTGCCGCGCTCGGAGAGGCCGGCGGTGTTGCCGCGGCTGATCTTGAGCCAGTCGTCGAGGAAGCCGATCGCCCCCATCGCCAGCATCGTCGCCAGCGCCAGCCATATCTGCGGGTTCTCGGGATGGCACCAGAGGAGCGCGGAGACGAGGGTCGTGCCGATGATCAGCAGGCCGCCCATCGTGGGGGTGCCGGCTTTCTTGGCGTGGCCGAGGACCGCGGTGTCGGCGCCGGAGCGGACGACCTGCCGCGCCTTGAGGTCGCGCAGCGCCGCGATGAACCGGCGGCCGAACAGCAGCGAGAGGATGAATGCCGTGCCCGCCCCCATGAAGGCGCGGAAGGTGACGTAGGAGAAGACGCGCATCGGCGCGAAGGAGGACGTGAAGTCGGAGAGGTAGTAGAGCATGGGCGGGGTCCTTTCGGGAAATCAAATCAAATCAAATCAAATCAATAAAACAACTCAAACAACTTGAAAGACAACTTGGGACAAGGAAGAGGGGAAACAAAAGGAACAAAGGGGGAAACAAAAAAAGCGGTGGACAAAAATGATTTTATTGGAAGGCGGCAGGCAGGACAAAGGGGGGGGCGGAAAATTTTTTCCAATCGTTGGGAAACGGCCGAAAATTTTTTCCAATCATTGGAAAAAACGGGCCGGTTTTTCCAATCATTGGAAAATTTTTTTCCAATCATTGGAAAAATGGCTTTCCGGCGGGGGGCTTGCAGATTGTGCCCATTCCGGGCGTCCGGGAGGGCCGGAGGGCGTTTGGGTTGGACTCTTTGTCCGATGGACATCTCTTGTCTTCCAAACAATCAGGCGAAGAGGGGGAGGATTTTCTCCATGGCGATGGCGCGGGAGGCCTTGAGTAGGAGGGCGTCGCCGGGGGACATGCGGGTGGCGAGCCAGGCGGCGGCGGGGGCGTGGGCGTCGGTGAGGAACAGGCGGTCGGCGGGGAGGCCGGCGTCGCGGAAGCCGCGGGCGAGGGCGTCGGCGAGGGCGGGTTCGGGTCCGGCGACGATGGCGACGCCCGCCCAGTCGGCGATGGACGCGGCGTCGCGGCCGAGGGATTCGTGTTCGGCGGGGGCGCGGTCGCCGAGTTCGCGCATGGGGCCGAGGGCGAGGAAGCGGCGTCCGGTGCAGGGGTGCGCCGCGAAGGCGCGGAGCGATTCGCGCATGCTGAGGGGGTTCGCGTTGTAGGCGTCGTTGACGGCGGTGCGGCCGCCGGGCAGCGCCACGACCTCCCAGCGCATGCCGGTGCGTACGCCTTCGGCGAGGCCCGCGCGGATGTCGTCCCACGACGCGCCGAGGCGGCGCCCGAGGGCGACGGCGCGCAGGGCGTTGGAGGCCATGTAGCCGCCGGGGGGGGGCACGGGGAGGAGCGCTTCTTCGCCGCTCGCGGCTTCGCGGACGAGCATGCCGCCGCCGGGGGCGGGCAGGGCGGCGTAGTCGGCGGGTACGTCCGCCGTGCGCGAGCAGGTGACGACCGTGGCGCCGGACGGCACGCGGTCGCGGAACACGCCGCAGTGGGCCATGTCGGCGCCCAGCACCGCGAAGCCGCCGCGCGGCAGGCGCGCCAGCAGCTGCGACTTCTCTTCCGCGATCGCCCGCTCGGTGCCGAAGAACTCGATGTGCGCCGGGCCGACGCCCGTCACGACCGCGATGTCCGGCATCATGATGTCGCGCAGCGGCGGCATCTCGCCCGGATGGCTCACGCCGGCCTCGAAGACGCCGTAGGCGGTGTCCGGGTCGAGCCGCGAGACGCTCATGGGCAGGCCGATGTGGTTGTTGAAGTTGCCCGCGGTGCGCACCGTCGGGCCGAGGCGGGAGAGGACGTTCGCGCACAGCTCCTTGGTGGAGGTCTTGCCGGCGCTGCCGGTGACGCCGACGACCTTCGCCTGCGCCATGCTTTGCCGCCAGCCCGCCGCGATGCGGGAGAGGGCGTCGAGCGGGTCGTCCACCTCCAGCACCGCCGCGCCGGCGGGGATGCCGGAGGGCGCGATGGCGCCGCGCCGCACGACGGCGCAACCGCCTTCGCGCAGGACCGCGGGGACGAACTCGTGGCCGTCGCGCTTCTCGCCCTTGAGGGCGAAGAACAGCACGCCCGGCGCCGCCTCACGCGAGTCGAAGCCCAGGCGGTCGATGCCGCGCTCCGGCGCGGCCGGAAGCCAACTGCCGCCGCACCACTCCGCCAAGGATACCGGTAACACATTGCGCATGGATGGGGACTCCGGCTAGTTCGTGGTCCGGCGGGCCGGATGGGCGCGCGAGGACGACCCCGGGACTTGCGGGGCCGGGGAGCCGAGCTGCTGGCGGCGGCAGTCGGAAATGAGCTTGTAGCACTGGGTGATGTGGTCCTCGAGGGGGATGCCCGCGGGGGCGGAACCCTTCAGGGACTCGAATTTCTTGGCGGCGGCGTAGGCGTCGTCCTCGATTTCCTTGAGGAGGGCCTGCTTGTCCGCCTTGCCGGCGAGGAACTCCTTGTACTTGGCGACGGCGCGGTTGTAGGCGCGGGCGCCTTCGAGGTAGTCGGGGTTCTTCCACGTCTTCGGCGTGGCGCCGGGATCGGCCGGGGCCGCCGCGGGGACGCGCTTCGCCGCTTCCGCCGCCGATGCGCCGGGGGAACGGGCCAGACGGCGCACATCGGCGAGGAGGGAGCGCGCGGCGAGGTAGTCGTCGCCGATTTCGCCGCGCATGGCGTCCGGGGCGGAGGGCGCGATTTCGCGGAGGAGGTTCAGCGCGGAGAGGACCTCGGTCTCGGCGATGGCCAGCGGGCGCGAGGAGGTGTCGTCGGAAAGGAACGCGCGGTAGGAGTCGAAGGCGGCGTTGAAGTGGCGGACGGCCTGGCGGAAGGATTCGTCCGGCCAGCCGGCGGCGGAGAAGTAGGTGAGGGTCGCCGGGTCGGGGAGCGGGCCGTCGGGGAGGGCCGCGGCGGCGGGAGCGGGGGCCTCGGGGGCCGGGGCGTCCGCGGGGGGGACATCGGCGTCGTCCGGAAGGGGAATCGCGGCGGGGACGTCGGCGGGGGCGAAGCGGTCCTGCCAGTACGGGAGCCAGCTGTCGCGCGCGAACCAGAGGACGATGCCGAGAATCAGCGCGACGAGGGCGCCGACGGCCCCGAAGGCGGCCTTCTTCTTCGACGAGAGGGCATGGTGCCGCTTCTTCATCTCCTTGATGTCCGATTTCTTCACGCGGAGCGTCGGCTTTCCCGCGGAGGCGGCGGCATTGGCCGCGTCCGGGCGGCGCCCGGCCGCCTCGTCCAGATTGAGTTTTACCGTCGGTGGGTTCATGGGCGCTCAGAATGCTACAAGCCCGCCCGGATGACAATCCCTTTCCGCCCGCCTCCCGCAGGGACGCGGAACGCTTGCGAGATCAAGGAAAACACGTTGATTTCCTTCGGTTTTCCGTCACAGTCCCCTCCATGAAGAAGAGGCCGCGCCCCCCCCTCCCCGCGCCGCCCCCCCCCGTCCGCCAGCCCACTGGGGGGGGGGGCCGGGCCGGGCATTTGCGGAACGGGGGAAACGGGCGTATGGTTGGGGGCCGGATTCGGGAACAGAAAGGATCCGCCATGAAATACATCGACTACTACCAGACTTTGGGCGTTCCGCGGGACGCCGCGCCGGACGCCATCAAGAAGGCGTTCCGCAAGCTCGCGCGCAAGTACCATCCCGACGTCAACAAAGACCCCGGCGCGGAGGCGAAATTCAAGGAAATCAACGAAGCCTACGAGGTCCTCTCCGACCCCGAGAAGCGCAAACGCTACGACACCCTCGGCGCCAACTGGAAGGCCGGCCAGGACTTCACCCCGCCGCCCGGCTGGGAAGAGGCGTTCCGGGGCGCGGGCGGCCGCGGCGGGGGCATCCATTTCGACTTCGGGGGCGGCGGCGCGGGCGGCTTCAGCGACTTCTTCTCGCAGCTGTTCGGCGGCATGGGGGGCATGGGCGGCATGGGGAACATGGGCGGGATGGGCGGCATGGGGGCGGATCCGTTCGGGGCGGGCGGCTTCACGCCGCACGGCCAGGACGCGCAGGCGGACCTGGCGGTTTCGCTGGAGGACCTCTATTCGCGCACGCCGCAGAAGATCACGCTGCGGATGCCGGACGGGGGTACGCGGACGTTCAACGTGCGCATTCCGCTGGGAGCGGCGGACGGGTCGCGCATCCGGCTGCCGGGACAGGGGAGCGGCGGAGGGCACCTGTACCTGAACCTGCGGGTGCGGCCGCATCCGCACTTCAAGCCCAACGGCCACGACCTCGACTACGTCCTGCCGCTGGCGCCGTGGGAAGCGGTCCTCGGCGCGAAGGTCCGCGTGCCGACGCTCGACGGGCCGGCCGTCCTGACCATCGCCCCGGGCACCCAGAACGGCGCCCGCCTGCGCCTCCACGGCAAGGGACTGCCCGACAAGCAGGGCAACCGCGGGGACATCTTCGCGACGGTGAAGGTGGTCGTCCCGGCGCACCCGACGGAGCGGGAAAAGGACCTCTTCCAGCAGCTGGCGAAGGACGCGTCGTTCCGGGCGCGCCCGTGAGGAGAGCTTCCCCGCAGGCGCGTGGCCGGCCCGCACGGACAAAACGGACTTGAACGGGAAGGGGGACGCGCCGTAGTGTGGGGGCATGAAATGCCGAATCCACGATGTCGTCCGCCGCCACCTCCGCATTCCCGTGCTGCTGTCCGCAGCCGCGCTCGGTCTTGGCCCGGCGGTGGGAGCGCAGGGGGCAAGGGAGACGGTGGACGGCATCTCTTGGGTGTACGAGACGGACGGCGGCACGGCCGTCCTCTCCGCCAGCACGGTGCCCCGCACAACGGAAGGCCGGGTCGTGGTCCCGGAGAAGCTCGGCGGCGTGCGCGTCGCGGGCATCGGCGATTACGCGTTCCACGACTGCTCGCGGATGACGGAAGTCGTCCTGCCGGCGGGAATCGAACGCATCGGGGAGCACGCGTTCCAGGATTGCACGGCGCTGGTCCGCGCGGAGTTGCCCGAAAGCCTCGTCCACATCGGATACTACGCGTTCGCCGGATGCATCTCGCTGGAGTCGGCCGAGCTGCCCCGCAAGCTCCGGGAGCTCGGGAACTGCGTGTTCCACGGGTGCACGGCCTTGCGGAGCGTCGGATGGTCTCCCGCGCTGGAGACGGTCGGCGCCAGCGCCTTCTCGCACTGCGTGGCGCTGGGGGAGGTCCGGTTGCCGCCGCGGGTCGTGCGGGTGGGGGACTTTGCGTTCGCCGCGTGCACCCTGCTCCGCGGAGTGGAGCTGCCGGACGCGGTGAAGTCCATCGGCGAAGCCGCCTTCTGCGACTGCCCGTCGCTCGAAACGCTGGCGTTGCCGGCGGGCGTGCGGGAGGTCGGCCTGGATGCGTTCGCCCGGAGCGGGCTGCGGCGGCTGGTCCTGCGCGGCGGGAAGGGCGCGGTCATCCCGCGGGGGGCGGTGCCGGAGGGCTGCGAATGGGTGGACGGAGAGGGGAAGGCGCTGGAACCGTACGGAGGGGGCGCGCCGTAGCGGAGGGGGAAAGGGAGAAAAAGGCGGGGGACTGTTCATGCACGGGATGATGGGTTCCGGGACGGGGAATACCGGCCGTTTTCCCGTATTCCCAAAACGGGACGGGACGGCCGCCGGACGAATGCGGGATTGACAGGGAAGGGCGGGGCGTGGAAGCTCGGGGGCATGGACATCGGCATCGATCTCATCTCTTTCCACACCCCTTCGTACTACCTGGACCTGCGGGTCCTGGCGGAGCGCCGCGGCGTCGACCCGGACAAGTTCGTCATCGGCGTCGGCCAGGAACGCATGGCCATCCCGCCGCCGGACCAGGACATCGTGACGCTCGCCGCCAACGCGGCCCTCCCCGTCGTGGAGAAGGCCGGCCGCGACGGCATCGGCCTGCTGCTGTTCGCGACGGAAAGCGGCATCGACCAGTCGAAGGCCGCGGCGCTCTTCTGCCACGGCCTGCTGGGGCTGCCGCCGGAGTGCCGGTGCGTGGAGCTGAAGGAAGCCTGCTACGGCGGGACCGCCGCGCTGCGCCTGGCGGCGGCGATGGTGGCGGCGAATCCGTCCATGAAGGCGCTGGTGCTGGCGGCGGACATCGCCCGCTACGACCTGGGCAGCTCCGGCGAGCCGACGCAGGGCGCGGGCGCGGTCGCGATGCTCGTGACGGCCAATCCGCGCGTGATGGCGCTCGACCCGGAAACCGGGGTCCACGCGGAAGACATCATGGACTTCTGGCGGCCGAACTACCGCGCGGAGGCGTTCGTGGACGGCAAGTACTCGACGCGCATGTACCTGACGACGCTGATCCCCGCCTGGAAGGCCTATGCCGCGGCGTCCGGCCGCACGCTCGCCGACCACGCGCACCTGGCGTTCCACATGCCGTTCACGAAGATCGCGTGGAAATCGCTCTCCCGCCTGTGCCGTGCCGAAGGCGTGCCCGAGCCGTCCGCCGGGGAGGCCGCGCGCCTGCTGGGGCCGGCGACGGTCTGGAACCGCATCACCGGCAACACCTACAGCGCGTGCGTCCACGAGGGCCTCTGCTCGCTGCTGGACAACGCGCCGGAGCCGCTGGACGGCCGGCGGATCGGGTTCTTCTCCTACGGGTCGGGCTGCATGGCGGAGTTTTATTCGGGGGTGGTCCGGCCGGGCTACCGCGGACACGTCTTCACGGACCTCCACCGCGCGATGCTCGAAAACCGCACCGAGCTGACCTACCGCCAGTACGAGGACATCTTCAACTACGGCGTCCCGCAGGACGGCGGCGACCACGTCTTCGCCCCCTACCGCGGCGGCCCCTTCCGCCTCGCCGGCATCAACGGACACAAGCGCCGCTACGAACCGCGCTGACCCCATGGCCGACTTCCGGGAATGGAACGGCCGCCGGCCTTCCGTACCGAGCGCAATCTCCGCATCCATGCCGCCGCGGGGGCTCCCTCGCCGTCGGAGCCCTCGTGTATCTCCCGAAGCTCCTCGCCCGCTTCTGAGGCGGGGCTCCGCGTCACATCCGCCTTCCCGGCACCGACCGCGCCGGGCTCTGGAGACCCTTCTCTTTCCCGTCCCTACCGCCGCCGGTTCCGCCGCGCCTCCAGCGGCGCATTCAGCCAGTCGCGGATGTCCGATTGCAGTTTCCGCGTCTCCGCATCCGGATTCCGCTCCCCCAGCACCCGCCGCAACGCCTCCCAGAACGCCCTCTCCCGCTCCTCCCCCGACCCCACGCTCACCCCCGCCCCGACCACTCGCGATATCAAGGGATTCTCCCGCTTTTCCTGCCGTTTCCGCCGCCTCCCCCGCCCCGGTTTCGGCGGTTGGATCCGCCGGATCGTCACCATCCGCATGATGCCCAGCTTCGATTCCACCGCCCGCACCAGCCGCGTCACCTTCGGGTTCTCCGCCAGCAGCGCATCCAGCTTCGCTTTGGCCTTCGCGACCGCCTTCCGCTCGTCCGGCGGCAGCACGGCGAGGCCCTCCGCCCCCTCCTCGCTGTCCGGGAGCAGCCACTCCAGCGGAATCCGCGCATCCAGACCCACCAGCTGCCGGAGACGGGTCGCCAGCTTCTTGTAATGCATGGCCGTCGGGTACTTGACCGACGGCACGTTCTTCTTCATCCACCCCTTCAGGCCGGGTTGCCGCGCGCAGATGCGCTTCGATCCGTTCCGGGCCTTCTTGAACACGAACCGCGAATCCAGCGTCGGCTCCAAGTCCGCCAGGCGCGACCCGATGCGCAGGCGGCCGCACAACGTCCGCGGATCGATCTCCCACACGTCTTCGATTTCCTCCGGCTCGGGCACGCCGCGCAGGGAGACGGCCTCGCGCGGCTCCGGCGGCACCGTGATTTCCGGCGGGGCGACATGCCGGCGCAGGCGGGCGAGGAGTTTCCGGCCGCCGTAGAAGGCGAGATGGAGGGCGACGGCGCCGGTGAAGGCGACCAGACCGAGCGGCAGGAGCAGCTGGTCCTCCCGCCGGACGTAGCGGCGGTCGAGGCAGGGCATGAAGAGTTCGCGGAGGTCTTTGAGATAGCCGGGCGGGAAGATGGGGTCTTGGTTCATGGGGGCGAGGATGGAGGAAAGATGGAGGGAATGCAAGGATTTTCCTTGATATCGCGAGTCGGGTCCGCCGGTCCATCGCGACCGCGTTCCGGGGGCGACTTGCAAGCGAAATCGGACACTGGGGAGTCATGCAGCGGCAAGGTAGGTTTCATGGGCGGTGCGGCCTTGGAGAAGGCGACGGTGGATGGAGTTGATGGCGTCTTCCAGCTCCGCGATGCGTAGCCGGGAGACCTTCGAGAAATCGGTGCCCTTGGAGTACCAGCGACGGACGAGGCGGTTG
>JAFXQI010000024.1 GCA_017527155.1 Kiritimatiellia bacterium
CTCCAGATACGCCGCCGGCTTCTTCATGCCGCCCCTCCTTCGTGTGCCCGTTTGCTCGTTGCATCGTTGCATCGTTGGATCGTTTGCACACCATAGGCGTCCTGCCCGTGGCCGCTCCGCCGGCCACGTTCCCCTTTTCCCTTTCCAGGGCGCGCAACGCTCCCCTTCCCGTACCTCGCCCGCTCCTCCCCGATTTGCAGCAACAGCGTCTGCCGTTGCCGCGCCACCTCGTCGGTCAGCTCCTCCGGCGTCGGCAGCTGCAACTGGTACTTCGACGCGAACAACCGCTCGTTCCCGTGCAGGATCGAATATCTTGCGATGTCCGGGTCCGTGTCCGCGCACAGCACGATGCCGATGGTCGGATTGTCGTCCGGACGCTTCACGAGCTCGTCGAACATCCGCACGTACATGTCCATCTGCCCCACGTCCTGGTGGGTGATCCGCCCCATCTTCAGGTCGATCAGGAAGAAACACTTGAGGATGAAGTTGTAGAACACCAGATCGACGAAATAATCCTTGCACTCCGTCCGGATGAGCCGCTGGCTTTCCACGAACGCGAACCCCTTGCCCAGTTCCAGCAGGAACTCCTGCAGGTGGTCGAGAATGCCCTTTTCCAGGTCGTCCTCCACCAGACCCCGGTTTCCCTGGAGCCCGATGAACTCCAGCACCGACGGATTCTTGATGAACTCCAGCCGATCCCGCTGGAACGCTGCCGTCTTCTCCTTCATCTCCTCGACCACCGGCAAGCGGTCCGCCTGCGACGCCAGCAACCGCTGGCAATACTGCGTGGCGATGTTCCGGTCCAGCGTCCGCACGCTCCACCCCTCGTTCGACGCCTCCTGCATGTACCACTCCCGCACCTTCGGCTCCCCCACGCGCATCAGCAGCCGGAAATGCGACCACGTCAGATTTGGCACACGCGTGTGCAAAATCTTCAAGTCATTGAACATCAAGTAGAAACGCCTGTAGTCAGCCAATGCCCGTGCCGAATAGCCCGCGCCGTATTCCGCTTGGAGCGCCACCGACAGCCCGGCAATGGCCCCCGTGCCGTACTCGGCGCGGTCCTCTCCCCCCTGTTCCTCCTCGACGATCCGCCGCCCGATTTTCCAGTTGTGCTCCAGTTGCACCGCCGCCACTCCGGCATAAACCGCCCGCCGCGCCTCCTCGATGATGCCCCGGACATCCGCCAGCAACTTCTCCCCCCGTCCCGCCATTTGTCTCTCACGCGTCATGCCGCCCCTCCTTCCGGCTTCCGTCCGTTCGCAAGAAAAACCTTCCCCATCCCCTCTTCCCCCATTGTGCATTCAGCACTCATCATTCTGCATTGCGCACACACCCCTCCCGCCCCCCCGGACCACACCCATTGCAACCTGTTGCCGACCAACGTCATTCAACCGGCTCCGGGCTCGTAATATGTGTTCCTGCCATACCACATAGCATGGTGTATCTTACCCCCTCCTCCCCCCGCCCTCAACCCCAAAATCCTGGGATTCCGCCCAACCATTTTCCACCCACATGGTCGCGCGGAAGCGCGCCCCTCCCGCTGCGCTCTCCACGGGGAGGGACGCGCTTCTGCGCGTCCGCGGCGGAACAGCTGGAGCGGGTCAAGAAATAGTGCAGCTCCTGTTTCGCCTTCCAGACGGTGGGGCGAGCTCTCCGAGCGAGCCGTTCCCTGCGCCTCTGCGGCTCGCTCGGAGTGCTCGCCCCACCGGGTCCCTGCCACGGGGCGGCCACAGTATTTCCCAACCCGCTCGAGCGACACAATGGATTGATGCAACGCCACTTCTGGCTCCCGCTCAAGGCGCAAGGGCAACCATGCCTCCGCGCATCTCCGCCACCCTCCTCCGGCATCCCTGCCACCGGCGGGCAGGGACTGCCCGCCCTACCCCTCCCTTCCCACGGCAAATCGCACGCCTTTCGCCTGGCCATTCCTTGCATGCTTTCCCCCCTCCCCGCCCCACCTTACTGCTTTGGGAAAAGCCGATCCAGAAACCCCTCCACCGAACAGCGTTCCACGCCCGGTGCCAGGGTCGGGGCCATCGCCGCACCCGGCACCGGCCGGTGGACCAGGTGCATCGACACCTCCCCCGCCTCGCCGCCCAGGGCCGCCGCGAGCCTCCGCATGCCCGTTGCCATCGACGGCAGCGGCGTCGCCGTCGCCTTGCATTCCGCGAGCGCCAGCCGTCCCTCCCCCGGCGAGACCAGCAAATCGACCTCCAAGCCCTGCTCGTCGCGGAAATAATACACCTCGCCGGGCAACCCCGCCGCGGACTGGGCCTTCAGGACCTCCGCCAGCACGAAACCCTCGAACACGGCCCCCGCGAACGGCGACGCCGCCAATTCCGCCGCCGAACGGATGCCCAGCAGATGGCACGCGAGCCCCGAATCGGCAAAATACACCTTCGGGGTCTTCACCAACCGTTTCCCCGCGTTCCGGTAGTACGGCGGCACCCGCATCACGATTCCCGTCGTCTCCAGCACATCCAGCCAATACCCCAGGGTGGGGACCGACACCCCCAGCGGGGCCGCCATCGCCGTCTTGTTGAGCATCTGCCCGTGCCGGGTCGCCAGCAACCGGACGAAACGCTGGAAGGCCCCCAAATCCCGCACCGCCAGCACGTTCCTCACGTCCCGCTCCAGATACGTCTGCACGTACGACGAAAACCACAACCCCGCCGCCTCCGGCCCCGCCGCCAACGCCTCCGGATACCCGCCCGCGAACGGCGATACCAGCGGCGATTCCCGCACCGAAAACGGCGGCAGGCGCAGGATGGCCGCCCGCCCGGCCATCGATTCCCCGACACCGCCCATCAGCGACGACTCCTGCGACCCCGTCAGGATCCACCGCCCCTTCTCCTCCGGCGCCGCGTCGATCCGCGTCCGGATGTAGGCGAACAACTCCGGCGCATGCTGGATTTCGTCGATGATGGCCGGCAACGCCAGCGAATCGAGGAACCCGCGGGGATCGGACTTCACCGCCAACCGCGTGTCCGGATCCTCCAGCAACACGTATGCCGCCCCCGGCAACGCATGCCGCAACAGGCAGGTCTTCCCCGAGCGCCGCGGCCCCGTCACCACCACGGCCGGAAAGTGCTTCAGCGCCCGTGCAAGGCACCCTTCGATTTCCCTGTGAACGTATTTCATGCCATCCGTCCTATCCCACCCGCCCCTTCCCTGTCAACATGTTTTTGAGAATCCTAAACTTGAACTTTTTATTTCTCAAATCCAGACGACATCCAAGGGCCTTGCCCCCCAATGTTTCTCCCGCCCGCGCAGCGGGCGCCCCGCAACCTCGTCTCTCGTCACTCGTCTCTCGTCACTGCGCCCGCGCACGCGGGCGCCCCGCATCTTTTCACTTGTCACTTTTCACTTTTCACTGCGCGCGCAGCGCGCCGGCGCCGCGCCCCCAATCCTCCCCCCATGGAACCGCAACCGCCCCGCTTTCAGCTCCTTTGCAACCCCGTCCGCATCTCCCCTGAACGGCCGTCCCCCTGCATCCAGCACGCACGTCCCCGCCGTCTCCGGCGGAAGCACCGCCACGACCCGCCTTAGGACCTCGGCCTGGAATCCGGTGACAGCCATTTCCTGATTTCTCCCGCCCGCCGGTACGCCGCCAAATTCCCGTTGCGCTCGATGGCCGACAGCACCTGCTCCAGCTGGCGCTCGCTCCGCGGATGGAGCACGTCCCCCATGGACCAAAGACACGTCGCCCGGCAGTCTTCCACGACCGCCCGGTATTCCGGCGACTCCGCAATTTCCGCGACGTTTTTCATCTTTCCGCTCCGACACGCCCCACCCTACCCCATCCTCCCCCCGCCCTCAACCCCAAAATCCTGGGATTCCGCCCAACCATTTTCCACCCACATGGTCGCGCGGAAGCGCGCCCCTCCCGCTGCGCTCTCCACGGGGAGGGACGCGCTTCTGCGCGTCCGCGGTGGAACGGCTGGAGCGGGTCAAGAAATAGTGCAGCTCCTGTTTCGCCTTCCAGACGGTAGGGCTAGCTCTCCGAGAGAGCCGTTCCCTGCGCCTCTGCGGCTCGCACGGAGTGCTCGCCCCACCGGGTCCCTGCCACGGGGCGGCCACAGTATTTTTTCAACCCGCTCGAGCGACACAATGGCTTGATGCCAAGCCACTTCTGGCTCCCGCTCAAGGCACAAGGGCAACCATGCCTCCGCGCATCTCCGCCACCCTCCTCCGCCATCCCCGGCACCGGCGGGCAGGGACTGCCCGCCCTACCCCTCCCTTCCCACGGCAAATCGCACGCCTTTCGCCTGGCCATTCCTTGCACGCTTTCCCGTTCCCCTTCCACCTTCTCCCTCCCATTCTCCCTCATCCATCCCGCCCGCGCAGCGGGCGCCCCGCAAACTCGTCTCTCGTCACTCGTCTCTCGTCACTGCGCCCACGCAGCGGGCGCCCCCACTTGCCTATGGACGCCGCCCCCCCTTCCGCGGTAAGGTCGCATCCATGAGCACGACCCGACAACCGACCTTCCGTACCGAAACCGACTCCATGGGCCCCCGCCAGGTCCCCGCCGACGCCCTCTACGGCGCGCAGACCTCGCGCTCGCTGGAGAACTTCCCCTTCGGCGAGCGCCTGCCGATGGCCGTCATCCGCGGCATGGCCCTCCTCAAGCAGGCCGCGGCCGATGCCAACCGCGCCGCCGGCCGCCTCTCCCCCGACAAGGCGGACGCCATCGCCGCCGCCTGCGACGACGTCCTCTCCGGCCGCCTCGACGGCGAATTCCGCCTCCCCGTCTACCAGGCCGGCTCCGGTACCTCTTCGCACATGAACCTCAACGAGGTCCTCGCCAACCTCGCCAACGAACGCCTCGGCGGCCGGCGCGGCGCCAAGTCCCCCGTCCATCCGAACGACCACGTGAACATGGGCCAGTCCACCAACAACATGTTCCCCTCCGGCGCGAAGGTCGCCGCCGTGCTGGCCCTGCCGGACGTCCGCAAGGCGCTCGACGGTCTCGCCGCCGCCCTCCGCCGCAAGGCCCGCGCCTTCGCCCGCGTCCTCAAATCCGGTCGCACCCACTTGCAGGATGCCGTCCCCGTGACGCTCGGCCAGGAGTTCGCGGCGTGGGCGACGGCCGTATCGCACGCCTCGGACCGCCTCAAGCGCGGCGGCGAATCGCTTCTCGAACTCGGCGCCGGCGGCAACGCGGTCGGTACCGGCCTGAACACCGGGCCGACCTTCCGCCGCGACCTCGTCGCCGCCCTCCGCCGCCGCACCGGCCTCCGCTTCCGTACCGCGGACAACGGCCTGCAAATCACGCAGTTCCTGACCGACTTCGCCGCCCTCTCCGGCGCCGTCCGCTGCGCCGGGCTCGACATCCAGCAGATCGCGAACAACCTGCGCCTCCTCTCCTCCGGCCCCCATACCGGGCTCGGCGAGATCGCCCTTCCGCCCGTCGAACCCGGCTCCAGCATCATGCCGGGCAAGGTCAACCCTTCCGTATGCGAGGCCGTCAACATGGCCATGATGCAGATCCAGGGCCTCGACCACGCCGTCGCCCTCGCCTGCGGCGCCGGGCAGCTCGAACTGAACACCCACATGCCGCTCGTCGCCGCCGACGTCCTCCGCGAACTCGACCTCCTGCGCGATGCCGCCCGCCTCCTCGCCGGTTCCTGCGTTGCCGGCATCACCGCCCGCCCCGACCGCTGCCGCCGCAACCTCGAATGGAGCGCCGGGCTGGCGACGATCCTCAACCCCCGCCTCGGCTACGACCGCGTCGCCGCCCTCGTCAAGGAATCCCTCGCGCGCAACCTCACCCTCAAGCAGCTCGCGCTCGAAAAAGGCCTCCTGACCGAGCGCGAATACGCCGACCTGCTGGCCCATTCCACCGGACCGAACCTCCCGTGACCGCACGCGGCGCCAGGCGCGGCCGCCCCCCCCGGGCGGCACCGTGGGCCACGCGCCCGCTGGCCGATACCGGCCTGCCGCCGCGCATCCTCGCCGTCCTCCGCGCCGCCGGATGCCGCACCTGCGGCGACTGGGCCGCCGCTCCCGCCGCCGCCGATTCCCCCAAACTCCCCGACGCCGACCGCGCCTGGACCCGCCGCATCGCCGCCGCCCTCGCCCCCCTGGCCCGCGGCAAATTGGAACCGATGCCTTTCTCCCGCTGGCTTTCGACCCTCCTCCCCGACCGCTGGCACGCCGCCCTCTCCCACCGCCGCGCCCTCGATGCCGAAGGCGCCGCCCCCGCCCTCCACGACATCCCCCTCGCCCGCGTCGGCGCCGCCCTCGGCATCACCCGCGAACGCGCCCGCCAGCTCCTCGACCTCTCCCGCGCCTTTCTCGCCGCCCCCCTCGCCCAGGTCCTCGCCGCCCCCCTCTACGACGCCGCGCGCACCGCTCTCGACGCCGCCGGCGGCGCCCTCTCCCCCGCCGAATGGCTCCAAGCCGCCGGCGACTCTCCCCTCTGGGCCGATGTCTCCCCGGCGGGGGCCCTCCTCGTCCTCCACGACGCCGCCCCCGCCCGCATCGTCCTCCACCGCGGTCTCTTCGCGTCCATCCCCCCCGACGCCCTCGACGCCCTCGACACCCGCCTCCGCGACGCCCTCCGCCAGGCCGGCGGACTCCTCCCCCTCGCCACGATTCCCGGCGCCCCGCCCGCCCTCTACAACCGCCTCGCGCAGATCCTCCCCGGCGTCCTGGTCCTCCGTGACGGCCGCGGCGGCCTCCTCGACCGCGATGCTCCCCGCCTCCTGCGCGAAATCCTCCTTGCCCGCGGCCCCCTCCGCCTCGATGCCATCACCGCCGCCTACAACGCCCTTGCCTGTCCCGCCAGCCAGCGCGGAATCGGCCTCGTCCGCCAGTGGCTCCTCGCCGACCCCGCCGTCCGCCGCCCCGCCCCCAACCTCTACGCCCTCGCCCCCGGCTACCAACCCACCCTCTTCGCCTCCCCTTGATTCATCCCTTTTCTTTCCCTTCCCTCCGCCCCCGCTCCATCATTTGCAATTACGAAAAATCCATACATTTTCCCATTCTTCTCCACTATCTTCCCATCCATGAAAAACGCACCCCTTTTTCCCCCATCCCCCCAGCTTGCATAGCGACGGCATCTCCACTGTCGTGTGGCGCCCGGACCGCGCCTCGGGAACCGCAAGGCTGCAATCCACCAGACGCACACTCTCCCACGGCGGACGCGCAGAAGCGCGTCCCTCCCCGGCGCTTGTGCACAGCCAAACTTGCATCCACGGTGGCGCCCCGCATGCCAGCCGATGGCGTGGGTGCCGTCTAAAGGACCGCGGAGAACGGCCCAACGGAAAAGGCAGGGTGTCGGAACCCTGCCTTCGGTGGCTCGTTGGATGCCGGGGCCGTCAGTAGGCGGCGGCGTTGTTGGTCATGACCTGGACGACGATGACGCCGATCAGCACCAGCAGCGACAACAACGCGAACACGGACCAGACGGCGCCCGTCTCTTCCTCGACCGGGCCGGAGACGAAGGACGGCTCGGGGGGGATGGTGCTCAAGGTCGGTCCGGACGTGATGGTGATCGGCGAGCCGCCGCCACCGCCGCCGCCGGGGCGCTTGAGCTTGATGGTGCCGCCGGGGCGCGGGGCCATCGTCGGTTCGGTCACCGGCGAGGCGGGTTCCACGGGGCGCCCGGGACTGAAGGTGGCCGGTGCGGAAGAGGACGGCGTGATGCGCACGGTCGGCCGGCTGCCGATGCGGATGGTGCGCGGGGCGCCGCCGCCGGCGGCGGCCGTGGGGGGCGTGGTCTTCAGCGGAATCTTCGACGTGTCGAGCAGGGCGGTGCGGCGCTTGTAGATGTCGTCGTCCACCGCGGCCGGCTGCACGGGCGCACCCAGCCCGATGCGGGAGGTCTGCGCCTTGGCAATCGTCGGGATGGCGGAAATGTCGATGCGGGTGGTGGTCGTCTTGGCATTCATGCCCACGCGGATTCCGGCGGCCGGCGCCACGGGGGCGGCCTTCTTGAGGTCGATGCGGGATGTCGCGCTTTTGGGTGTCACGGCGGGTTTGATCGGTTCAGGCATGGTTCTTCCTCCAAGTATCCATGGACGGGCATTCTAGGCACGGGACGCGGCGGCGTCAATCCCCAGTTTGCGCCTCATTCCACGCGCCCCCAGTGCGGCCCGAAGGGCCAGTAGACGAAAAACGCGGGTCCCACGAGCGCCTTCTCGGAGACGGGACCGAAGAACCGACCGTCCTGCGACGAGAACGTGTTGTCGCCGAGCGGCAGGAACGTCCCCTCGTCCACGTGCAACACCGAACCCGCCGTCGGCAGCAACGTGCCCGGCAGCGGAACGTACCCCCCGTTGTACGCCGGGTCGTCCGACAGCCGCTCGAATGCCCGGGGAGACGTCACCGGCTCCCCGTCCGCCACCAGCCGGCGCCCTGCGATCGAAATGTCCTCCCCGGACAGTCCGGCCAGGCGCTTGATGTAGAACGAGCCGTCGGGGATGCCCCAGCGCTTGCGCTCCGGGATCATTTCGGCGTCGAACACGATGATGTCCCCTCGCTCCGGCCGCGCGAAGTGGTAGCGCACCTTGTTGACCAGCACCTGGTCCCCGCGCACCACGCGCCCCGACGCCAGCAGCTGGCCCTTTTCCACGAAGTCGCCCTGCCGGACGTGCAACGTCATGCTCTTCTCCTCGTCCAGCTCCGGGCTGCCCGGCTTCTGCGTCAGGCGCACCGGATGCGGCACCCCCGCCACGTACAGCGCCTCCTGGTCCCCCCACCGCCGGATGTCCCCCACCCGCCCCGGCACCTGCGCGCGCACCTCCTGGTAGTACTCGCCGAAGAGCGCGATCTTCACCCAGCTGAACGGGAACCGGTCGCTCCACGTCTTGCCCGTCTGGGGATGCGCGATGATGCCGTTGAGGGTCGGCTGCATCGACCCGGTGGGGATCTTGAAAGGCTGGATGAAGTAGCACTTGCAGGCCATCGCCAGCGACAGCGCCACCACCAGCACCTCGATGTTCTCGCGCCATTTCGCGCCGGGACGCGGCGGCATCAGCGCCTGGGCCGCCTCGGCCGCCCGCTCGCAGGCGCCTTCCAGCGCCGGCCACTCCCGTACCGACCACGCCGCGCGCAACTTCGCGTCCGCCTCGCGCGCCGCGTCCACGGCGGCCGGGGGGGCGACGTCCTCGCGCATGGCCAGGGCGAGCCGTACCATCTGGCGGCACTCGCGCACCGCCCGCTTCAACCGGTGTTTCTCGAAAAAGTTCATGCCGCGAACCCTACCCCCCTCCGCCCCCGCGGTAAAGCCCGAATCCGCGTCCCCCTCCCGTCCGCGCAGGAAAAACGTTTCGACGGCGCGGGGCGAAAGGCGTTGCGGGCGGGGGGCGGGGCGGCTACTCTGAAGAAGCCGCGTTAAGCCAAAGGTCGCCCCAGCGGCGGGGCAGCGAACAAGGAGTACGCCATGTCGAAAAAGGAAGCATTGCCCGGTCACGAGACGCAATCGGACGAGATGAACTGCCCGTCGTGCGGCAGGTTCGTCGGCGCCGTCACCAAATGCCCCTACTGCGGGGCCAAGGTCTCGAAACGGATGAGTTTGACCGCCACGCGCTGGGCCGCGGTGCTGCTGGCGACGGTGGGGCTCTTCCTCCTCTACTTGATGGCCAAGAACCGCGAAATCCCGGTGGTGCAGCTGGGCAAGATCGAGCCGACGTGGAACTTCGGCCTGGTCCGCGTGGAGGGGACGGTGGCGACGGATGCGCGGCCGTTCAAGTCGGGCCGCGGGATGAGTTTCAACGTGGACGACGGGACGGGCCGGATGGTGGTGTTCACCACGGAACGCCAGATGGAGGCGCTCAAGGAGCGGAATCTGGTGCCGAAGGCCGGCGACAAGATCGCGTTCGACGCGCAGCTGAACATCTCGGACGACAAGTCGAACCTGAAGCTCAGCGGGATGAAGACGTTCGTGCTGGAACGGGCCCCCGCGGACGCGGTGCGCATCGGGGACCTGGACCTGAAGTTCTCGGGCAAGACGGTGACGATCGTCGGCCAGACGGTCGCCCTCAAGCCCCCGGCGGAGAACACGAACCAGCCGTGGAAGTTGACGCTGTCGGACGGGACGGGCGAGACGGAGGTGTCGTTCTGGCCCGCGGAGTACGCGCAGTTGGCGAACCCGGCGGAGCTGGAGCGCTCGGGAACCTGGGTCCGCGCTCGCGTGGACGTGGGCAAATACCAGAACCAGGTGCAACTGAAGCTCGGCTCGGGCAAGGATCTGGAGATCCTGCCGGAAGCGCCGGAGATTCCGGGCCCGTATCTCACGCCGGCGGAGAAGGCGGCGGAGAAGGTGGCCGCGAAGGTCGCGGAGAAGAAGGTGAAGGCCGAGGAAGCCGCCGAAACCGCGGCGGCCCCGGCGCCCAAGCGTGATTTCTCGCGCGGGCGGTTGGTGTCGGCGGAGGTGGAGCCGATCGCGTCGGTGACGGCGGACCGCAAGGGGCAGAAGGTCAAGATCGCCGGCGCGGTGGTGTTCGTGGGCGAGAAGAAGGGGAACCAGCCGGTGAGCGTGATCGTGAAGGACGAGGCGGGCGGCTCGATCTACGTGAAGTATTTCGACGATGTCGCCGCGGAGCTCGCCGCCGCGCCCGCGAAGGGGGATTCGGTGACGGTCGAGGGCGTCGTGGACGCCTGGAACGGCAAGGCGTCGATCCTGCTCCAGGATGCCGCGAAGTGGGTCAAGGTCGGCAAGGCCCCCGCCCCCGCGCGCAAGGCCGCCGCGAAGAAGGCCCCCGCCGCCGCGGGCCGCACGGGCGTGCTCGGCGCGCCGCGCGACCTGGCGGGCAAGGGCGTGGCGTACGCGTTCAAGGAGGGGGACGCGGAGCTGGACCTGGTGATCTGGAACGACAGCGTTCCGGGGCTGCCGGAGCTGGCGGAGGGGATGACGGTGCGCGTGGAAGGGGCGCGCGAGGGCGAGTACGAGGGCAAGGCGCAGCTGAAGACCGGCAAGTTCACGCGCATCACCGTGGTGGAATGAGGAGGCGCGCATGAGTTCGTTCTTCGTCGTATTGGCCTCGGTGGTGGCCGGGACGGTGGTCTCCGGCCTCCTGGCCTGCCTGCCCGGCCTGCACGTGTACAACGTGATGGGCGCGCTGGTGCTCGGCATCCTGTCGCTGGAGAGCTCCGGCGTCGCGATCCCCCCGGACGTGTTCCTGCCGGCGATGACCGGCATGGTCGTCGGGTGGTCGATGATCAACACGATCCCCTCGGTGCTGCTGGGCACGCCGGACGAGTCGGCGCTGTTCACGGTGCTGCCGGGCCAGAAGTACCTGATGAGCGGCCGCGGCTACGAGGGCACCATGATCACGGCGCTCGGCTCGCTCGCGGGCGCGTACTTCCTGGTGCTCGTCGTGGCACCCTGCGCGCCGGTGTACCTGCCGGTCTGCCAGCAGGTCCTCAAGGGCCACATGCACTGGGTGCTGTGGATCATCATCACGTTCATGATCATGAGCGAATGGCCCAAGGGCGGCAACCGCGGCCGCGCCGGCTGGGCCAAGTTCTACGACGCGTGGAAGACGCTGCTCGCCGGGCTGGCGACGTTCATCCTCGCGGGGCTGCTCGGGTTCATCCTGCTGACCCGCTCGCCGGTGTCGCACGAGGTCGCGTTCCAGAACATCATGCCGGCGTTCGTGGGGCTCTTCGCGGTCCCGTGGTGCCTGCTGAACATCATATCGGCGGCCGACGTTCCCAAGCAGCGCATCACCAGGAGCCTCGACATGAACGGCGACATCATCCTGCGCTCCGTCTGGAGCGGCGGGCTCGGCGGCGGCATCGCGGCCTACTTCCCGATCGTCACCGGCGGCGTCGGCGGCATGCTCGCCGGGCACGCCTGCGCGCAGCGCGAGGAGCGCATCTTCATCATGGGGCAGGGCGTCTCGAAGTTCATCTACTACGTCGGCGCGTTCATGTTCCTGTTCGTCCCCGGGCTCAACCTCACCCGCGGCGGCGGCGCGTGGATGGTCAAGACCCTGCACACCCCGATGGGCATGGGCGACTACTACATGGTCCTCGGCTGCATCGCCATCTCCGCGGCCCTCAGCTACCTCATGATGTCGCCGCTCGCGCGCGGCACCCTGTGGCTGATCGACCGGATCAACTACCGCCACGCCTCCACCCTCGCGCTGGGCATCATCCTCGTGATGGTGTTCGCCGTGACGGGCTGGATCGGCATGTTCATCGCGGCGGTCGCGACGGGCGTCGGCCTGCTGCCGGTGCTCTTCGGGTCGCGGCGGCTGAACTGCCTCGGCATCCTGCTGCTGCCGATCGCGTGCAACATGTCCGGCTTCGGCGAAGTCATCACCGCCTGGATGGGCTTGACCTGACAAGGAGGAAACAGCGATGAAAGGATTTTCCCACTTCATGTCCGGCGTCGCGGTCGCGTCCTTCGGCCCGTGGGCCATCGAGGCGGCGCTGCGCGGCAACCCCACCTACTTCATCCTCGGCGGCGCCTGCGGCATCCTGCCCGACACGCTCGACTTCAAGTTCTACCGGTTCTTCTACAAGCACGACGTCTACGTCGAACCCGACCCCAAGCACCCCGACCCGCAGGCCGTCGCCGACCAGATCGCGCGCGCCGTCGAGATGGGGATCCGCGAGCACCGCTACATCAAGCTCAAGCTCTCGAGCATCCGGCTGGGGGCGGACTTCTGGCAGCAGTACCTCGTCAACTTCGACAACGAAGCCGGCGAAGTCACCGTCAAGTTCGGCTCCGTCGTCAACACCGGGCAGGTTCCCGTCGAAGGCACCGCCGACCGCTATCCCGAGGTGGGCCGCGCCAAGATCGGCGCCCGGGTCATCCAGACCTACGACGCCGCGCTCAAGGTCGACATCTTCGACGGCCCGACCATCGGCCTCGCGCCGCGCGACGACGGCGACTTCGACCTCGAGTTCCTGCCGTGGCACCGCGAATGGTCCCACGCGCTCACGATGGGCCTGTTCCTGGGCATCCTGTGGGCGCTCGGCTGCCTGTGCTTCAAGGCGTGGGACGCCGCCTGGCAGGGATTCGTCACGATCGCCGGCTGCTACGCCGTGCACGTCGTCGAAGACCAGCTCGGGCACATGGGCTCGAACCTCTTCTACCCCTTCACCCGGAAGCGCACCGAAGGCCTCCACTGGATGCATTCCGGCGACGGCATGGCGAACTTCCTGGCGGTGTGGATTTCGTGCCTCCTGATCTTCTGGAACCTCTACCGCCTGCAGCCGGCGATGACGTACCACTTCACCTTCGTCCACCTGATGATGGTGGGCCTGGTGATCCCCGGCGCCATCTTCTGGGTCCTCCGCAAGCTCCTCACCTGGGGCGACGGCAAGTCCCAGCCCCCCGACGCCCCCGCCGACGACGCCGACGACGACTGGAACGAGATGAAGGCCTCCTCCTGACGCCCCGTTCCACCGCCCCCCACCGCCGTCCCACCCCCGGGACGGCGTTTTTGTATCGCACCGGTGTTGGTAGGGCGAGCTCTCCGAGCGAGCCGGGGATGCGGCTCGCTCGGAGAGCTCGCCCCACCAATTTTGGAAACAGGAAAAACTCCATGTTTTCCCCTTCTTTTTCCCCACTCCCTCCCCCATGAAAGTTTCCCCGACATTCCCTCCTTCCCCATCCCCTTCACAAGCCCCCTCGGCCCCCCACCCCGCATGGGGGCCCGGGGCCCCGCCCCGTCGCTTGTCCCTCCTTCCACTTGACACTCCCCCTCCGCCGTGTAAATTGGGACACGGTTTCATTTTCAAGACCCCATGCCCCGCAAGAGCACATACGACACCCGCCAGCTGGAGACCCTCCGGCGGCATCTGGCCTCGCACGCCGGCCGGCACCTGACGGTCCGCGAAATCGGTGACGCGCTGGCCGCGGACGGCGCGCCCGTCGGTCGCGCGACCCTGTACCGGCTGCTCGGGCGGCTCGTCGGCGAGGGATGCGTCATCCGGCACGTCCCGGCGGCCCGCGCCGCGGCCTGCTACGAATTCACCGGGCCCGATCCCTGCGGAGCCGACGAAGAACCCTTCCACTGCTACTGCGAATCCTGCGGCCGCCTCCTCCATCTCCACTGTCCCTCCTGGGACCGCCTGAAAGCCCACCTGTCCCGGGCGCACCGCTTCCGGCTCGATCCGGTCCGCACCGTTTTCTACGGCCTCTGCGCCGACTGCGCGCCGAAGCGCCGCCGAAAGGAAACACGCCCATGAAACATCTCCCCGCCTTCCTCCTCGCCATCGCCCTGCCCCTGACCGCGGCGGCCGCGCCGCTGCGCATCGTCGCGACCACCTTCCCCGCATGGGACTGGGCGCGCCAGATCGCCCCCGATGCCGACGCAACGCTCCTCCACCGCCCCGGCGCGGACCTCCACGGATACGAGCCCACCGCGGCCGACCTGAAGGCCATCGCCGGATGCGACCTCTTCATCCACACCGGCGGCGAGTCCGACGCCTGGGTGCCGGCGGCGCTCGCCGTCGACGGCAACCCCGGCCGCCGCGTCGTCTCGCTCATCGCGGCCCTCGGCGGCAAGGCCAAGACCGAGCGCCTCGAAGAAGGCATGGAAGCGGAAGAAGAGGAGGACTCCCCCGCCCCCGACGAACACGTCTGGCTCTCCCTCCGCAACGCGCAGATCCTCGTCCGCGCGATTGCCGACGCCATAGCCGCCGCCGACCCCGATGCCGCCGACGCCTGCCGCGCCCGCGCCGAACGCTACGCCTCCTCCCTCGCGGCCCTAGACGCCGAATACACCGACGCCTTCGCCCGCGCCCCCCGCCGCACCCTCCTCTTCGCCGACCGATTCCCCTTCCGCTACCTCGCCGACGACTACAACCTCGAATGCATCGCCGCCTTCCCCGGATGCTCCTCCGAGTCCGCGGCCAGCTTCCGCACCATCGCGACCCTCGCACGCAAGGTGGACGATCTGGGACTGACGACCATCTTCACGTTGGAAGCCCCCTCCGGCCACCTCGCCGAGACCGTGCGCGACGCCACCCGCGACCGTGACCAGCGGATCGTCGCGCTCGACTCCATGCAGACCCTCCCGTCCGGCTGGCAGGACCGCTCCTGCTTCGACATCATGGGCGGCAATCTCCGGACAATCCACCAATCCCTCACCGACTGACCGCCATGCCGTCCTCCCCCCTTCTCCAGTGCATTGGCCTCGTCGCGACCCGCGGCGCGCGTCCGTTGCCGCCGTACCCCGACTTCCGCATCGATCCCGCCGATTTCCTCTGCATCATCGGCCCCAACGGCTCCGGAAAGACCACCCTCCTCAAGCTGCTTCTCGGCCTCCTCCCGCCAACGTCCGGCCGCATCGACCTCTCGCCCGCCCTGCGCGCCGGCGGCATCGGCTACCTTCCCCAGCAGCCCCCGCTCCGGCGCGACTTCCCGGCATCGGTCCGCGAAGTCGTCCTCTCCGGCGCCCAGTCCCGCCGCGGCTGGCGCCCCTTCCACTCCCGTGCCGACCGCGCCGACGCCGCGCGCGCCATGGACCGGCTCGGCATCGCCGACCTTGCCCGCCGCCCCTACCGCGAACTCTCCGGCGGCCAGCGCCAGCGCGTCCTGCTCGCCCGCGCCCTGTGCGTGCCGCACCCGCTGCTGCTGCTCGACGAACCCCTCACCGGACTCGACCCCGACGCCGCGTCCGCCTTCCGCACCCTCCTCGACGCCGTGCACCGCGACGGTACCGCCGTCGCCATGGTCACGCACGACCTCGAAGCTGCCCGCCGTCCCGGCCGCCACCTCCTGCGCCTCGGCCCCGACGCCGCCTACGAGCGCGCCGACGCCGCCTCCCCGCATCCCCACCGCATCCTCCCCCACCAGCTCTGCTGCCACGGCGACGGCGCCCGCCCCCCCTGCGACTGCCCCGCCTGCCATCCGGAGGAGGCCGCGCCATGATGGATACCCTCCTCGGCTACCTCGCGTTCCCCTTCGTCCAGCGCGCCCTCGTCGCGGGGACCCTCATCGCCCTGTGCGCCTCCCTCCTCGGCGTCCCCCTCGTGTTGCGGCGGCTCTCCTTCATCGGCGACGGACTCTCCCACGTCGCGTTCGGCGCGATGGCCGTCGCCGGCGCCCTCTCCTTCGCCGGGAACCTCCCCCTGAGCCTGGCCGCAACCATACTCGTCGCCATCCTTCTCCTCCGCCGCGGCCCCGGCGGCGACCGGGTGCGCGGCGACGCCGCCCTCGCGATGCTCTCCGCCGGCGCGATGGCGCTCGGCTACCTGCTGATGGCGGTCTTCCCGTCCTCTTCCAACCTCTCCGGCGACGTCTGTTCGACCCTCTTCGGTTCCGCCTCCATCCTGACCCTCACTCCCGGCGAAACCCGGACCTGCGCCGCCCTCGCCCTCGCCGTCGTCGCATGCCATCTCTTCGCCTACCACCGGACCTTCGAGACGGCCTTCGACGAAGAATACGCCCGCGCCTCCGGCCACCGCTCCGCCCTGGCCGACACCCTGTCCGCGGCGGTGATCGCCGTCGTGATCGTCGTCTCCATGCGCCTCGTCGGGGCCCTGCTCGTTTCCGCGCTGCTCGTCTTCCCGGCCGTGACCGCGATGCGCCTGTGCAAATCCTACCGCGCCGTGACCCTGGCCGCCGCCCTCCTCGGCACCCTCGGCGCCCTGGCGGGCCTCCTCGCCGCCATCCTGGCCGGCACCCCCGTCGGCCCGACCATCGTCGCCGTCAACCTCCTCCTCTTCGCCGCCTGTTCCCTGGCCGCCCGCCTCCGCGGCTGACCCCTGACCTCCCCGCCATGCCCCCCTTGCCTCCGTTCCCATCTACATTTGAGATTACGGAAAACCACCATGTTTCCCCATGTTTTTCCACCATTCTCCCCTCCATGAACACGTCCTCCCGCCGCCGCCCGCCACTTTTGCCTTTTGCGGGGCGGGGGGCTCTGCTAGAGTGCAGACCGTGACAGCCCAATCCCAACCCATTTCGACGAAGGAGGCCCCATGCAACTGACCGTCAAGGAAGCGGCGAAGGAACTGAACGTGGCGGAAAAGACCGTCTACCGCTGGATCCAGTCCGGCGGCCTGCCCGCCTACCGCGTCGCCGGCGAATACCGCATCAACCGGGCCATGCTCTACGACTGGGCCAGCTCCCGCAAACCCGCCGACGCCGCCCTCCCCCCGCCGCCCCCCGCCGCCGCGTCCCCCGCCGCCGCCGACGGTTCCGCGCCGGCCATCCCCGCCCCGCAGCCCGCCGCCATGCCGCCGCTTTCCGCCGCACTGGCCGCCGGCGGCATCCGCCACGGACTGGCCGGCGACGACAAGCCATCCGTCCTCAAGGCGGCCGTCGAAGCCCTCGATCTGCCCGCGCACGTCAACCGCGACTTCCTGGTGCAGGCCATCCTCATGCGCGAGCAGCTGCAATCGACCGGCATCGGCGACGGCGTGGCCATCCCGCACGTCCGCAATCCGGCCGTCCTCGAACTCGTGTCCCCGCAGGTCGCCCTCTTCTTCCTCGAAAAGCCCATCCCCTTCGACGCCCTCGACGGCAAGCCCGTCCAGGCGCTCTTCATCCCGCTCTCCCCGAACGTCCGCACCCACCTGCATCTGCTGGGCAAGATCGCCTTCGCCCTGCGCAACGAGCACGTCAAGGAACTCGTCGCCCGCGCCGCCCCCGCCGAAGAACTCCTCGACGCCTTCCGCGCCCTCGAATCCGCCAACGCCTAGGAGCCCCCCCATGGATACCGCCCGCCTCCAGGAAAAGGAAACCCTCTACCGCAAGGCCCTGATGCCCCTGATGTCGCACCTGATCAAGAACGCCGAGAAAATCCCCGAGGCGACCCTGGCCGCCGCGCTGGACTTCGAAGCCTTCCGCTGGTCCAAGCTCCCGGCGGACGAGAAGCGCACCCGCCTGGCGGCCGTCCGCAACGAGACCGCCACCCCCGGCTCCCGCATCGAAAAGCACTTCGCCGAGTACCCCCATCCCTTCAGCAAGCAGCTCTACGCCGACTACCTCCTCGCCCTCCGCGAATACGCCTCCGCCCTCGGCCTCTGACGCCGCCGGGGCCACCCCGGAGCGCACCCTTCCGCGCGTCCGCCGGAAAAGCGGCGCATCGCCCTCCTCCCCCCCGTACCCCGTTTCCCGCGTCACAGGTTCGTGAATGCGTTCCGCCGGACGATCTGGTATCCCTTGACCAGTTCCGCGATTGCCGCCTGCAGCGAAACCTGCGGCTTGAAGCCCGTCGCCTCGATCTTCGCGTTGCTCACGATGTAGTTGCGCTGGTCCGGGTCCTTGCCGATCGGCGACTCGACGATGTGGAAGTCCGGCACCTGCTTCTTGATTTCCAGGCACAGCTCCATCTTCGAGAGGTTCGCGTCGCTGAGGCCCACGTTGTAGGCCTGGTTCTTCATCGCGTCGAAGTGGTCCAGCGCGTGGATGAAGGCCGACGCAACATCGTGCACGTGGATGTAGTTGCGCTTGAAGTGCGACTCGAAGAGCACGATGAACCGGTCCGTCACCGCGCGGTAGGTGAAGTCGTTGACCAGCAGATCCAGCCGCATGCGCGGCGAGATGCCGCACACCGTCGCCAGCCGCAGGCTGATCGCGTGCCCCGTGGCCAGCAGCGCTTCCTCCAGCTCCACCTTCAGCCGCCCGTACAGCGACACCGGCCGCAGCGGCGTCTCCTCCGTGCAGTAGATGCCCTCCTCCCCCACCCCGTAGCCGCTGTTCGTCGTCGGCGACAGGATCATCTGCGAGGGGCTCGTCAGCCCCGCCAGCATCTTCACGGCGTCGAGGTTGATGGAGCGGGCCTCCTCGGGATGCATCGCGCACGCCGGCGCCCCGACCAGGCACGCCAGCGGGATGACCGCGTCCGCCTTCGCCACCAGCCGCCGCACGAGCGCTTCGTCGCGCACGTCGCCGCGCACCACGTCGAAGAGCGGATCGTGGCAGCAGTCCAGCAGCGACGTCTGCCCGTAAAGGAAACTGTCGAGCACGGTGACGCGGTGCCCGAGCGCGAGCAACCGCGGAACGAGGATGGAACCCAGATACCCGGCGCCGCCGGTGACGAGAATGTTCATGCAATCAACCCTTTCCGGCCGCCTTCCCCGGCGGCCCACCCCGCACTATACGCCCCTGCCGCCGTTTGGAAACCCCAAATCCGACCCGGCGCCGTCGCCGGGTGCAGGGCCGATGGAGCGGTTTCAAAAATGGTGTGGCTTCGATTCCTTGTCCCGTCCGGCATTTCCACTGCGGACGCGCAGAAGCGCGTCCCTCCCCGTGGAAAGCCCCCCGGGAGGGTCGCGCTTCCGCGCGACCTTGTGGTTCAGAAACTGCCGGAAAGCCGCGCCAATGCCTTGAGAAAAAAAGACGACCTCCGATGGGGCCGTTTCCCTCTGCTGCCGCTCCGGGGCGGCATCTTTTTCCAACGGCAGGAAAGAACGGTCGTTTCCGATTGATTTTTTTGCACATTGTCCCTTGGCCCCCTTGACATGCGGTGTATAATTGTAGGCTTGAACAGCGAGGGAGAATCGCAACACATGGCAACCAAGATGACGAAACCGAAAGCCACCCCATCCAACAAGACCGCGACCAAGGCCAAACCGGCCGCCGCGAAGCCGCGTCCTGCCCCGAAACCGGCGAAGGCGCCCGCCAAGCCGAAGCCCGTCCCGGCCAAGGCCAAACCCAAACCTTCCCCCGCGCCCAAACCGGCCGCCAAGGCCAAGCCCGCGCCCGCGAAACCGGCCGCCAAGCCCGCCAAGACTCAGACTCCGGCCAAACCGGCCCCCGCCAAGCGTCCCGCCCCGGCCAAGGCCCCTGCGAAGTCTTCCAAGCCGGCGGCCAAGCCCTCCGCCAAACCGGCTGCCAAACCGGCCGTCAAACCCGCCGCGAAGCCGGCGTCCAAGCCGGCCGTCAAGCCGACCCCGAAACCCGCGCCCAAACCGGCCCCCAAACCGGCCCCCAAGAAGACGGCCGATTCGGTTCCGCCTGCCCCGGCCCCCGCCCCGGCTCCGGCCCCCGCTCCCGCTCCCGCTCCGGCACCGACGTTGCCGCCGCCTTCCGACAACCGCGTCGACATCATGGCGATCCTGCGCCGCAACAACCTGATCATGCAGCAGATCATCACCCTCGCGCGCGACCAGAACGGCCAGATTTCCTTCGAATCCCTCAACGAGATCATCCCGCCCGAGCTGACCAATCCCGACGCCCTCGACCAGCTGCTCGCGAAGCTCCAGACCCTGGACATCACCGTCACCCGCGACCTGCTGCCCTCCGACATCGAATCCACCGACCCCACCGCGCCGCCGCCCGCCCCCGAAGCGGACAAGGCGGACAACCCGGCGGACGTCTCGGTCATCGAGGACCCCGTCCGCATGTACCTCAAGCAGATGGGGCAGGTGCCGCTGCTCACCAAGGACCAGGAAGTCGAGATTTCCAAGCGCATCGAGATGGCCGAGCAGAACGCCAAGCGCCTCATCCACCACTTCGCCTCCACCCACGAGGCGTACGCGGACATGGCCGACCGCCTCCAGACCTCCCGGGAGCGCTTCGACCGCATCATCTCCGACAAGAACGAGCAGTCCCGCGACGCCTACGTCGCCGGCCTGCCCAAGCTCCTCAAGGACCTCGCCCGCGTGCACGGCGAACTCGCCGAGCACTTCAAGGCCACCACCGTCGCCCGCCTGCCCAAGGCCGAACTCGCCCGCCGCCAGCGCCTCCTCGCCAACGCGCGCAACCGCCAGGCGGCCGTCTGCGAGAAATTCCTCTTCAAGCAGAAGGCCATCGAGGACTTCGCCACCCGCATCGACGAGATCGACCGCGAGATGCGCGAACGCCTCCGCCTGGTACAGGAGGCCGAAGCCTCCGACCTGCCCGCCCCCCAGCGCACGCTCCTCGTGCGGGAAGCCCGCAAGAACCTCCGCCAGCTCGAAGCCGAGCAGTGCCTGGGCGCCGAGGACTTCATCGCCCAGCACGCCGAACTCAAGGACTGGCTCCAGAAGGGGCTCCGCGCCAAGACCGAGATGGTCGAAGCCAACCTCCGCCTCGTCATCTCCATCGCCAAGAAGTACACCAACCGCGGACTCTCCTTCCTCGACCTCATCCAGGAAGGCAACATGGGCCTGATGAAGGCCGTCGAGAAGTTCGAGTACCGCCGCGGCTACAAGTTCTCCACCTACGCCACCTGGTGGATCCGCCAGGCCATCACCCGCTCCATCGCCGACCAGGCCCGTACCATCCGCATCCCCGTGCACATGATCGAGACCATCAACAAGCTCATGCGCATCCAGAAGCGCCTCATCCAGGAGTACGGCCGCGAGCCCACCCCAGACGAGATCGCCGAGTCCATGAAGCTCCCCGTCGACCGCGTCCGCGCCGTCCTCAAGATGTCCCAGCAGCCCATCTCCCTCCAGAGCCCCGTCGGCGACAGCGAGGACACCCATTTCGGCGACTTCATCGAAGACAAGTCCGCGGAAAACCCCAGCGAAATGACGGCCTACAGCCTCCTCAAGGAACGCCTGCAGAACGTCCTCTCGACCCTCACCCCGCGCGAACGCGAAGTCCTGACCCTCCGCTTCGGCCTCAACGACGGCTATTCCCGCACCCTCGAAGAAGTCGGCAAGAAGTTCAACGTCACCCGCGAACGCATCCGCCAGATCGAAGCCAAGGCCCTGCGCAAGATGCGCCACCCCATCCGCATCCGCAAGCTCGAAGGCTTCCTCGAAAGCGACTGAACCGTTTTCCCCGCGGCGCGGAACCCCGGTTTTCCGCCCCACCTCCTTCCGCTGGCGGCAGGTGGATTCCGGCAGGCCCGCTCCGCGCCCCCATCCCGAAAACCACAGGGCGACAGACCACAACGAATGGAGACAGGCCGAATGAAAGCGCTCATCCTCAATTCCGGACTCGGTTCCCGCATGGGGGTCCTCACGTCGGAGCATCCCAAGTGCATGACGGAGGTTTCGCCGAGCGAAACCATCCTGTCCCGGCAGCTGAACCAGCTGGTGGACGCGGGAATCGGGGACGTGGTGATGACGACCGGGCTGTTCGACGGAGTGCTGGAGCGCTACTGCCAGAGCCTCGACCTGCCGCTGCGGATCCGGTTCGTCAAGAATCCGGTCTACGACAAGACGAACTACATCTACAGCATCCACTGCGCCCGGGAGCTGCTGCGGGACGACGACATCCTGCTGATGCACGGCGACCTCGTGTTCGAGAACGAGGCCCTGGACCTGCTCCTGGCCTCCCCGGGGTCGGGCATGGCCGTCTCCTCCACCCTGCCGCTTCCGGAGAAGGATTTCAAGGCGGTGGTGGCGAATGGGTTCGTGCAGAAGGTCGGCACCGGCTTCTTCGGCGAAGGGGCGATGGCCGCCCAGGCGCTCTACAAGCTGGAGAAGGCGGACTGGCTCCGCTGGCTGGACAAGATCGCGGAATACTGCGAGGCCGGCAACACCGGCGTCTACGCGGAAAACGCGCTCAACGACCTCGACGGGGCGGCCAACGTCCGCGCCGTGGACGTCCGCGACCTGCTGTGCGCCGAAATCGACAACCCGGACGACCTGGCGGTGGTCTCGGCGCGGTTGCGCGAGGTCGAATCGCGCACGGTCTACATGACGTTCTCGACGGACATCCTCCACGGCGGGCACATCGCGATCATCCGCAAGGCCGCCCGCCTGGGCCGCCTGGTCGTCGGCGTGCTCTCCGACGAGGCGGTGAGCGCCTACAAGCGCTATCCGCTGGTTCCCGCGTCCGAGCGCCGCAAGCTCTTCGAGGGCATCGCCGGGGTGCGGAAGGTCGTGGAGCAGCGCACGCTTTCCTACCGGGAAAACCTCGAGAAATACCGCCCCGACATCGTGGTCCACGGCGACGACTGGTGCACGGGCTTCCAGAAGCCGGTCCGCGACGAGGTGGTCTCCATCCTCGCCGGCTACGGCGGGCGCCTGGTCGAATTCCCCCACTCCGACGCACCGGAATACCGCGAAATGGAGGCGCGCGCCCGCGCCGAGCTCTCCCTGCCCGACCTCCGCCGCGCCCGCCTGCGCCGCACGCTGGAGATGAAGGGCTTCGCGACCGCCATGGAAGCCCACAGCGGCATCACGGGGCTCATCGTCGAGAAGACCAAGGTCTACCAGGACGGCGGAACCCGCCAGTTCGACGCCATGTGGGTCTCTTCCCTCTGCGACTCCACGGCCAAGGGCAAGCCCGACATCGAGCTCGTCGACATGACCTCCCGCTTCCGCACCATCGACGACATCATGGAAGTGACGACCAAGCCGATCATCTTCGATGGCGACACGGGCGGGCTGACCGAACACTTCGTCTACACGGTCCGCTCCCTCGAACGCATGGGCGTCTCCATGGTGATCATCGAGGACAAGACCGGGCTCAAGAAGAACTCCCTCTTCGGCACGGAAGTCGCGCAGACGCAGGACTCCATAGAGAACTTCTCCGCCAAGATCCGCGCGGGGAAGAAGGCGCAGAAGACGAAGGACTTCATGATCTGCGCCCGCATCGAGTCGCTCATCCTGGAACGCGGGATGGAGGACGCGCTGGAGCGGGCCTTCGCGTTCGTGGCGGCGGGGGCGGACGCCATCATGATCCACTCGCGGAAGAAGGACCCGTCGGAAATCTTCGAGTTCATCGAAAAGTTCCGCGCGAAGGACGCCTCGACGCCGATCGTGCTGGTGCCGACGTCGTTCAATGCGGTGACGGAAGAGGAGTTCAAGGAACGCGGGGCGAACATCGTGATCTACGCGAACCAGCTCACCCGCACGGGCTTCCCGGCGATGCAGAACGCGGCGCGCACGATCCTGGAACACCACCGGGCGAAGGAGTGCGACGCGATGTGCATGTCCATCAAGGACATCATCACGCTGATTCCGGAGGAATAGGCGGTGGAGCAGGCGGTTCTCCTCCCCGACGGCGGCTACGCGCCCCTCGACGCGTGGCTGTCGGATCACGGCGTCTCCGGCCTGTTCGTGGTGTGCGACCCGTCGCTGGAGTTCCTCTCCCGCTTCAAGGCCAAGCTCGCGGAAATCGGGGAGCGGATGCCGGTGGTGCGGTTCTCGGACTTCCGGCCCAATCCGCTCTACGAATCGGTCGCGGAGGGGGTCGCCCGGTTCCGCGCGTCGGGCTGCAACGCGATCCTCGCGGTGGGCGGCGGGTCGGCGATGGATGTCGCCAAGTGCATCAAGCTCTACGCCAACATGGACCCGGCGCGCAACTACCTCCGCCAGGAAATCGTGCCCAACGCCATCCCGTTCCTGGCCATGCCGACGACCGCCGGCACCGGCTCGGAGGCGACGCGCTACGCGGTCATCTACTTCGAAGGCAAAAAACAGTCCGTCACGCACGGTTCGTGCATCCCCTCCGCCGTGCTGTTCGATCCGTCCGCGCTCGACACGCTCCCGCCGTACCAGCGGAAGGCGACCGCGATGGATGCCCTGTGCCACGCCATCGAGTCGTACTGGTCGGTCAACTCCACGGACGAAAGCCGCGGTTGCAGCGCGGACGCCATCCGCCGCACGCTCGCGAACCTGCCCGGCTACCTCGCCAACACGCCCGACGGCAACGCCGGGATGCTCCGCGCCGCCCACGTCGCCGGGAAGGCCATCAACGTCACCCAGACCACCGCCGGCCACGCCATGTGCTACAAGCTCACGTCCCTGTTCGGCATCGCCCACGGACACGCCGCCGTCCTCTGCGACCGCGTCCTGTTCCCGTGGATGCTCGACCACGCCGACCGCTGCTGCGATCCGCGCGGGGAGGCCGCGTTGCAGGACGCCTTCCGCGGCATCGCCGCCGCCATGGACTGCACCACGCCCGAGGACGCCGCAGCGAAGCTCGACGCCATCTTCCTCTCCCTCGAACTGCCCGTCCCCGCCGCCACCGAAGAACAGTTCGCCGAGCTGCGCACCTCCGTCAATCCCGACCGCCTCAAGAACCATCCCGTCGCGCTCGACGCGGCCAGCATCGACGCGCTCTACCGCACGATTCTCCGGCAACCCGGAGGCTGACGCCTTGACACCGCCCCCGTCCTGTGCAAGATTCTTGCACGGAGTCCGGTCAAGATGAAAACGCTCAACATCGCCGAAGCGCGCAACACGCTCAGCACCCTTGTCGAAGACCTCCGCATCGGCGGGGAGGGAGTCGTGATTTCCCGCTACGGCCATCCCGTCGCCATGCTCGTCCGCTACGAGTCGCCCGCCGGTGGCACCGCCGATGCCAAGGACTGGCGCGACGAACTCGGCCTCCGGCAACCCGGCTTCAGCCTCCCGTCCGGCTTCGACGAGCCGCAGGACGCCCTTTTCGAGGTCTTTTCCGACGCTCCCGGCGGGGATGCCCCGTGATCCTCCTCGACACCAACGCCTGGCTCTGGTGGACCATCCGCCCCGAGGGCATGCCCGCACGCGCGCGGTCCCTCGCCGACGCCGCGGCGGGCGACGGCGCATTGGCGGTGTCGGTCGTTTCCGTTTGGGAGATTGCCGTCAAGACCGCCCTGCGCAAACTGCAGCTGGGCATGGCCGCCCGCGAATGGGTGGCCCGTGCCTCCCGGGCCCCCGGCCTCCGCATCCTCCCGGTCGACTCCGACATCGCCCTGGCCAGCACCGAGCTCCCGCCCCCCTTCCACCGGGACCCCGCCGACCGGCTCATCGTCGCCCTCGCCCGGCGACTCCGCGCCCCCCTTCTCACTTCCGACCGGAAGATCCTCGAGTATCCCCACGTGGAGTCCCGCTGGGAATGACCAAACCCTCCATCCGAAAGGAGCCCCCATGAAAGTCGAACGTTTCATCGAAATCCTCGGTGCCGATTTCTTCGCCGGCGTCCCCGATTCCCAGCTCAAGGCCCTCTGCAACTGGCTGATGGCCACGTACGGCATCGACCCGCACCACCACGTCATCGCCGCCAACGAAGGCAACTGCGCCGCGCTGGCCGCGGGCTACCACCTGGCCACCGGCAAGGTCCCCGTCGTCTACATGCAGAACTCCGGCGAAGGCAACATCATCAATCCCGCCGCCTCGCTGCTGAACGACAAGGTCTACGCCATCCCCGTCATCTTCGTCGTCGGCTGGCGCGGCGAGCCCGGCATCCACGACGAACCCCAGCACGTCTACCAGGGCGAAGTCACCGTCAAGCTCCTCGACGACATGGACATCCGCTCCTTCGCCGTATCCAAGGACACCACCGGGGACGAGCTCGCCGCCGCCATGGACGCCTTCCGTCCGCTGCTGGCCGCCGGCAAGGACGTCGCTTTCGTCATCCGCAAGGGCGCGCTCTCGTTCGACGGCAAGGTGGACTACTCCAACGCCAACGCCATGGTGCGCGAGGAAATCGTCCGCCACATCGCCGCCGCCGCCGGGGACGATCCCATCGTCTCCACCACCGGCAAGGCCTCCCGCGAACTCTTCGAAATCCGCACCGCCAACGGGCAGGACCATTCCCGCGACTTCCTGACGGTCGGCTCCATGGGCCACGCCTCCTCCATCGCGCTGGGGGTCGCCCTGAACAAGCCCGGCCGGCGCGTCTGGTGCATCGACGGCGATGGCGCCGCCCTCATGCACATGGGCGCCATGGCCGTCATCGGGGCCAACAAGCCCGCGAACCTCGTCCATGTCGTCATCAACAACGGCGCCCACGAGACGGTCGGCGGCATGCCCACCGTCGCCTCGCAGATCGATCTCGTGGCCATCGCCAGGGCCTGCGGCTATCCCCATGCCGTCTCCGTGGACACCTTCGACGCCCTCGACGCCGCCCTGGCCGACGCGAAATCCCGCGGCACCCTCACCCTCATCGAAGCCAGGAGCTCCATCGGCGCCCGCGACGACCTCGGCCGTCCCACCACCACCGCGCTGGACAACAAGCGCGCGTTCATGGAGTATTTGAAGACCCTGTGACGTTCGCGGACTCTCCCCCCGTACGCCACAATTCCCGATTTCCCCTTCGCGGACCTTTCCGGCAGAGCCGGACGGAAGGCCGGTTCCGTCCTCGTTGGAATTGTCACGCGAAAAACTTGTGTTTTCGTTCGTGCAAAGCCGTGTTGGTAGGGCGGCGAGTCCTCTCGCCGCCGGGACCTGGAACGTGCATCCGAGTGTCGGATGCAATTCGGCCAGCCCCCCAAGGAAACAGGTGGCCGCACATTTCCGACGCCGTCCTCCGGCATGACGGACACCGGCGGGCAGGGACTGCCCGCCCTACCCTTCCCTGCGCACGGGAAATCGCAAGGTTTTCACCTGACAAGGCCCTTGTGCCAGTGCCATGAGCGCACGTTGCCGCGCCACGCGTCACGTCAACGGTTCGCGCTTCTGCGCGTCCGCGATGGGACAACACAATGGGCGGCGGCCACGCTGCTTCTGGACCCGCTTCCGCCCGCCGGATTCGCGAACCATGCGGATGCCCAGCCCACAACCGCAAATCCCCCCCCCGCACGCTCCTGCCGCGCCGTCAGGGCCAGATGACGGTGACGGCCGGGGAGTCGGAGGTGTCGTGGAAGGCGGCTTCGAGGCGGGCGACGAGGGGGGCCCAGTCGTCGCCGTCGGCCAGGAGTTCGCCGTCGGGGGCGTAGGAGGCCCAGGAGGCGGTTTCGCCGTCGTGGGCGACGGCCAGGCGCGCTTCGCCCTCGACGGCCAGGAGGCCTTCCTCGGCGGCGGTCAGCAGCAGCAGCGCCATGCGGAGGGCGGCGGCGGCTTCGGCGGCGTCGGCGGCTTGGGTGTCTTCGTCGGAAAGGACGCGTTCGATCGGCAGGTCGAGGTCGATGGACAGCGCGGGCTCCTCCCACTCGAAGCGCAGCCGCCGGCTCTGGAGGCCGTGGCCCGCCGCGTAGGGGACGGGGTCGCCGCCCTCTTCGAAGGAGGCGAGGGCCTGGCGGAGGAGGGCGATGGTTTCGGCGCGGTCTTCGCTCATTGGAGCCAGCCTTTCTTGTAGATGGCGGAGAAGAGGTCGCGCCGGAAGAGCGAGCGGGTCTGGCGGACGGCATGGGTCTGCAGATCGCCGGACTGGACCTGGAACCGCTTGTCGGCGGTCGGCTGGATGGGGTACGGGGGCGCGGCGAGCTGCGGGGCGAGGAGCCGGGACTGGACGTCGCGCTTGGCGAAGTCGGCCTTGGCGACGACCCGGCCGGCCTTCTTGAGGGATTCGGCGTGGGCGATGGCCTCGTCGAGGCGCGCGATGGCGGAGGTAACGGCGGCCTCCGGCAGGCGGGCGCGCAGGCCGGCGATCCATTGGTCGCGGGCGGGGCCCGCCTTGAGGGTCTGGAGCCGCTCGTAGAGGTCTTGGTCGATGAAGTCCGGGATGGTCGCGCCGTGCAGCCCGACGGCCTCCTTGAGGACCCAGTGGAGTTCGGCGCTCTTGAACTGGGTCGGGTCGATGGAGAGCGCCCCGCCCGGCAATTTCCGGATGCCGGGGTCGGCGGCGAGGCGGCGGCGGATTTCGTCGTGGTATTTCGCGGGATAGGCCTTGAGGACGGCATCCATCTTCGAGAGGAAAATCCCGGCGGCGGCGCCTTCGAGCCGGTAGGTCCGCAGGCCCGTGCGGTAGGCGGGGAAGGACTGGTCGTTGTCGATGGCCTTGACCTCGACGGTCAGGTCTTCGCCGACGTCCACCATGTAGTTCCGGCCGTGGCGGTCGCCCTGGCCGGTGATCAGGTCGAACCATTCGAGGCGGTTGGTCTTGCGGAGGAGTTCGCCGGCGACCTTGGCGTGGTCGGCGTCCGCGAGCCGGCGGACCTGCGAGGCGGAGAGCTTGCCGGGGCCGGTCTTGGCCTTGCCCTCGGCGAACGCCGCCGCCTCCGCGCCCGGCGCCTTCTCCATGAACACGCCGAACCGCCCCTTGTGGGAGCCGACGGTGGAATGCGGCATGATGTCGTCCAGCCCCAGGACGTCGGCGGTGCGCTGGGTCGCGATGTTGAGGTCGGCGACCTTGACCGAGGACTCGTAGTCCTGGCTGAGCTGCAGCGACGCCATGCCCAGCCGGCCCTGGGCCTCGGGCTTGAAGACGAATTTCCGCCCGTCGTCGTATTCCACCAGCGACACGGCGCTGGTGTTGCCGCGGCCGAGGGGGGTGGAACCGGTCATGTGGGTGTCGTCGATCGTGGGATCCACGTCGGCGTCGGGCATCCCGTGGATGCGCGTCTCGACGAGCGAGGAGAACGAGAAACGCCCTTCCACCAGCAGGCGCGCCGACGAGGTGGAGAGGAACTGCTCGGGCGACATCCCGTGGTCGATTTTCCGCGCCATCAGCTTGAAGTGGACGACCTGCGAGACCATCCCCGACGCGTGCGACATCTCGGCCGTGAACGCGGTCCAGTCGTCGTCGGTCATGTCCGGGAACTGGCGGGGGCCGATCGCGCGCAGCAACTTGAGCTCCTCGCGGAGCTTGGGCTCGCTGATGGCGGCCATCTCTTTCGCGGCCTGTTCCATGCGGGAAAGGATGTGGTCGTCCGGCTTTTCGACGTACTGCTTCGCGAGATCGTCGAGCCGGTGGCGCAGCTCGGCCACCGCCGCAAGGCGCGGGAACCGCGGGCGGATGGCATCGAGGTTCTCCTTGTAGGCCGGAACGAAGTCGTTCGGGACCGCGAACGCGGCCTTCGCGAACGCGGCGAGCGAGCGCAGGCCGATTTCCTTGCGCACGTCGCCGAGGAACTGCTTCGCCGCGCCCACGAGCGCCTTGGCGGCGGACAGGAAGGCGTGGTCGGGCTCCCAGCGGCCGCCGTCGCCCGTGGGGAAGCCTTCGGCGATGCCGTGCGCGAGGGCGTTCTCGGCCTCCGCCACCTCCAGCGAGTACGCAGCGAACTCCTCGCCCGAGATCGAGGCGTCGGGCTTTTGTTTGAACGCCTCCAGGCGGTCGGCGAGCGGCTGGAGCCGGGTCTTGAGCTGCTCGATGGCCGCCTCGTTGCCGTGCATCGTGAGCGCCTGGCGCGGCAGGAGCTCCGCGAGCTTCGCGTCGAGCCGCGCGTTGAGCGCCGGATCGTTCCCGGCATTCTGCACCGCGTCCGCCAGCTCGACCGCCAGCGAAAAGATCTCGCTCTGCCGCCGGTCCGCCGCGAGCGCCTGGTCGCATACCGCCTCGAAGGCGCCTCCCGACACGCGCGGATCGTTCGCGAGCTCGTGCAGGGCCTCGGCCAGCTCCGCCTGGTCGTCGAGCGCCTGGCGGATGGCGGACGCGACGGCGTCGCCCTCCTTCCACTCGAACGCGCCCTCCCGGGCGACGAGGGCGGCGGCGATCTGCTTGCCGCTGAATTGCGACAGCGCGGCAAAACTTGCCGCCGCGCGGTCGGCGAGCCCTGCCAGGCGCACCCGTTCGCCGCGCGGGAGGCCGACATTCTCCACGGCCTTGGCGATCTTCTTGCCCGAAACCGCCTTCGTGGAGTACTCCGCCGCCCGCAACAGCAGCGCGTCGAGCTTCCCGGACAGCGATTTCGCGTCCGCGCGGACCGGTTGCCCCTCTCCGGGCAGACCGCCCTCATCCACCGCGCCGGAGGCCCCGCCGGACGGCGCCGCTTTGCGCACCCCGCCGGTCCCGCCGACCTGCGGCGGGACGACCGGCGGCCGGTACCCGTTTCCAATGGCCTGGAATCCTGAATGTCCGCTCATTTCGCTCCCTCGCTTTCCGTGGAAATCCTGCTGCTCCCTTGCCTACACGCCGACGCTCCAAAGGTTACCCCCGGTCCGGGGGCCCCGCGCCCAACATCACCGGCGCCTTGGCCCGGACCGCTCACGACCAGGCGAGCATCTGGTCGATGGCGCGGCGCGCGCGCGCGGCGATCGCCGGGTCCACTTCCACCGCGGGCGCGTTGTCGCGCAGGCAGAAGTACACCTTCTCCAGCGTCGTCTTCTTCATGTTCGGGCAGATCGCCCACGGCGATACGGGATAAAACACCTTGTCCGGGTTCTCCTGCCGCAGGCGGTGGAGGATGCCCTCCTCCGTCGCCACGATGAACTCCTTCGCGGACGACCTCTTCGCGAACGCACACATCTGCCCCGTGGACAGCACCTCGTCCGCCGCGTCGCGCACCGGCTTCGCGCATTCGGGATGGGTCATCGCGACCGCCCCCGGATGCGCCGCCTTGAGCTCCAGGATGTCCTCCGGCCGTATCCGCGCGTGCGTCGGGCAGTACCCCGGCCACACGACGACCTCCCGTCCCAGCCGCTCCGCCACGACGCTCCCCAGATGCTGGTCGGGGACGAACAACACCTCCCGCCCCTCGTAGTGCGCGAGAATCTTCTCCGCGTTCCCCGACGTGCAGCAGCAGTCGCTCTCCGCCTTCACCTCGGCCGTCGAATTGACATAGCAAACCGTCGCCGCCCCCGGATGCGCCGCCTTGAACTCGCGCAGCTGCGCCGCATCAATCATGTCGGCCATCGGGCATCCCGCCGTCGGGTCGGGCGAGAGGATGCGCTTGTCCGGGTTCAGAATCGCCGCCGTCTCAGCCATGAAGTGCACCCCGCAGAACACCACCACCGGCGCGTCGATTCCCGACGCCTTCCGAGCCAGCTCCAGCGAGTCGCCCGTGAAGTCCGCGATGTCCTGCACCTCCGGCCTCTGGTAGTTGTGCGCCAATATCAGCGCATTCCGTTCCGCCTTCAACCGCGCGATTTCTTTCAAGATATCCATCTGTTTTCCTCTTTCAAATTTGAAATTTCAAATTTTCTCGTCTTTCCTTCTTTTCCGCGCCCCGAGCGCCAGCCACGCCGCCGCCCCGAGCCCCAGCGCCAGCCCGGCCGCCTCCAGCGCCACCGCCGCGCTCCCCGGCGCGTACCGCAGCTCCACCTCGTGCCGCCCCGCCTCCGCCAGCGGCACCGCCATGAACAGGTAATCCGCGCGCAGCACCGGCGCCGCCTTCCCGTCGATGCGGCACTTCCAGCCCGCATTGTAATTCTCCGCGATGCGCAGCAGCGCCGGCGCCTCCGCCACCTCCACCGCGAACTTGTACACTCCCGGCCGCAGCTCCACCTCCCCCTCCACGGCGGCGCGCCCCTTGGCCGGCGCCGCGGCCCGCGCCGCGCCGATCCCCGCCGTCTCCGCGCTGCCGGGCGGCAGCAGCACAGTCTCGCCGGGCACGAAGTCCGGCGCGGCCAGCAGCCGCAGCGCCTCCGCGTCCTCGCTCTCCAGCCAGTACGACGCCGGCTGCACGCGCGCGACCGGCTTGCGCAGCGCGAGCACCGCCTCGGGCACCGACTCCAGCTCCGCCATCGCGCTTTCCGCGGGAATCGACTCCGCGCCCCAGGCCCCGTCCGCGTCCTGCACGGGCCGGTACGCCCAATCCAGCCGGAACTTCCACCCCAGCTCCGGCTCCTCCAGGATGCGCTTCGCGATGCTCCCGTGCGCGAGCACGTGGCTGACCGCGGCGAGCTGCCACTGCCGGACCGGATCGGGCACCGCGCGCCACCACGCCGCGTAATCCGCGGGCGGCCGCGGCAGCTGCGTGACGTTGAGCGAGGGGATCCCCTCGTGCGGGAACAAATACGTCAGCCACTGGTTGTACCACGGCGCATCCTGCGACACCAACGCCACCCTCCCCCCCTGGCGCGCCGCCTGCAAATGCTCCGAAAGCGGATTGCCCGCCACATACCCCTCCGGCATCGTCTGGATGTAGTGCGGCCCGACCAGCCACGCCGCCTCCGCGACCACCAGCGCCGCCCCCGCCCACGGCAGGAAAACTTTCCAACCATTGGAAAAAAGTTTTCCAACCATTGGAAACTTTTTTTCCAACCATTGGAAAAATCCGCCTTGCGCACCCGGATTTTTCCAACCATTGGAAACTTTTTTTCCAATCATTGGAAAACTTTCCGCCGCCATTCCCCGCACCATCGCCCCCGCCAGCGCGAACGCCCCCGCGCACCACCACAAGGCAAAAACCTTGTTCCGCACGATCACCGCCCCCATCGGCCCCCAACCCGCCGACGACAGCTTTACCGACTCCGCCGCGCCGCCCGCCCACTCGTGCCCCGCCGCCAGCGCCGCCGCCGCGGCCATCCCCCACCCCGCCCACGACCAGCGGCACCGCCGCTTCGCATCCATCCGCATCGCCGCATCCAGCCCCACCGCCGCCAGCACCCCCCAGCCCAGCTGGAAGAAGTGCAAAAACTTGTTCGGATTGCGGATCTCCCCGAATCCCGGCAGCGCCGCCACCACCCGGTACAGCGGCGTGTACTTGCCGAACGACAGCACCAGCGCCGCCGCCGTCACCCCCGTCCAGAGCAGCCACTCCCGCTTCCGCCCCCGCGCCGCCGCCGCGATCCCCACCACCGCGAAGAACAGCGGCAGCGCCCCCACGTACACCGTCTCCAGCCGGAAATTCATGAACCCGCGCCCCGTCCGCTCCCACGCCCCGTCGCGGCCCGTCCTCCCCCAGTACGGCCCCTCCGGATCCCCGCTGCGCCAGCCCGCCCAGCCCGGCGCGATGAAATCCACCGACTCCGCCGGCGGCTGGCTCCACTGCGTGATGAACTCCCACTTCGCCTCCGGCGCCTGCGCCTCCACCCCGTCCGTCACCCCGCTGCCGCGCGTCGCCAGCGCCGCCCCGCCCGCCAGCAGCACCGCCGCCAGCCCCGCCGGGGCCAGCTGCCGCACCCAGGCGCCGGGGGTACGGGCGCCCCCGCCCGTCCCGGCCTTCACCGCCCGCCACGCCTCCAGCACCCCGGCCGGCAGCAGCAGCACCGCGCAGAACAACGCCACGTCCCCCTGTTCCAGGAACATCGCCCCCGCCGCCGCGCCCGCCACCGCGCCCCACGCCGCCTTGCCCGACCGCCCCCACTTTCCCGTCGCCCAAAGCGCCAGCGCGCAGAAGAACATCACCCCGTACTTGCCCACGTGCCCCGCGTACGTCAGCGTCAGGTTCGTCCCCGTCCAGAACGCCACCGCCGCCCCCAGCGCGCACGCCGCCGGCCGGAGCCCCTTCCCGCGCCCCCACAGCGCCAGCAGCCACGCCCCCAGCGCCAGGCACAGCCCGTGGAACGCGTTCGTGAATCCCTCCGCCGACACCTCCCGCAGCAGCGCGAACGACGGACGGAACCCGCCGATTTCCGGCATCCCCGCCAGCATCCCGTCCACCCAGCGGTGCACGAGCGACGACTCCACCATCCGCTTGTTCATCGATACCAGCCCCACGTTGTCGTCCGTGCTGTACAGCAGCGCCCCCTCCGGCACCACCACCCGGAACACCACCACCGCCACCGCCGCAAACAGCGCCAGCCACACCGCCCCCTGCCAAATCGTTTTACCTTGAACGTCCTTCATGGGCGCCGATTCTACCCTCCTCCTCCTCTCTCCACAACACAAGAATGCCCCTGCCCGTTGCCCCCTCCTCCACCGGTCATGCCGGCCTCCCGTCCTCCACCCGGTGCGCCGCATCCGGGACGGGATCCGCAGGCGGCTTCCGCCCCCCCTTCCGCTACCTCCGCCGATTCCGCCTCGCTTCCAGCGGGGCGTTCAGCCAGTCCCGGATGTCCGATTGCAGCCGCCGCGTCTCCGCATCCGGTTCCGTCTCCCCCAGCACCTTCCGGATTGCCTCCCAGAACGCCCGGCTCCGCCCTGCATCCGCCATCACTTCCATCCCGCCCCTGGATACACGCGATATCAAGGAATCCATTGGGTTTTCCTTCGTTTTCCGCCGCCGTCCCCGCCCCGGTTTGGGCGGCTGGATGTGCCGGATCGTCACCATCCGCATGATCCCCAGCTTCTGCTCCACCGCCCGCACCAGGCGCGTCACC
>JAFXQI010000004.1 GCA_017527155.1 Kiritimatiellia bacterium
AGTTCAAGGACCTGTGCGAACGGCTGGTCGGCCTGTCGATCGAACTGTCCAAGCTCAAATCCGCCCCCCGATCCGTTTCCAGCAAATCCTGACCGCCCCTCCCTCCCTCAGGGCCCCCTGCACAAAGCGGAGATGCGCCCGTCCAGCGGCGGAAATGTTCATGGGGGGAGGATGGGGGAAAACAGGGGGAAAACATCAGGATTTTCCGTATTCTCAAAAGTTGTTCCGACGGGGCGGGAGAGGGGGGCGGGGGAGGGTTTCCCGCGTTGCAAGCGGGGTGGGGTTGGTGTAGAAAGGAGGACATGAATCCGCACGACAACCGCCCCCTCCCCCCCGATCCCGCGACGGCCCCCGACGTCGCCGACCTCATCCGCCGAGCCCTCGACGAGGACGTCGGTCCCGGCGACGCCACCACCGAGGCCCTGGTCGATCCGGCCCTGCCCGCGTCGGCCGTCATCGCCGCGCGCGAACCCATGACCCTCTCCGGCCTATCCGTCGCCGCCGCCGCCTTCCGCGCCGTCGATCCGCGCACCGCCTGCACCCCTCTCTCCCGCGATGGCGACGCGGTACCCGCGGGCACCGCGGTCCTGCGCGTCGAAGGCCCGGCGCGGGCGCTCCTCACCACCGAGCGCACGGCGTTGAACCTCCTCCAGCGCATGTGCGGCATCGCGACCGCGACCGCCGCCCTCGCACGCCTCCTCGACGGCCTCCCCACGCAGCTCCTCGACACGCGAAAGACGGCGCCCGGCTTCCGCCGCCTCGACAAATACGCCGTGGCGTGCGGCGGCGGCACCAACCACCGCATCGGCCTGCACGACGCGATCCTCATCAAGGACAACCACCTCGCCTTCTGGCGCGCGAACCACAAGGGCACCCTGGCCGACGCCGTACGCGCCGCCCGCGCCGCCCGCCCCGGCCTGAAGATCGAAATCGAAGTGGACACCCTCGACCAGCTCCGCGAAGCCCTCCCCGGCAACCCCGACTGGGTGCTCCTCGACAACATGCCCCCGGCGCTCCTCCGCGAAGCCGTGGCCCTCTGCGCCGGACGCTGCAAAACCGAAGCCTCGGGCGGCATCACGGCCGCGACCCTGCGCGCCGCCGCCGAGACCGGCGTCACCGCCATATCCGTCGGCGCCCTGACCCACTCCGTGCGCGCGGCGGACCTCGGACTGGACTTCGACTGATGCCGCTCTGGTACGACACCCACGCCCACCTCGACGACTTCGCGGCGGCCGGCACCCTCGACGCCGTACTCGCCCGCGCCGCCGCCGCCGGCGTCACCCGCGTCTGCGCGATGGGCGGCAGCCCCGACGCCAACCGCCTGGCCGTGCGCCTCGCGACCGACCGCCCCGAGACCCTCGTCGCGGCCGTCGGCTACGACCGCGATCTCGCCGCCGCGTCCCCCGACCCCGCCGAACTCCGCGACCTCGCCCAGTCCCCCGCCGTCCGCGCCATCGGCGAAATCGGCCTCGACTACTACTACGACCCCGACGGCGCCGCCGCCCAGCGCGCCCTCTTCGATAAAATGCTCGCGCTCGCCCTCGACCTGCGCCTGCCCGTCTGCGTCCACTCCCGCGACGCCGATTCCGACACCCTCGCCGCCCTCCGCGAATTTTCCAACCATTGGAAAAAAACTTTCCAATCATTGGAAAAATCGGTGCCGCCCGGCATCCTCCACTGCTACACCCGCGGGCCGGAGATGGCCGAAGAACTGCTCGACCTGGGTTTCTGCATCAGCTTCAGCGGCATCCTGAGCTTCAACAACGCCGGGCCGCTGCGCGAAGTCGCGTCGCGGATCCCCCTCGACCGCCTTCTCGTCGAGACCGACAGCCCCTACCTCGCGCCCAAACCCCATCGCGGCAAGACCTGCGAACCCATGTACACTGCCCGCACCGGCGAAGTCCTCGCCGAGTGCACCGGCATCCCCCCGGACACCCTCGCCGACGCCACCACCGCCAACGCCCACCGCGTCTACGGCGGCCCCTTCCGACCATGACCCAACCAACCGCCCCCATCACCCCCGCGGACGCCGCCGCCCGCCTCCTCTCCGGCGGACGCCTCGCCGAACCCGAAGCCCTGCACCTTCTCCGGCACGCCCCGCGCGGAGAACTCCGCGAGGCCGCCCACCGCGTCACCGCCGCCTACGCCCCCCGGCGGTTCGACTTCTGCGGCATCGTCAACGCCCGTTCCGGACGCTGCTCCGAAGACTGCCGCTGGTGCGCCCAGAGTGCCCGCTGGCCCACCGACGCCCCCTGCCACGGCTGGATCGGCGCCGACGCCTGCCTCCGTGCCGCCCGCGAGGCCGAAGCCGCCGGCGCCGAGCGCATCGGCATCGTCACCTCCGGCCGCGCCCCCGGCCCCGGCGGCATCGACGCCCTGTGCGACGCCCTGCGCGCCCTGCGCCGCGGCACCGGACTGCACCTGTGCGCCTCCGTCGGGCTCCTCGCCGAAGACGACCTCCGCCGCCTGCGCGATGCCGGACTCCGGCGCGTCCACTGCAACCTCGAAACCGCGCCCAGCCTCTTCCCCTCCCTCTGCACCACCCATACCCAGGAGCAGAAGCTCGCCACCCTGCGCGCCGCCCGCCGCGCGGGCCTGGAGATCTGCTGCGGCGGCATCGTCGGGATGGGCGAGACCGACGAGCAGCTCGTCGAATTCGCCTTCGCGCTGGCCGCCGTCGCCCCCGATTCCATCCCCGTCAACATCCTGCACCCCATCCCGGGCACCCCGCTGGGGACCCTGCCGCCGCCGGCCGCGGACCACATCCTCGACGCCGTCTGCATCCTGCGCCTGGCCAACCCGCGCACCCCGCTGCGCTTCGCCGGCGGACGCACCCTCCTCGACGACGCCACCGCCCGCCTCGCCATCCACTGCGGCATCGATGCGGGGATTGCCGGGTATCTTCTCACCACCCCCGGTGCCTCCTACGCGGACGACCGCGCCCTCGCGAGCGAAGCCGGGTACGAGATCGGGCCGGCTTGAGGCGGGGGGCGGGGGGAGAGGGGAGAGGGGATTTCCAGGTTTCTAGGTATCTAGGTATCTAGGTTTCTAGGTATCTAGATAGCTAGGGAGAGGCCCTCCGGTCGGCTGCGGTGGGGCCGGGGCGGGGGTCAGTCGCCGTTGAGGTAGTACTTGGTGAGGAGGGGGAACATCTGGGGGTTCCGGCGGATGACGTCCTCGTAGCCGTCGATGAAGGCTTCGTTGTCGGTGTTGTTGGCCTGGGCGAGCATTTCGGCCTTGATGTTGGCGTCGAGGGCGTTGCGCTGGTTCTGGTAGTAGGTCATCGACTCGTCGTCGTCCGCGTCGGAGGCCGCCTGGGTGAGGAGGTTCAAGGTCTGGTAGTTGGCGCAGAGGGGGTTCGTCAGGCGCTGGAGCAGGTTGGCTTCGTCGGCGAGCTGGTCGCGGATCTTCTGGGCTTCGGGGGAGACGGTGCCGTTCTTGTCGCGCAGGAAGTCGAAGTAGTATTGGTCGAAGTCGCCGGTGCGGCCGATGTCGAGGCTGTCGGCGCTCTGCAGGAGCTGCGCTTCCATCGTCGGCGAGGCGGGGACGGTGCGTTTGCGCTGCCCCGGGGGCTCGATTGGGACGCCGACGATGGAGTTGGCGACTTCGTTCTCCCAGGCTTCGCCGGCGGTGCCTTCGCCGTATTGCTGGCGGATGGCCTGGTTGGTCTGGCGTCCGCTCTGGACTTCCCAGCGGTCGTGGCCGAGGCCGCCGCGGCCGAGGTCGTGGCCGGTGATGCCGAGGATGACGGCGTTGCGGTCGACGGTGACGCCCTGCTCCTTCATGATGTTGCAGAAGGCGTTGGCGTAGATGTAGGCGCGGATGATGTGGCCGCGGCCGTGGACGGAGACGCCCTGCTCGCTGTTGAGTTCTTTTTCGCGGTAGGCTTCCATCTGGGAGAGGAGGAATTGCTTGCGCTGGGCCTTGTTCTGGGGCAGGGCGGCGGGGTTGGCGGGGGCGGGGAAGGGCGGATGGGCGGGGTGGGCGGCGTCGAGGGCGTCGGCGAAGGCGGGTGCGACCTTCCGGATGGCGGCGCGCACGGTCGCGGGGATGGCGGAGAGCGGCACGAGACACGGGCCCGGCGCCTTCGTGGTGGCCCGGATGGCGCCGGCGACCGTGTCGGCGGCGGTGCGGATGCCGACGGCGAGGGCGGCGGCGCGGCCGGCGTCGGCGGCGGTGGCGAGGTGTTCGGAGGTGGCGGCGGCCTGGATCTGGGCGGTCATGCCGCGGAGGGGGGCGGAGTCGAGGATGGCGAGGATTTTTTTCATGGCCTCGGGCGTGGGAGGCGGGACGTCGGAGAAGAGGAAGGCGACGGCGACCTGGGAGGCGTGGCGCGGGTCGGTGCCATGGGATTCGGGCAGGGCGGCGAAGGCGGCGAGGGCGGCCTCGGCGGTGGGCGGGGGCTCGGCGGCGGCCCAGGTGCGCATGAGGGCGGCCTGGGCGGTGGCCTGCCGGTGGATCTGGCGGGCCTGTTCGCCGGTGAGTTTTTCGCCCGACCGGAGGAGCCAGGCCGCGAAGGCCTGTTTCTGCCGGGGCTCCGCGTATCCGAGTTCCGCGGCCGTTTTCACGAGTCCGAGTTTTTCGTCCACGATGGGGCGCAGCACGTAGTCGAGCGCCAGGTCCACCATGGAAGCGGAATCCTCCTGCCAGGAGTCGGCGTTCCGGTAGCCTTCGAGCCGCTGGAGGAAGGCTTCGAGGATGCGGTCGAGGACCTTGCCGGAGAGGGTGAAGTCGATGCCCTCGGGAAGGCCGGAGAGGGGGATTTTCCGCACCAGGCGGGCGACGGTCGCGGGGAAGTCGGCGATGATTTCGTCGTGGCGCTGGTCGATGGCGGCGTTGTCGTGGTGGGCAGCGTTGAGGGTCTTGGCCTTGTCGGAGAGTTCGCTGGTGGCCAGGCTGTCGTCGATGAAGGTGGTCTCGATGTACACGACGCGGATGCCGGTCCGCCGCGAAAAGGCGTCCAGCCGCGCCCGCGCCGACTCCTGCTGGGCGAGGGTCAGCGGGTGGTTGGGGTCGGCGGCGAGGTTGACGCGGATTTCCGCGATGTCGCGTTCGGGGACGACCGGCCCGTGGATCTGCGCCTCCAGGTAGGCCGTGCCGACGAGGTAGAGCTTGGCGTCCCGGCCCTGGGCGCGGTCCTTCGCGGCCTGGGCGAGGGCGGCCGAATTGGCCTGGCCGAGGTGGGGGAGGAGCGACTCGATGTTGTCGTGCGTGGCGGTCGTGGCGCGCGTCGCCGAGGGGTCGCCGAAGCATTTGAAGACGAGCGCCATGAGCGCCTGGTCGTCGCCGCGCTCCTCGTTGCAACGGAGCATGACGGCCCGCGGGAGATAGGACTCCACGCCGAACTCCTCCGACGTGACGGTGCCCCTTTCCCTGCACGCCTGCTCGATCTTGTCGAGCCACTCCTCGAGCGCCTTGCGCTCGGGGGATCCGGGGTCGGCGACCGCCAGCTTGAGCTCGTCCGGGATTCCCGGCGCACCGCCGAAGAGCGCGAAGAAGTTCTCCCGGCGCTTCTTGTCCACCGTGAGCGCCACCGTGCGGAAGGAGTCGTTGACGGTGTAGGTCGCGCGGCGGGCCACCTCCGGCTTGAGCACGATCGCCACGTGCCCGTAGAGCGCGCCGGCGGCCCCGAAGACGCTCTCCTGGAAGTTCACCGCCCCGTACGTCGGGCGCGTCCGCCCCTTGCCCTGCGCGTGGGCCAGCTCCGGGAAATGCGCCAGTTCCACCGCGTCGCGCTTTTGCTGGTAGCCCTCGCTCTTCGTCTCGACGTGGCGTTCCTTGAGCGACCACATCGTGTCGATCGGCCGGTCCGGGTGGTCCAGCATCTCGCTCCGGTCCAGGAACGTCTCCAGCTGCATGTTGATGGTCAGCTCCTTCGAGCGCATCACGTCGCCGATCTGCTTGACCGTCACGTCGTCGAAGCGGCGGCGGACCAGGCTCGCCTGGGTGGGGTCCGCCGACCGCTCGCGCTCCGCCGCGCTGGCGGCCGCCGTCTCGACGAGCACCGCGAGCGACTGCGCCGAGACGTCGTTCCCGTGGGCGTCCACCTGGATGCCGCCGGCGACCGAGCCGTACTGCTCCGTCGCCGCCCGCGGCAGGCGCGCCGCCTCCGGCGCGAGCGTCGGGTCGTTGGGCGAGGCCATGCGCAGGTCGTCCAGGCGCGCCGCGGCCGCGCGGTTCGCCGACTCCCGCAGCACCAGCGCCTGGAGGTCGAAGAGCTGCTCCGCCGCCTTCCGCGCGTCGCGGGCCGCCGGATTGATCTCCCCCTCCCGCTGGAGCGCCGTCTGCAGCAGGTCCATTTCCGCCGAAGAAAACATCTGGTAGGCCGCCGCCAGGTCCGCGTTCGAGAGATTCCGCACCGCCTGCGTGAAGATCCACGTCCCGTCGTCCTTCTGCGCCTGCGTCAGCTGCCCGAGGGCCGCCAGGCGCCCCAGGTGCGTCTGGCACGCCTTGAGCAGGCCGAGCAGCCGCTCCGCGTCGAGCGCGCCGGGCTTGAGCAGGACCCCGACCGCCTCCGCGGCCGTCAGGCGCACCCCGTCCTTGCCGTTCTGAATCTGCGTCGCCTTCCAGAAGCCCGCCGAGGGGACGGCCGCCGACTTGATCTCGTCCAGCCGTATGGGCGAAGCCTTGCCGATCTGCACTTGATGGTCGCCGAAAACGCCCACCGACGAATCGATGCCGCGCGTGGCGAGTTCCTGCTGGATGACGAGGTCGGGATTGATTTGGATGGTCATGGCTGGCTCCTGGATGGTTGTGTGGACGGCTTCTTCCTGCACCGCATACACGCGGCCGCCCGGATGGTTACACGGCAGACGGCACGTCGAAGGTCCGTTCCACGTCAGCCATGATACCACGGCACGCCCAATGGGCCCATCTCCGTTTTCCGTCCGGGCGGGCACTCCGTGCGAGCGGCGCAGACGGGGAGGAACGGCTCGCTCGGAGAGCTCGCCCCACCGGCGCGCTCGTGGGTGGCGACGACGCCCCGCCGTCGTGTGGAGACAGGGATGGGGCAGGACCGTGCATCCGCGCCCGATGACGCTCCTTGGACAGCGCCCATTCGCCCGCCCGAGTCCCCGTGCGCTTCGGGAATATCTTTTGGCTTTACGGAAAACCTTGAAGTTTTCACCCGTTTTCCCCTGCTTCCCCCACCATGAAAAACACCGGGAGCGTTGCCCGCAAAAACGTCTGTCCCCGCCACCGCCACCTCGCTCCCGACCGTCTTCCATTCGCCCCGCCGTCGTCCGCGCAAGGTTCCGACCACGGGAGCGGAGGACCTGGCACCAACCGGGTGGAACGGCTCGCTCGGAGAGCTCGCCCTACCGGGCGTGGAAGGCAAAAGAAGTGCGATGGAGCGGCTTGCGAAATCGTATGGGCGCGGCTCATTGTGCCGCGGGGACCGAACCGGGAGGGTCGCGCTTCTGCGCGACCATAAGGTCGGAAAACGTCCGGAAACCCACAGGAAAACGCAACCCGCTCCGGATTTCTCAATCCGCGCCACGGAGAGGGGGCGGGGAGAGGTAGTAGAGGGTGCCGTTGTCCGGGAGGGAGGAGCGGGCGGATTCGGCGGAGGGGGGCCAGTGGATTTCGGCGGGATCGTGGGTTTCGGCAAGGATGGAGGTGAAGCGGGGGTGGGTGCCGGAAAGGACGCGGGCGATGACGGGGGCGGCGGCGGAGTGGTCGGGGAAGTGTTTGTCGGCGGAGGGGACGTCGAGGGGGGCGAGGACGATGCCGGCGTGGAATTCGAGGAGGGCGCGGGCGGTTTCGTCGAGGTGGTAGGCGGCCACGCGGGAGGTGTCGGCGGGGAGGGCGGCGGCGATGCGGAGGGTCGCCGCGCGCATGGATTTGCGGGTGTCGCGGGCTTGGTAGGGGACGGCGAACAGCACGAGCCACAGGAAGGCGTTGGCCAGGAAAAGGGTTGCGGCGTGGCGGGTGGCCGGGTTCCGGATGGTTTTTGCAAGGCGGACGGCGGCGAGGTGGAGGAGGGCGTGGAGGAGGGTGGCGGTGTGGTAGGGGGTCCAGTGGATGAGGGGGGCGGGCAGGGTATCGGGGAGGAGGGGGGCGGCGGCGGGAAGGAGAAGGATGGCGGCGGCGAAGAGGAGGGCGCCGGCTTGGGCCAGCAGGGACCAGTATCTGAAGAAGGCGTGGGTGGCGCGGGGGATGGCGGCGGCGGCCATGAGGGCGTAGGCGGGATAGAGGGGGAGGAGGTAGACGCCGCGCTTGGTGGAGGGCAGGGTCAGGAGGAGGAGCCCGCCGAAGCCCCAGCAGGCCAGGAAGAAGGCGGGCGAAAGGAGGAGCGCGCGACGGCGTCCGCGGAGGGGGGCGGCGCGGAGGGTTTTGAGGCATCCGGCGATCCAGAGCAGGACGTGCGGGGTCCAGGGGGCGAGGAGGGCGGGCAGGTGGACGATGTAGTAGTGGAGTTCCCAGGGGTGGTGGTGGCCGAGGGCGGTGGCGGCGCCGGTGGTGCGGCCGATCTGGTTGTCCCAGAACCAGGCTTTCCAGGCGGCGGGGTCGGGATGGCGGTAGATGGCGAGGACCCAGAGTCCGGCGAGGCCGAGGGCGAGGAGGATGGAGAGGAGGTGGGCGAAGAACCACGTCTTGCGGGCGGGACGCCCGCGCCCCCGGTCTTGGGGCGCGAGCCATGCGTGGAGGGCGAGGGGGACGGCGGCGGGGAGGATGAGGATCCAGCCGATGGGGCCCTTGGCGAGGAAGGCGGCGGCGGCGCAGGCGCCGGCGGGGAGGAGGGACCAGGGGCGGTTCTTCAGGTAGGCGTGGGCGAGGAAGGCGACGGAGGCGGCGACGGTGGAGGCGAGGAGGACGTCGGTGCGCATGCGGTGCATGTCGAGGAGGAAGAGGGGCATGGTCGCAAGGGCGAGAACGGCGAAGAGGGCGTCGCGGCGGCGTCCGCGCAGGAGCCAGCCAAGCCAGGCGGTGGCGGCGAGGGTGCCGAGGGCGCAAAGGGAGCAGCTGAGGCGGGCGGCGCCGACGTGGCCGAAGAGGGGGCCGAAGAGGTGGTCGAAGAGGTGGCCGCAGGCGCCGCAGAGCCAGAGGTAGAGGGGCGGTTTTTCGAGGAAGATGTCGCCGGCGAGGCGCGGTACGGCCCAGTTGCGGGTCTGCCACATGGTCTTGGCGATGCAGCAGACGCGGGGTTCGTCGGGGGCCCAGAGGTCGTGGTCGACGATGCCGGCGAGGGTGAGCGCGGCGGCGAGGAGAAGGAGAAGGAGGGGGAGGAGGAGTCTGCGGGTGGCGGTCATCGGGACGGAGGGGGCTGGGGGGTGATATGGGCGGCGATGCGGTCGGGGCCAAAATGGACGGTATTCACGTTGCACTGAAAAGTCCATCTATCGCTTCCAACACGGCAGTCATGGCAGGCTTCCTTTCGACATGGTTCGCTTGTAGCAGAATTCCGCTCCGGACGGAATACCAATCGGTCGCACGCGGTCGTGGCCGTCGTCGGGGAGTTCGCCGGTGGCGCCGTTGCCGGGGAGGGTTGCGCTTGCTTTGCGGGGACGGGGGTGGCAGTGTCGGGGGGACGGGTGCCGGAATGGGACACTTTTGAGCATGAAAAGACAGGATTCGGGGGACGGGGAACGGGTATAACGGGGGCGGAACAACGGAAGGAGCAACGACATGGAATGGCTGGCCTGCATCCGCAAAACCATCGGGTTCATCGAAGCCCACCTGCTGGACGACATCAATGCGCAGGATGTCGCGCGGCAGGTGCACGTTTCGCCGTTCCTCCTGCAGAGAGGGTTTTCCGTGGTGACCGGGTTCGGCATTGCGGAATACATCCGCAACCGCCGGCTCCACCTGGCCGCCATCGACCTGGTGCGGGACGGGGAGAAGGTCATCGACATCGCGTTCCGCCACGGCTACGAGACGCCGGAGAGTTTCGCGAAGGCTTTCTCGCGGTTCCACGGTGCCACTCCCTCGCAGGTGCGCAACGGGCAGGCCGCCGCCCGGTCGTTCCTTCCGCTGTCGGTCAACATCCAAATCCACGGAGGAAACGAAATGAAATACAGGATCGCACCCATGTTCCCGTTCAAGGTCATCGGGTTCCAGAGGGAATTCGCCTATGAGGGCGCCTGCGGGGAAATCCCGGCGTTCTGGGACGAAATCTGCGCGAAGTACGCGGCGAACGCCTATGCGGGGAACCCGCCGGCGAACCCGTGCGAGAAGGCGCTGGTGGACAACTGCATCGGCGAGTACGGCGTCTGCATCGACGACGTCGGGGGCGGCCGGTTCCGCTACCTGGTCGCCGGCAGGTACACCGGCGGCGGCGTCCCGGACGGGATGGCGCTGCACGAGTTCCCGGCCGGCGAGTGGGCGGTGTTCGACTGCCACGGGCCGATTCCCGGCGCCTTGCAGGAGTTGAACACGCGCATCTTCAAGGAGTGGCTGCCGGGCAATCCCGACTGGGAACTCTCCGGCAACGCGACGATCGAGTGGTACGACTGCATCCACGGCGAGAAAACCGACCCCGACTACCACAGCGCCATCTGGCTCCCGGTGAAACGCAAGGCGACGAAGTGATGCCGTCGGTGGGGGGACGGGGGGGGCTGTTGCGAAAACGGGACAAGGGGATCGCAAAGTCCATTCTTTCGCATGTTTTCGGGGCGCAACTTCATGACATGGAGGATGGTGGAAAACAGGGGGAAACAGGCGCGTTTTCCATAATCTCGCGAATGCATTCGATTGCAGTCGATTGCAATCGATTGCAGTAGATACAAATCCCCCCCGGAACGCCCCTTTCCCCCTCCGCTCACTCCCGGGGGGTGCCGCCGAGCCAGTGTTCGGCCTGGAGGCGGGCGAGGCGGTTGGCGGCCTCGCCGCTGGCGGGGACGCCGGCGTCCGCGACGCGCCGGTAGGTCTTCGCGGCGGCCTCCCAGTCCCCGGCGCGCTCCTGCAGCGCGGCCGCGGCGAAGGCGGCCCGCGTGAACCACACCGCCGACTCCGCGTCCGGCCGCGGGTCCTGCAAGTACAGGTACGCCGTCTCCAGGTACTGCGCGACGGCCTCCGTCCGGTTCCCGAGCTTCTCCATGCACCGCCCGATCTTGTAGCGCGCCTGCAAGGCGAGCGCCGCCGGGACCCCGGCGAAGTCCGCGAGCGCCCGGTAGCTCATCAGCGCCTCCTCGTACCGCCCCGGATCGTCCGCCCCCAGCGCGAACTGGCAATCCCCCTTGCGCCCGCGCGCCATGAGCGCCTCGGGGCTCTGCGGGTACTTGCCGGCGACTTCGTCGAACGCCACGATGGCCAGCGCGAACTGTCCCAGCTCGCACAGCACGTCGCCCTGGGAGAGCAGGGTCTCGGGCATGCGCGGCGAGTCCGGCCAGCCGGCCATGAGCGCGTTGAAATGCTCGTTGGCCTCCAGGTAGGCGCTCCGCGACGCCGCGGCCCGCCCTGCCCAGTACAGCGCCTCGGGCGCCCGCGGACTCCCCGGATACCCCGCGGCGACGGCGGCGAACAGCCCCTCCGCGCGCGCCGCGTCGCCCTCGTTGAACGCCTTTTCGGCGAGCCAGAACCGCACGTCCGGCGCGAACTCCGACTCCGGGTAGTCGTCGAGGAACCGCTGGCACGCCGCGATCGCCTCGTCGTCCTTCCCGAGCAGGTACAAACACCACCCGCCCATGAAGAGCGCCCGCGGCGCCTCCTCGCTCTTGGGGAAATCCCTCCGGATGCGCGAAAAATCGTCCAGCGCCGCCTGGAACGCCCCCGACCCGTACCGCAACCGTCCCCGGGCCATGAGCGCCGCCGCGGTGAGCGCCGGGTCCGCGGCCGCGCCGGGCCCCTCCACGAGCCGCCCGTACTGCTCCATCGCCGTGTCCAGCGCCCCCCGTTCCTCGTACATCCGCCCGAGCCGCGCCGTCGCCGCGCGCGCCCAGGCGCTCTCCGGGTCGGCCCGGCTCAAGTCCAGCCACTCGATCTCCGCCTCCCGCGCCTGCCCCAGCGCGAGCCGCGACTCCGCGCCCAGCAACCGCGCCTCCCCGCGCGCCGCGCTGTCTTCCGGCGCGTCCGCCGCAATCGCGGCATACGCCTCCGCGGCGGCCGCGTGCCGCCCGCACGCCGCGAGCAGCCGCGCCTCCTCCAGGCGCAACGGCAGCCGCGCCTCCGGGTCCGGCTCCGCGGCGACCGCGCGCGTGCAGGCCTCGGCGGCCTCTTCCGGACGCCCGGCGGCGGCGAGCAGCCGCGCGAGCCGCGCATACACCTCCGCGGTGCCCGGCGTACCCTCGAACGCCTCCAGCCAGGCCCGGCATTCCGCCTCCGCGTCGTCCGGGCGGCCGGCCTGTTCGAACCAGTCCGCGAGCTGCAGCTGGAGCGCCGCGGCCCGCGCTTCGTCCGGTATCCGGCCCGCCAGCGCGCGCAGGTCCGCGGCGGCCTCCTCCATCCGCCCCGACGCCCCGAGCAGCCGCGCCCGCAGCACCTGGCATTCCAGACGTTCCTCCGGCGACGACGCCCGTTCCGCGGCGATCCCGGCCGCCTCCAGCGCCGCCGTCCAATCCCCGCGCACCGCGTACGCCCGCGCCGCGATCCGGTATCCCGCCGACGCCGCCCCGCCATCCCCGATCCCCTCCAGCCGCTCCGTCCACGCCTCCGGCGAGAGCGCCCCGTCCTCCGCATCCAGTTCCGCGCGAGCGACTTCGGCCCAATCATGCCAGGGCGACGGCGACGGCCGCCCCTCCGCGACCCGCGCCAGCACCGCCCGCGCCCGGTCCCGCTCCCCGGCGGAGGCGAGGCGCAGCGCCAGCGACATCCACGCCTCCGGCGCCGCATCCCCCTCCGGCGCAAGCGATTCCAGCGCCTCGCCCTGCGCGGAAGCCTCGTCCCAGCGCGCGAGTTCCCCGAGCACGTCCATGCGCAGCCGGAGCGCCGCGGGCACCGCCGGGTCCCCCGCATAGGCCCCCTCGAAATCCGCCAGATCCTCCAGCGCCGACTCCGGTTTCCCGGACGCGACCGCGGCCCGCGCCGACTCCAGCGCATATCCGGCGGAGAGCGCCGACGCCGTACCGATCTTCGCCTGGTGCGCCGCGAGCAGCCGTACCGCCTCCGACGCCTTCCCTTCGGCCAGCGCCGCGCGCGCGAGCCATAACGCCGCCTCCGCCTGGCGCCGCCGGTCCGGGGCCCCGGCGAGGACCGACTGGAACTGCCGCCGCGCGAGCCCCCACGCCCCGTCCTCCAGCGCCGCGCGGCCCACCGCGAGCCGCCTCGATGCCTGTTCCGCGCCCAGCGCCTCCTCCGGCGCCACCGTCCCCTCCCCCTCCTGCCCGTACGCCACCGCGCACGCCGCCGCCGCGAGGCACCCCGCCGCCACCGCGATCAACCCGAAATGGCCCTTCTTCATTCTCTCCTGCTCCTTTGCATGCCGCGACCGGAATCAACATCCCCCGTGCGCCCCGCCGCCCCCGCTGCGGCCGCCCCTGCCGTGGAAGCCGCCGCCCCGCCGTCCCGGCCCCCCATGGTTGCCGGCCCCCATCCGCCCGTGGCGGGGAAGTCCCGACCACCGGCGCCGCCGCGGCGCTTCCCCGCCCCCTCCCCCGCCGCCGCCCGACCGCCGCCGCTTCGTCGCGCTCCAGACGATCAGCACCACCACCCCCGCGAACACCGCCCAGAAAAACCACACCCCCGCCCGCGCGCCCTTCCCGTCGCGCTCCCCGAACGACTCCCCGGCCATCACCTCCAGCAACGCCGACGCCCCCGCTTCCAGCGCCGACGCCGGATCGCCCGCACGGAAGCGCGGCAGGATCACCTCGTCGCGGATCCGTCCGCACAGCGAATCCGGCAGCGCCTCCTCGAATCCCTCCCCCACCACGATGCCCACCTCCCGATCCGCCAGCGCCAGCAGCAACAGCACCCCGTTGTTCCTGTCCTTCTCGCCGATCCCCCACTGGTTGAAGAGCTTGTACGCGAAATCCCCGATTTCCCCGCCCCGGAGCGACGGTAGCGAAACCACCACCAGCTGCGCCCCGTTCGTGGCCGTACCCGCCCGTATCGCCTCCACCAGCGCCGCTTTCCGCTCCTTACCCAGCACCCCGGCCCAGTCCATGACCGGCGACGACAGCACGAGCCCCCGCCGCCATGCATCCGGGTCCCCCGCGCTCCCGTCCACGACATCGCCCCGCGCGACGCCCCCTCCCGCGACGCCGGCCACCGCCAGCGCCGCCACGACCGCCACCATCATCCACCTCGCGCACTTCATGTTTCCAACTTTACCCCCTCCCCCCGCCCCCGCGCAACGCTTTTCCCGCCCCCGTCCTTCCCTTTTTTGCAATTACGGGAAACCCCAACAAAACACTCGATTTTCCCCCACATCCCCTTCCATGAACATCTCCCCTGTCCCCCTCCGCCCGTGCGGCCGCCGTGCCGCCCCCGTTCTCCCGGCTTGCCCTCCACCCCCCGCCCGCGTATACTCCGCCATCCTGCAACCACCGGACGCCAAGAAAGGAGACACGGGATGAAACGACTGCCAGCACTCCAACTCATGCTCGGGGCATTTGCCCTGCTTGCATTCTCCGCCCTTTCCCCCGCCCAATCCCCCGACACCCCTCCCGAGTCCCCCGCGCCCGCCCCCTCCGACCCCGGACAACCCGATCAACCCCCAACCCAGGAGCAACCCATGGTCATCCTCAAAACCACCCTCGGCGACATCACGATCAAGCTCTTCCCCGACAAGGCCCCCGCCACCGTCGCCAACTTCCTCGCCTACGTCGATTCCGGCCACTACAACGGCACCATCTTCCACCGCGTCATCGACGGCTTCATGATCCAGGGCGGCGGCTTCAACCGCTACATGCTCCAGAAGCCCACCCAGGCCCCGATCAAGAACGAAGCCGCCAACGGCCTGCAGAACAAGCGCGGCACCATCGCCATGGCGCGCACCTCGGTCGTCGACAGCGCCACGAGCCAGTTCTTCATCAACGTCGTGGACAACGCCTTCCTCGACTACAAGTCCCCCGACCCGCGCGGCTTCGGCTACTGCGTCTTCGGCGAAGTCGTCTCCGGCATGGACGTCGTCGACCAGATCAAGGCCGTCCGCACCGGCGTCAAGAACGGCATGTCGGACGTCCCCCTCCAGACCGTCGAAATCCTCTCCGCCGAGCGCGCCCCCGCCGAGTGACCCCGTCCCCCGAACCCACCCCGGCCCCGGCCGCCGCGGCCCCGACGGCGGCGGCCCCGTCCCCGCTCGACGCCATCCGCATCGTCCTCGTCCGCCCCATCTACGGCGGCAACGTCGGCTCCGTCTGCCGCGCCATGATGAACATGGGCCTCTCGCAGCTGGCCCTCGTCGCGCCGAATCCCGACATGGACATGGCGGCGGCCGCGAACATGGCCTGCCACGCCGGCGAAATCCTCCGCAACCGCCGCGTCTTCGGCACCCTGGCCGAAGCCGTGGCCGACTGCGGCCTCGTGGCGGGCACCTCCAACCGCGGCGGCCTCTACCGCGGCCATTCCAGGACCCCGCGCGACTGGGCCCCGCGCCTCCTCGACGCCGCCCGTTCCACCCCCGTCGCCCTCGTCTTCGGGGCCGAAGACAACGGCCTGTCCCTCGACGACCTCGCCCTCTGCACCCAGCTCATCCGCATTCCCTCCTCCGACGCCTACAAATCCCTGAACCTGGCCATGTCCGTGATGGTGTGCGCCTACGAACTCTTCACCGCGGCCGGCGCCTTCGAACTCCCGCCCGAGACCTCCCCCGAATGCCCCTCCGCGATGCGCGAAGCCATGTTCGCCAAATGGCGCCGCGCCCTCTTGGAGATCGGCTTCATGACTCCGGACACCGCCGACCACATGATGCTCGGCATCCGCCGCATCTTCTCCCGCGGCCCCCTCACCGAAAAAGACGTCCAAATCCTCCTTGGCGTCGCCTCCCAAACCCTCTGGGCCGCCCACCACACACCCCGCCCCGTCCCCGAAAAATGACCCGCCGTCCCCAACACCGGGGCCGCGGGCGTCCTGCCCGCGTGACACCCTCTCCCCTTTCACGACCCACCGCCCTTCTTCCTTCTTCCTTCTTCCTTCTTCCTTCCCTCCCTGCTTCCCGCCGCAAACTTTGCACTTTTCACTTTTCACTTTTCACCCGCGCATGAAGCACCTCCTCTCCATCCTCGTCGTCGCCCTCAACGAAGCCGAACACCTCCCCCTCCTCATGGAGCACGTCAAACGCCTCCGCCGCCCCCCCGGCTGGAGCATCGAGACCATCCTCGTCGACGGCGGCAGCCGCGACCGAAGCCTCGAAATCGCGCACGCCATCGGCTTCACCCGCATCATCCAGCTGCCCGGCGCGAGCATTCCCGTATCCCGCAACCGCGCCCTGCGCGAAGCCAACGGCGACATGCTGGCCTTCCTCGACGGCGACTGCCTGCCCGACCGCGACTGGCTCGAAAAGGCGGCCCCCTACCTCACCGCCGACGAGCCCGTCCTGCTGGGCTTCCCCGTGCACCCCGCGCGCGACGGCAACTGGATCCAGCAAGCCTGGTACGCCCACTGGCGCCACAAGAACACCGCCGCCCAGCTCAAGGCCCAGATGCCCTTCGAAGAAGGCGCCTTCCGCCTCATCACCACGCGCAACATGCTGCTGAACCGGCGTCTCCTCGACCTCGTGCCCGCCTTCAACGAGACCCTGACCACCGGCGAAGACACCGACTTCGCCTTCCGCGCCTCCGAAGCCGGCGCCCACCTGCTGGCGCTGCCGACCCTCATCGTGACCCACCTCGGCGAACCCTCGACCCTGGGCCAATACTTCCGCCAGCAGCTCTGGCACGCCAACCGGAAGGCCTACGCGACGATCCTCCTCAGCTCCGGCGGCAAGCGCGGCGCCAACGCCATCTACTTCTCCCTCGCCTTCCTCCTGAGCCTCCTCCTGGCCCTTGCCGCCCTCGTCGCGACCGCCCTCCTCCGCACCCCCTGGCCCCTCCTCGGACTCCTCCCCCTCGCCGCCGTGACCGCCGCCCCGGCCCTCCTCATCGCCCTGCGCGCGCACAGCCCGCTCCTCTTCTTCCGCCTCTGCGTCCTCTACTTCCTCTACGGCGCCGCCCGTTCCATCGACCTCGTCGGCCTCGCCCCCGACAAACCCTCCTGGAAATCCGCGTTGACTCCTCCCACCGCCGACTCCGCCCGGAAAACCAAACCATAAAACAACTCAAACAACTCGAAAAACAACTCCAAACAATTTTTTTTGTCCATCTTGTTTGTTTTCCACTTTGTTCCTTTTGTTTCCAATGCAATCCCCCCCAAGCGGCTTGTCCCAAGTTGTTTTCCAAGTTGTTTTGAGTTGTTTTGAAACATGACCTCCTGCCCCCTCCCCACGCCTCCCTCCCGCTACCCCGCCGTCACCCTCGCGCACGGCGGCGGCGGCACCCTCACCGGCGACCTCATCCGCCGCATCTTCCTCCCCGCCTTCGGCGCCCCCACCCCGACCCTCCGCGACGCCGCCCCCGTGCCCGGAGCCACCGATCCGGCACGCCTGGTCCTGACCACCGACTCCCACGTCGTCCGCCCCATCGAATTCCCCGGCGGCGACATCGGCAAACTCTCCGTGACCGGCACCGTCAACGACCTCCTCGTCTCCGGCGCCCGTCCCCTGGCCCTTACGGCCGGCTTCATCCTCGAAGAAGGCCTCCCCCTGGAAACCCTCCGCCGCATCGTCGACTCCATGGCCGCCGAAGCCGCGTCCATCGGCGTCCCCGTCCTCACCGGCGACACCAAGACCGTCGAACGCGCCGGCGACCCTCCCGGCCTCTACATCAACACCGCCGGCCTCGGCGAACTCGTCATCGACCCGCCGCCCGCGCCCGAGAACATCGTCCCCGGCGACGCCATCCTCCTGACCGGCGACATCGCCCGCCACGGCATGGCCGTGATGGGCGCCCGCCACGACCTCGCCTTCGCCGAACCCCTCGCCAGCGATTGCGCCAACCTGGCCCCCCCCCTCCTCGACCTCTACTCCTCCGGCATCCCGGTCCATGCCGCCCGCGACCCCACCCGCGGCGGCGTGGGCGGCGCCCTCTGCGAACTCGCGGCGGCCTCCGGCCACGATTTCGAAATCACCGAACAAACCCTCCCCATCCTTCCCCCCGTCCGCACCGCCTGCGACCTCCTCGGCTTCGACCCGTTGTACGTCGCCAACGAAGGCTGCGCCCTCCTCCTCGTCCCCGCCCCTTCCGTCCCCGCCGCCCTCGACCTCCTCCGCCGCCATCCCGCCACCGCCCAGACCACCCCCATCGGCCGCGTTCTCTCCCCGTCCCCCTCCCCCACCGTCCTCTCCCTCACCGCCCTCGGCACCCGCCGCCGCCTCACCCCTCCCCCCGGCGAACAACTCCCCCGCATCTGCTGACCTCCCGCCCCCGTCCCACCTTCCCCCGTCTCCCCCATCGCCGTCCTGCCGGGCGGCGGCCGGGTCGCCCCGCCCATCCCCCTCCCCCTGAAAAAAGTTGTCCCCATCTTCCTCCCTCTCCTCTATACTCCCCGCCCATGAACCCCGCGCCCCAACCCCAACCCGCCGACGTCCACACCGCCTCCCCGGAGTACGCCGCCCGCTTCTCCGGCGCCGCCGGACGCTGGATGCTGTCCCTCCAGGAGCGCATCGTCCTCCGCCAGCTCGCCCCCTGCGCGGGCGGGACCGTCCTCGACGTCGGCGGCGGCCACGGCCAGCTCGCCCTGCCCCTCGCCGACCGCGGATGGGACGTCACGGTCCTCGGCAGCGGCCCCGACGCCCAATCCGGCGCCGTCCGCGCCGCCGCGGCCGCGGGCCGCCTCCGCTACGCCACCGGCGACCTCCTCGCCATCCCCTACCCCGACCGCGCCTTCGACGCCGTCCTCTGCTTCCGCCTCCTGACCCACTGCGACGAGTGGCCGCGCCTCGCCGCCGAACTCTGCCGCGTCGCCCGCCGCGCCGTCATCGTCGACTATCCGACCGGACAGAGCCTCAACTGCATCACCCCGGCCCTGTTCGGCGCCAAGAAGCGCATCGAAGGCAACACCCGCACCTATACCCTCTTTCCCCACCGCACCCTCGCCGGCGCCTTCGCCGCCCACGGCTTCCGCCGCACCGCCCTCGACAAGCAATTCTTCCTCCCGATGGTCCTCCACCGCCTCCTCAAGAGCCCGCCCCTCTCCCGGCTGGCCGAATTCCCCTTCCGCGTCCTGGGCCTGACCGCCCTCCTTGGCTCCCCGGCCATCGCCCGCTTCGAGCGCAGCGCCACCCCATGAAAGTCCGTTTCCTCATGCAGGACACCCGCGCCCTCTACGGCGCCGAGCGGGCGACCCTCCGCCTCGTCTCCGGCCTCGCCGCCGCCGGCGTGCCCGTCCGCGTCCTGCTTCTCGACGAAGCCCGCCTCGATTCCTCTGCCCCCTCCCCCCTGGCCGACGCCTTCCGCGCCATCGCCCCCGTCGAAACCATCCCCGTCGCCGGACGCCTCTCCCGCGCCGCCGTCCGCCGCATCCGCGACCTCCTCCTCGCCGACGCCCCCCGCGCCATCCTCCACAGCACCGGATACAAGGCCGACGTCCACGCCGTCCTCGCCTCCCGCTCCTCCACCCTCTTTCCCGTCGTATCCACGGTCCACGGCTGGCTCTTCCGCCGCGACATCAAGGAACGCCTCTTCCTGGCCGCGAACCTGTGGGCCCTGCGCCGCTGCTCCCGCGTCGTCGTCCTGAGCGCCTTCTACGAAAACTACCTCCGCCGCCGCGGATTCTCCCCCCTCCAGCTCGCCCGCATCCCCACCGCCTACCCCCCCGACGCCGTCCCGCCCGCCGACGCCGCGGACGCCCTCTGGCGCGACCCCGACGCCCCCTTCACCTACGGGATGCTCGGCCGCCTGAGCGACGAAAAAGACCACGACACCTTCCTCCGCGCCGCCGCCCGCCTCGCCCGCTTGGCCGCCGCCGCCCCGCGTCCCTGGCGGCTCCTCGTCGCGGGCGACGGTCCCCTGCGCGACCGCATCGCCCGCCGCGCCGCCCGCCTCGGCCTGGCCGACCGTACCACCCTCGCGGGCGTCATGGACCCCGCCGACTTCTTCCGCCGTACGAACGTCCTCGTCCAGTGTTCCCGCGTGGAGAACCAGCCCGTGAGCGTGATGCAGGCGATGGCGTGGGCCCGCCCGGTGCTCGCCACCCGCGCCGGCGGCCTCCCCGAGTGGGTGGTACCGCACCCCGACGACCCGACCGTCCCCGCCCCCGACGCCACCGGATGGCTGGTCCCCGTCGGCGACGCCCGCGCCCTGGCCGACGCCATGCACCGCTGCCTCCTGTCCCCCTCCCTCGCCCGCGCCACCGGCCTCTCCGCCCGCGCCCGCCTCCTCGCCGCCCCCCCTCCCTCCGCCATGCTCCAGGCCCACATCGGCCTCTACGCCGCCCTCCTCCCCCCTCCCTGACGCCCCCCCTGCCGCCCCCCCGCCACCCCCCTCTCCCCCTCATGCCCATCCACTCGCGATATCAAGGAAATTCCCCGCATTTCACCCCCATTTCCCCTATCCTCCCCACCATGATGTTTTTTCCCCTCGCCCCACCCGCAATCCGCCCATCGCCCTCCTCCGCATCCCCGCTTTCCCGCCCCGAAATCGGACTGGACATCGCCGCAGGGGTCGGGAATAATGGCACGCAATTCCCTTTCCAAGGAGCGAACGAATGCCTAACAGATTCCTGACACAGGTGTCGCGGTGGATGGCGGGGGTTGCCCTGCCGCTGGCGCTGGCCGGTTGCCTGTCGGTCGGCCCCGACTACGAAACGCCCGACGTGCCCGTACCCGACGCCTGGCGCAATGCGCCCGAGGCCGCCGGCGACGAGGCCGCCGCCGCGGTCCCGGCCGAGTGGTGGAAGGTCTTCGGCGACCCCGCCCTGGATGCGTTCGTCGCCCGCGTGCACGCCGACAACCTCGACCTCGCGGCCTCCCTCGCCACGATGGAGGCCTACGCCGCCGCCCTCAACATGGAACGCGCGGGCCTGTTCCCCGCCGTCCAGGCCACCGGCCAGACGGGCGAGGACCGCCAGAGCGAGGTCGTCCACGGCGAGATGCAGTACGAGGAGAATCCCGCCTGGCTCTACAACGCCGGCCTCTCCCTTTCGTGGGAACTCGACCTCTGGGGCCGCGTGCGCCGCAGCATCGAGTCGGCCCGCGGCGAACTGGAAGCCTCCGAGGAGGACGTGCGCGACACGCGCCTCTCGCTGGAGGCCGCCGCCGTTTCGGAGTACGTCACGCTCCGCACGCTCCAGCGCCAGATCGCCTACGCGGAGCGGAACCTCGCCCTCCAGGAGGAGAGCATGAAGATCGCGCGCGGCCGTTTCGACGCCGGCCTCGTCAGCGAACTGGACGTGCACCAGGCGGAGATGAGCCTCGCCTCGACGCGCGCGCGCATCCCGTCGCTGGAGGCGCAGGTGGTGGCATCGCTGAACCGCCTGTGCGTGCTGGCGGCGGTGCTGCCGGGCGAACTGGACGAACTGGCGGCGCCGGCGCCGGTGCCCTTCGCGGCGGACCTGCCGGAGGTGGTGCCCGCGGACCTGCTGCGGCGGCGCCCGGACGTGCGCGCGGCGGAGCGGCGTCTGGCCGCGAAGACGGCGGCCATCGGCGTGGCCAAGGGCGACCTCTATCCGAAGTTCGCGATCAACGGCCAGTTCCAGCTCTCGACGACGTACTCGGACAAGTTCTTCGACACGGGCGCGCAGTCGTACTTCATCGGGCCGGCCTTCACCTGGGACATCTTCACGGCCGGCCGGGTCCGCAACGCGGTGCGCGCGAAGGAAGCGGCCGCCCGCGCGGCCCTCGCCCTCTACCGCAAGACGGTCCTCTCGGCCTACTCCGAATGCGAATCGGCCTTCGCCTCCTGGCGCGGCGCGGTCCGCACGCTCGACGCGCTGCGCGAGACGGTGGAGGCCGCCTCCAAGTCGGTCGAACTCGCCGAGAACCTCTACCGCAACGGGCTGACGGACTTCCAGAACCTCCTCGACATGCAGCAGCAGCTCACCGGGTACGAGGACTCCTACGCGCAGGCGCAGGGCGCCGTCGCCTCCTCCCTCGTGGGCATCCACAAGGCCCTCGGCGGCTCCGTCGGCGCCGAAACCGCCGCGGCCCCGGCCCCCGAAGCCGAGCCCGCCGCCGCCGGACCGGCCGCCGAGCCCGAGCCCGCCGCGGAAGACGTCCCGGCCGACGCCGTTCCCCCCGTCCCCGACGCCCCCGCCGCCGACTGACCCCAACCCGCAACCCATTTCGAATTCCACAAGGAGACCCCATGAGCACCCCCACCACGACCCCCAAGAACATCCTCGGCCGCACCATCGGCATCCTGCTGCTGGCCGCCGCCGTCGCCGGCATCGTCTTCTACCACAGCAAGCCGGAAGAGACCCCGCCGGACACCTCCGTTCGCCCCCTCAAGAGCCTCGTCGTCGGCGAAGCCATCCGCCGTCCCGTCCTCCGCTTCCCGGGGACCCTCGACGCCGACACCGGCGTCGACCTCTCCTTCGAAGTCGGCGGCCGCATCGTCGAATTCCCCCTCGTCCGCGGCCAGCAGGTCGAGAAGGGCGACGTCCTCGCGAAGCTCGACGACAGCGACTTCAAGAACCAGGTCAAGGACGCCCAGGCCCAGCTCGACCTCGCCGAAAGCACCTTCGCCCGCACCAAGAAGGCCCTCGAGATCAACGCCGTCTCCCAGGAAGACTACTCCCAGGCCAAGGCCAACCGCGACGCCGCCAAGGCCCATCTCGCCATCGCCAAGAAATCCCTCGACGACACCGTCCTGCGCGCCAAATTCTCCGGCACCGTCTCCGACACCTACGTCGACAACTTCCAGACCGTCGCCGCCGGCACCCGCATCCTCAAACTCCAGGACATCAGCGTCCTCAACCTCGACGTCCAGATTCCCGAGACCTACCTCACCCGCGCCAACCGTGTATCCACCGAGCGGCCCGACAGCGTCGTGACCACCGTCGAATTCGACTCCCTGCCCGGCGAGCGCTTCCCCGTCGAACTCAAGGAATACTCCACCTCGGCCGATCCCGTCACCCAGACCTTCCGCGCCACCTACACCATGCCGCATCCCGAAGACGACAGCATCGTCCTCCTGCCCGGCATGACCGGCACCCTGACCGTCGAAATCACCGAAGACGCCCCCATGCCCGAAGCCCCCGCGGCCGGCCTCGTCCAGATTCCCTCCGACGCCGTGGGCACCGCCAGCGACGCCAGCTTCTTCGTCTGGCTCATGACCCCGGCCGAAGGCGAAGACGGCATCTGGACCGTCACCAAGCGCACCATCACCATCGGCGAGCGCACCGGCGACCTCGTCAACGTGACCAGCGGCCTTGCCGCGGGCGACCGCATCGCGGCCGCGGGCATCACCATCCTGACCGAAGGCCGCCGCGTGACCCTCTACTCCGACCCCGCCCCCCAGGGCGCCGACCCCGCCGCCGCCGCCGCCGAAGACGCCGCCGACAAGAACTGAAATCCCGGCATTTTCCCCACGTACCGCACCGCCCCCTCCGGGCGGTGCGGTCGTTTTTAGAGCGGTTCAGGCAATCGCGTCTCTCCGAGCGAGCCGTTCCATCCGGTTGAGCGGCTCGCACGGAGTGCTCGCCCCACCCATGCCACGGGACAGGCCCATCATGTTGTCATCCGCCCTGCGTTTTTCTGCAGCTTTCCAGGCGTTTCCCGCCCCCCGCGGTCGCGCGGAAGCGCGACCCTCCCGGTACGCACTCCAAGGGAGGGACGCGCTTCCGCGCGTCCTCGGTGGACACCACACCATTTCGCGAGCCGCTCGGAAAGGGTCAGGAGGCCGGTGCCTCGATCCAGCGGTACCAGGCGTCGAGGCCGGCACCGGTTTTGGCGGAGACGTCGAGGATGGCGGCGCGGGGGGCGACCTGGCGGATGTTGGCGAGGGCGGCGTCGCGGTCGAAACCGACGGCGGCGGCGAGATCGGTCTTCGTGACGAGGACGAGATCGGCCTCCCGGAAGATGACGGGATACTTGAGCGGCTTGTCTTCGCCTTCGGTGACGGAGAGGAGGACGACACGGACCTTCTCGCCGAGGTCGAAGGAGGCCGGGCACACGAGGTTGCCGACGTTCTCGATGAAGAGGCGCCGGATGCCGTCCGCGGGCAGCTTGTCGAGGGCGTGGGCGACCATGTGGGCGTCGAGATGGCAGGTCTCGCCGGTGGTGATCTGCACGGCGGGAGCGCCGCTGGCGCGCAGGCGGTCGGCATCGCGCTCGGTCTGGAGGTCGCCGACGAGCGCGGCGGAGCCGGGCACCGCGGCGAGGGTGCGCTCGAGCAGCGCGGTCTTGCCGGAGCCGGGCGAGGAAAGCAGGTTGTAGACGGTCCACCCCTTGGCGCGGAACCAGCCGCGGTTCTGGTCGGCCAGACGCTGGTTCAGGGCGAGCGCGGAGGAGCGGACGGGGATGACGTGGCCGTGCCCGTGGTCGTGCCCGTGGTCGTGCCCGTGCGCATGGTCGTGTCCGTGTCCGTGTTCGTGGAGATGGGGATTGGTTTCGCCGCAGCCGCAGGATTCGCACATGTTCTACACCTCGATGCTCAGGAGTTCCATTTCGTTGCCGGCGACGAGTTCGCCGCGCACGGAGTCGCACGCGGGACAATGGTAGTCGCCGACGGGGGTTTCGTAAAGGGTTCCGCAGTCGGGGCAGCGGAAGGCGGGCTTCGTCTCCTCGACCACGAGCCGCGCGCCTTCCGCGGGGCCGCCCGGCGCGAGCGACTCGAAGGCGAACCGCAGCGAATCGACGACCACGCCCGAGAGCGGCCCGACCCGCACGGTCAGCGCGCGCAACGGGGCGCCCCGCGAGGCCGCCGCGGCATCGCGCAGCACGGTTTCCATGATCCCGAACTCGTGCACCGCCGCCCGCCCCGTCTCAGCGCCCGCCCCCGACGGCGCGGCGGAGCTGCCGGTTCTCGCGGCTCTGCTCGCGCAGTTTTTCGAGGTATTCGACGTGGCTCTTCTTCTGCTCGGGCGTGAGCTCGGACTGGATGGCGGCATCGAGTTCGGCGACGAGCGCGTCGACGGTAGCCCGCCCGCGCTGGCGTTCCTCGCGCATGCGGACCTCGTGCCGGGCGAAATGCCCGCGTACGGCGGCCTGCTGGGCGTCGTCGAGCCCGAGGATGCCGGCGAGCCGTTCCGTCAGGAACGTGGGCATGTCCTCGGGCATCGCGGAAATCCGCCGGACCCGCGCGCGGATGACGGCGGCGTTGGCGAGGAACCCGCCGCAGAAGCCGGCGAGGGCGGCGGCGAGGAGCAAGGCGGCGAGGGTGGCCTTGTGGAGGACGAGGCGGGTCTTCTTCATGGCTCGCTCCCTCCGAAGAAGCCGTGGCCGATGGGCGGCATGACGACGTTCTGCACGAACTCGGCGGGCTCCACGCTGCGGACCCACGCGACGCCGATTTCGCGGTCGGCCTGTCCGACGGCCCGCACGAGCAGCCCGGCGGCGGTGAGGAAGGCGAGCGACGCGGCGACGGCGCCGAACCAGCGCGGCACGTCGCGCGCGGCGTACTCCAACCGCCGGACGGGCCGCGCCGCGGCTTCGGCGCGCACGGCGTCCATGATGGCGGCGGCGTCCAGCGCGGGCACGGCGGGGGCGCCGGCCCCGGCGAAGAGGTCGCGCAATTCGTTGTCGGTTGTCTTTTTCACGGGACACCCTCCTTTCGGGTCTTCTCAAGCCAGTGTTTCAGGCGGCGGCGCGCGCGGAACGCGCGCACCTTGACGGCGGCCAGGCCGCAGCCGAGTTCGCGCGCGGCCTCCTGCATGGAGCGCTCCTCGAGCTCGACGAGCACGATGACGGCGCGGTCGTCGGGCGAGAGCCGGTCCATCGCGGCCTCCAGCCACTCGCGCCGGCGGGCGCGGGCCTCGTCCTCGCGCGCGGCCTCCTCGTGGGCGCGGACGGCGGCGGCATCCGCGGCGGCGCTGCCGGGGTCGGCGGCGCCGTCGTCCGCGCCGCCTCCGTTCCCGCCGCCCGCGAGGTCGCCGGCGGGCACCTCCGCCCGCCGGTACTTCCGGCGCCAGAAATCCAGCGCCGCGTGCCGCGCGATGGCGAGCACCCAGTTGCGGAGGGGCACGCGGCGCTCGTAGGACGGCAGCGAGCGGTAGAGCCGCACGAACGCGTCCTGCGCGACCTCCTGCACGTCGCCGGCGGGAAGGCGGCGGGCCAGGTCGGTGGCCACGAGACGCTCGTACGCGCGCAGGATCACGGCGAACGCCTCCGTATCGCCGTCGAGCACGCGCCCGACCGCCTGCAAGGCGAGCGCCTCGGCCTGCCCGTGGTTGCCGTTGCTGTCCATTGCGTCCTGTCCACGTCCCTCCGGTCGCCGCGCGGCGCCCGGAAGTTACACCCCGCGTATCAGATGATAAGGCCACCGCCTCCGCCGCCCGGCGACGGGGCGCCGCCGAGGCCGCCCACCGGCGGCACGTCGCGGCCCGGGACCACGATCTGCGACGCCCGCTCGCGCTGGATCGCTTCCATCTCCGCGCGCAGGTCCTCCAGCGCCGCCTTGACCGCGGCCGGGAACGCCTCCACGGCCTCCGCCAGCGTCTTCGCGCCGGGGATTTCGCCGCTGAGCGGCAGGACGCCTCCGGGGGTCATGATCTGGGCGACCGCCGTGAAGATCGGCGCCCGCGCCGGGTCGTCCGCCCCGTCCGCCGTCACGGGCTGGAGCTTGCGGATCGAGCCCGCGCGCATGTCGGTGTACGTTTCCTCGCGGTACAGGTTGCCCGCGTCCGGTTTCAGTTGTTCGATCGATTCGGCCATGTTCCGTCTCCTTGGGTTGGTGTGGAAAACTCTATTCCTCCCCCACCATGAGTCCGTGCAGCTTCTCCAGTGCCGCGCTCTGCAGCTGGCGCACGCGTTCCCGCGTGATGCCGAGGCGCGCGCCGACCGCCTCCAGCGATTCCGGCTCGCGGCCGCCGAGGCCGTAGCGGTATTCCAGGATGGTCCGTTCGCGCGCGGGCAGCTCCTTGAGGTGGGCCTCCATCTCTTCGAGCAGCTGGCGGTTGTCCATGAGCGCGCCGGCGTCCTCGGTACGGGTGTCGGCGACGTGGTCGGCGACCGTGTCCTTGCCCTCGCCGTCGCCGGCGGGCTGGTCGAGCGATACCGTGTCGCGGGACAGCTCCATCCACTTGCGCACCAGCTTTTCCGGCTCGCCGATGCGCACCGCCAGCTCCTCCGCCGTCGGCTCCCGCTGCAGCTCCGCGTAGAGGTCCGCCGACGCCCGGCGCATCCGCAGCAGCTTGTCGGCGAGGTGCGAGGGCAGGCGGATCGTCTTGCCCTGGTCCCGGAGCGCCCGGCGGATGCGCTGCTTGATCCACCACGCCGCGTACGTGCTGAACTTGGCGCCCTTGGACGGATCGAACCGCTCCGCCGCCGTCATCAGCCCGATGTTCCCCTCCGAAATCAGGTCCAGCAGCGGCAGCCCGATCTTGGCGTATTCCTTGGCGATGGCGACGACCAGGCGCAGGTTCGCCCGGATCATCCGGTCGCGCGCCTCCGCGTCCCCGGCCCGTATCCGCCGCGCCAGCTCCGCCTCCTCGCCGGGGGACAGCAATTCGACCCGCCCGATTTCGCGCAGGTAGATGTCCATGTTCGATTGTTCGCGGTCTTCAGCCATGGAAGTGCCCCATTATCCACAACCCTCCCCCGAAATCAACTGGACAAATCCCCCCGATTGCGGTAGGGACGGCAACACAATGAGCGAAACGTCCGTCCAATCCGAATCCGTCCCCTCCCCCGCCCCCGACCCCGCCCCGGCGCCCGAGACCGCCGGAATCCTGCGTCTCCGGACGGGCATTTTCCTCCTCTCCCCCCTCCGCAAGCGGCTCGCGCGCCACATGGCCCGCATGCTCGGCCCCGCCGCCGGGCAGGACGTCCTCTCCTTCACCGCCGACGAGCTCGTCGCCGCCGTCGTCGCCCAGAACGCGGCCGCCGCCGGGGAAGCCGCCTGGACCGCCGTCGCCGAGTCCCCCGCCCGCGCCGCGCTCCTCGCCGGGCTCGGATTCCGCGACGTCCGCGAGGCCACCCGCCTGCCCGCCCTCGACCTACCCGACGCCTCCCAGGATGCGGCCGTGCTCGGCGGCGTCCTCGAATACGCCGTCCGCCCCGAAGACATCATGGCGCAGATCCACCGCGTCCTGCGCCCCAAGACCCGCGTCGTCCTGCACGTCCGCCGCCGCCGCCGGTCCCTCGTGAACCTCTTCCGGCGCTGGGCGGGCCTCGCCGATCCCGCCCGTCCGCCCGTCTGCGGCGGCTTCACCCCGGCGGAACTGTTCGACGTCATCAAGGACGGCTTCGACGTGCAGGAGACGGAGACCTTCGGCCGCTTCTTCACCGAATTCACCGAAGTGCTCGCCGAACTCTTCGCGGGGCTCGTCCCGGAGACCTGCGAGGAGGCCGCCCTGCGCCCCGGCTCCCTCAAGCGCGCCCTCTGGGCCTACCGCCTGTTCACGCCGCTGTTCTGGCTGGCAGCGGCGCTCGACACCGTGTTCTTCTTCCTGCCGAACCACCATCTGGTCATCCGCGCCAAGCGCCGGATGCTCTGGGTCCCGCGCGTCACCCCGCGCCTCCGCGACGGACGCAGCATCGCCGAAGCCGCCCTCGGCTCCAAGATCGGCACCGCCGTCGAATCCTGACCGCCCTCCCCTCCCCTCCTTCCCTTCCCGATGGCAACCCACGAAAAACGCGAAACCCTCGGAAGCCGCCTCGGCTTCATCCTCCTCTCCGCCGGATGCGCGATCGGCATCGGGAACGTCTGGCGCTTCCCCTGGCTCGCGGGCCGGTACGGCGGGGCGTGGTTCGTGCTCGTCTACCTCGTCTGCCTCGCCCTGCTGGGCCTGCCGGTCATGACGATGGAATTCGCGATGGGCCGCGCCGCCCGCCGCAGCCCCGCCCTCCTCTACCAGGCCCTCGGCCACGGCGGCTGGCGCTGGCACGGCGCCGTCTCCCTCGCCGGCAACGTCCTCCTGATGATGTACTACACCACCGTCGCCGGCTGGATGCTCACCTACTTCTTCCTCTCCGCCACCGGCGCCTTCGCCGGACTCGGCTCGGCGGCCGTCGGCGCCAAATTCGGCGCCCTCCTCGCCTCCCCCGCCGTCCAGGCCGGCCCCATGGCGCTCGTCGTCCTGGCCGGCTTCGCCGTGTGCGCCATCGGCCTGCGCAGCGGCCTCGAACGCGTCAGCAAGTGGCTCATGCTCGCGCTGCTCGCCCTCATGGCGGTCCTCGCCGCCCGCAACGTCCTCCTGCCGGGCGCCGGCGGCGGCATCCGCTACCTCCTCGTCCCCGACGCCTCCGCCGTCGCCGCCCACGGCGGATGGTCCGCCCTCGTGCGCGAGGCGATGAACCAGGCCTTCTTCACCCTGAGCCTCGGCGTCGGCGCGATGGCCATCTTCGGCAGCTACATCGGCCGCGACCACGCCCTTCCCGGCGAGGCCCTGCGCGTGACGCTCCTCGACACGCTCGTCGCCGTCTGCGCCGGACTCATCGTCCTGCCCGCCTGCTTCGCCTTCGGCGTCGAACCGGGCTCCGGTCCCTCGCTGCTGTTCGTGACGCTCCCGAACGTCTTCAACGGCATGGCGGGGGGCCGCCTGTGGGGGAGCCTGTTCTTCGTGTTCATGACCTTCGCGGCCTTCTCGACGGTGCTGGCGGTCTTCGAGAACATCCTCGCCTGCGTGCGCGACCTCACGGGCTGGAACCGGCCCCGCGCCGCCGCCGTCTGCACCGCCGCCATGCTGCTGCTGTCGCTGCCCTGCGCGCTGGGATGGAGCCTCCTCGCGGGCTGGCACCCGATGGGCGGGGAATCCAGCGTGCTGGACGCCGAAGACTTCCTGGTCTCGAACCTCCTCCTGCCGCTCGGCGCCATCGTCTACGTCCTCTTCTGCTGCCACCGCTGGGGATGGGGCTGGGACCGCTTCGTCGCCGAAGCCAACGCCGGCCGCGGGCTCCGCCTCGCCAACTGGATGCGCCCCTACTGCGCCTGGATTCTCCCCCTCGCCGTCCTCTCCATCTTCGCCGCCGGCCTCTGGAGCGTCTTCTCCCGCTGACGCCTTGTCCCTCCTCGCCCCCCTCCCGTCCGCCCGTCGCCCCCACTCGCGATATCAAGGAAAACCCCTTTGTTTTCCAGGCATTTCACCCCCCTCCTCCTCCCCCATGAACAGCATCCCCCTCGCGTGCCGCCCCCGACACTCGACGGGAGGACCGCCGCCGCCCGCCCGCCCCCCCTCACTTCTTCCTTTCCAAAACCCGCGCCCGCGCTATGATGCCGCCCAACCAGTCCACCCCACCGGAGACCAGCCATGACCGACGAGATCATCCCGCCCCCTTCGCCCGCTCCCGCCGACACCCCTGCGGAGCAGCCGCCGACCTTCATCCCACCGCCGCCCGTCCCGGCGCGCAAGGAAGGCTTCTTCTCCCGCCTCTTCCATTCGCGGAAGAAGCAGCAGGCCCTGGCCGTCCAGAACGGCTACCTCGAGATGGTGGACCTCATCCGCGCCATCCGCATCCATCTCGACCGCCAGGAAACCGTCCAATCCACCGTCCTCGCCCTCCTCGAGAAAGTCCCGTCGGCGATGGACCGGCAGAATGACGTCATGACGCTCTTCAAGCAGCAGCTCGAGAACAATCTCGAAAAGGACCGCCAGCTGACCGACAGCATGTCGCGACTCAACCAGACCCTGGCGGGCATCGACGAATCGCAGCGCGCCTCCACCCATACCGTCACCGACCTGATCAGCCGCTCCCGCGAATCCGAGCAGCTGCTGCGCGAAGTCATGAAGCGCGCCGAGCGCCGCATGACCATCCTGCTGCTGTTCTTCTTCGCCCTCGCCGCCGGCGGCGCCATCTACTTCTTCCGCACCATCCGCCCCCTCGCCGTTCCCCCGCCGCCGCCTCCCGCCGCCGAAGCCGCCGCACCCGCGGAACCCGCCCCTGCCGCCGCCGCCCCCGCCATCGAGGAAATCCCCGCGCCCGTGGCCGACGACGCCCCCGCCGCGGCCGAAGAACCCGCCGCCGCCGAAGAACCGGCGCCGGTCGAAGAACCCGCCCCCGTCGAAGAGGTCCCCCCGGTCGTAGAACCGACCCCCGTTGTGGAAGAACCGGCCCCGGCACCCGCCCCCGCCGTGGTGGAAGAACCGGCTCCCGCCGAAGAGCCCGCCCCCGTGGTGCCGGAAGAGCCCGCTCCGGCCGTGACGGAAGAATCCGCCCCCGCCGACGAACCCGCGCCGGCCAGCGAAGCCCCGGCCGGG
>JAFXQI010000069.1 GCA_017527155.1 Kiritimatiellia bacterium
AGTGCTCGCAGAACCAGAACCGGTTCAAGCGGCGGGGGCAGTTCTGGTCGAAAACGGGCTTCGCGGCGTTCCTCGAACTGTACGTGTGGTACACCAACGGCGAACTGGACGGCCTCTACCGAAGGCCCGCCTGACTCTTCCCACCTCCCGACATGGGCTGGCGGGAGTGTACAAACCAGAGATGCGCCCAAATTGTTCGGGAGGGAAGTTGCCAAGACGGGCGAGGGTGGGGGGAGGAGGGGGGGGAGGACTCCGCCGGGGCGAAGGTTTGGTTTGCGCGGGGCGGGGTGGGGGGCGTATATGGAAAGAGCGCACGGCGGATGGACCGCCGCGCGACGCAACGGAGAACCATGTCGCGCTTCATCGTACAAGGCGGCCGCCCGGTCGGCGGCGAGTTCCGTCCGCTCGGCAACAAGAACGCCGCGCTGCCCATGCTGGCGGCGTGCCTGCTGACGGACGCGCCCGTACGGCTCGAAAACGTGCCGCGCATCCTCGACGTGGACAACATGCTGCTGCTGCTGGAGGATCTCGGCGTGCGCGTGGAGCGGCGGGGGCACGCCGTGACGCTGTGCGCGGCGCCGCTGCGGAAGACGGATCTCGACGCGGAACTCTGCCGGAAGGTGCGCGGGTCGATCCTCTTCGCGGGGCCGCTGGCGGCGCGCCACGGGAGTGCGGGAATCCATGCGCCGGGGGGCGACGGAATCGGGCGGCGGCGGCTGGACACCCATTACGCGGGGCTGACGAGCCTGGGCATCGCGTGCGATTTCGGCGCGGAACCCTTCCGGTTCCGGCGGACGGGGCGGTTCCGCGGGGCGGAAATCCTGCTCGACGAGGCGTCGGTGACGGCGACGGAGAACCTGCTGATGGCGGCGGTGCTGGCGCCGGGGCGGACGGTGCTGTTCAATGCGGCCTGCGAGCCGCACGTGCAGGATCTGGGGAACCTGCTGGTCCGCATGGGGGCGTGCATCGGGGGGGTGGGGACGAACCGGATCGAGATCGAGGGCGTGCCGTCGCTGGGCGGCGCGCGGTGCCGGATATCGCCGGACTACATCGAAATCGGCAGCTTCATCGCGGCCGCGGCGGCGACGGGCGGGGCGCTGGAAATCCGGGAGCTGCCGGACGCGACGGCGCTGCGCGTGATGGAGCGCGCCTTCGGGCGGCTGGGGGTTCGCTGGACCGTGCGGGACGGCGTGCTGCATCTGCCGGAGCACCAGGCGCTGCGGGTACGGAGCGATTTGGGCGGGCACATCCCGAAGCTGGAGGACGGCGTGTGGCCGGCGATCCCCTCCGACCTGCTGAGCGTGCTGCTGGTGCTGGCGACGCAGGCGTCGGGGAACGTGCTGTTCTTCGAGAAGCTGTTCGAGAGCCGGATGTACTTCGTCGACCGCCTCCTCGACATGGGGGCGGCGCTGGTCCAGTGCGATCCGCACCGCGTGCTGGTGAGCGGACCGTCGCGGCTGCGGGGGCAGATGATCACGAGCCCGGACATCCGGGCGGGGATGGCGCTGGTCATCGCGGCGCTGTGCGCGGAGGGGACGAGCCGGATCGAGCAGGCGGGGATGGTCGACCGCGGCTACGAGCGGATCGACGGGCGTCTCCGCGCTCTCGGGGCCGACATTCGGCGGGAAGATTGACGATCGCTTCCGTTTTCCGGAAATACCGATATCCCCGAAAAGAATAAATTGCCCCATCCGGCCGCCCCACCTTGACCTTTGCCGGAAATCGGGTAGATTGGACACACCAATTTGATTCTGAAAGGGATAGACCATGGCTAATTTGACCAAACGCAACCTCGCCGTCAAAATCGCGACGGAGACGGGGCTGACCCAGATGCAGGTGCTGGACGTGATCCAGAAGACGTTCGACGGCATCGTCGAGGCCCTCCGCGAAGGGCAGTCGCTGGAGTTCCGCCGCTTCGGCGTGTTCGACGTGAAAGTCCGCAAGGCCCGCATCGGCCGCAATCCGCACCAGCCGGACCAGGACATCATGATTCCGGAACACCGGGTCGTGCGGTTCCGTCCCGGCAAGGAAATGAAGGCCATCTTCGCCAAGCCGGCGGTGCGTCCGGCGAAACAGGGCTGAGTCCCGCACCGGCGCCGGCGCGCCGGGTCCCATTCCATCCACCCCCACCGCAGGAGGCCGCCCCGTGGCATCGTTGTTGCAACCCATCCAAGGCATGTCCGACATCGCCGCGCCCGAAGTGGCGTACTGGCAGCGCATGGAGGCCGTCGCGCGCGACGTCATGGAGCGCCACGGCTTCAGCGAGCTGCGCACGCCGGTCATGGAGTACGAGGAGGTCTTCACCCGCTCCATCGGCGACACGACGGACGTGGTCCAGAAGGAAATGTACTCCTTCGAACGCAGCCACCACCGCCTCTGCCTGCGTCCCGAAGGGACGGCCGGCGTCATGCGCCACGCGGCGGGGATCGGCCCCATCGAGGCGGCGGGCGGGCGCTGGTACTACATCGGGCCGATGTTCCGCTGCGAGCGCCCGCAGGCCGGACGCAAGCGCCAGTTCCACCAGTGCGGCGTCGAGTGCCTGGAAGAGCCGTCGCCGCTGGTCGATGCGGAAATCCTGTCCTTGCAGGTGGACCTGCTGCGCGCGTGGGGCATCCCCGACTGCGAGGTGCACCTCAACACGCGCGGGGCGGGCGGCGAACACGCCGCGGTTGCCGCGGGACTGCGTGCCGCGCTGGCGGAACGCGAAGGCGACCTCTGCGAAGACTGCCGCCGCCGCATCCACGAGAACGTCCTGCGCGTGCTCGACTGCAAGAACGAAGGCTGCCGCGCGATCGTGTCCGGCCTCCCGCCGGTCACGTCGTTCATGGGGCCGGAAAGCGTCGCCTACCTCGAAGCCGTCGAGGCGCACCTGCGCGCGATGGGGATTCCCTTCGTGCGCGACCCGCTGCTGGTCCGCGGTCTCGACTACTACGAGCACACCATCTGGGAAATCGCCGGCCGCCGCGCCGGATCGCAGACCGCCCTCGCCGGCGGCGGCCGCTACCGCATCGCGCTCGGCGGCCGCGACTGGGCGGGCGTCGGGTTCGCGATCGGCATGGAGCGCGTCCTGCAGCTGCTGCTGGAGAGCCCCGACGCCGCGTCCTTCCTGCCTCCGCGCCGCCCGCTGGTGTGGCTGGTGGGCCTCGGCGACGCCGCGCAGTCCGCAAACCTCGCCCTGATGCGCACCCTGCGCGCCGCCGGCCTCGCCTGCCGCATGGCCTCCGGCGGGAGCATGAAGTCCCAGATGCGTGCCGCGAACAAGGCCGGCGCCGCCTGGACGCTCCTGCGCGGCGACGACGAACTCGCCGCCGGGACCATCCTGCTCAAGGACATGGCCAGCGGCGAGCAGCGCGCCGTTCCCGCGGACGACACGCTCCCGGCGACGCTGCTCGACGCGGTCTCCGTCGCGCGCCCATGACGACGCCCGCCAACCTGAACGACGCCCCCTCGGGGGTGCGTGCGCACATCACCGTCTACGGCCGCCGCAACGCCGGCAAGTCCAGCCTCGTCAACGCGCTGACCGGACAGGAAGTCGCGCTCGTTTCCCCCGTCAAGGGCACCACGACCGACCCCGTCGCGAAGGCGATGGAATTGCTCCCGTACGGCCCCGTCGTCTTCACCGACACCCCCGGACTCGACGACGACGACGCGTCGCTCGGAGCCGGACGCGTGAGACGCGCCCGGGCTTCCCTTGTCCGCACCGACCTGCTCGTGCTCGTCACCACCGCCGCCTGGGGAATCGGCGATGTCGAGCGCGCGCTGCTGGAAGACGCGCAAGCGCGGCGGATTCCCGTTGCCATCGTCTTCAACCGCTGCGACGAAGCCGTTCCCGACGACGCACAGCGTTCCGAAGCGGCCGCGTGGGGACCGGTACACGCCGTCTCCGCGCTGACCGGCGACGGCATCGGCGCCCTCAAGGACGCCCTGGCGCGCCAGCTTGCCGCCGCGCCCGCCGATCCGCCCTTGCTCGGCGACCTGCTGAAGCCGGACGACACCGTCGTGCTCGTGACCCCCATCGACGCCTCCGCGCCCAAGGGCCGCCTCATCCTGCCCCAGCAGCAGGCCATCCGCGACATCCTCGACGCCGACGCCCACTGCGTCGTCGCCAAGGAAACCGGACTTGCCGCCGCCCTCTCCCGCCTCGCCGCCCCGCCGCGCCTCGTCGTGACCGACTCCCAGGCCTTCCGTCGCGTCGCCGAAACCGTACCGGAGAGCGTGCCGCTGACGTCGTTCTCCATCCTCTTCGCCCGCCACAAGGGCGATCTCGACGCGCTGGTGGCCGGCGCGCGCGCCATCCGGAACCTCCGCGACGGCGACAAAATCCTCATCGCCGAAGGCTGCACCCACCACCGCCAGGAAGACGACATCGGCACCGTCAAGATCCCCCGCTGGCTCCGCGAAAAGACCGGCAAGCGCCTGGAGTTCGGCCACTGCGCCGGCCTCTCCTGGCCTGACGACCTTTCCTCCTACGCCCTGGCCGTCCACTGCGGCGGCTGCATGCTGACCCGCCGCGAAATGCTCTCCCGCATCGCCACCGCCCGCGCGGCCGGCGTCCCCATCGTGAATTACGGCGTGCTGATCGCCTGGTGCCACGGCATCCTGGACCGGGCGCTGGCGGGGCTGGAACCGCGGTGAAGCAGGGTGGGGGAGGGGCGGGCGGAAGGGGCCGGACAGACGGCGCGGGCAGGAGGGGGATGGAAACGGGATGGCTCCCCGCCGCGCTTTGGGCTTTCCTTTCCGCGCGCGCCGGAGGATAATGGGCGGGATTTTCAAACGACAGGAGTCAACCACCATGGACATCCACGAACTCGAACAACGGACCCAACAGGCGCTGGACGAAGTGCAATCGGCACCGGACGCGGCGGCGGTGGAAGCCTTGCGCGTCCACTACCTCGGCCGCAACGGCCTCCTCCCCCAGTGGATGGGCCTGCTCAAGGAAGCCGCCGACAAGCGCGCCATGGGCCAGGCGCTCAACCGCTTCAAGACCGGCGTGCTCGCCGCCGTCAACGTCCGCAAGGACGCCCTCGCCGCCGCCGCGAAGGCGGAGCGGGCGGGCGCGTTCGACCTCTCGCTGCCGGGCCGCTGGGCGCGCCGCGGACGCCTGCACCCGATCACGCAGCTGATCGACCGGACGAGCGCGATCTTCCGGCGCATGGGCTTCACGGTGGCGGACGGGCCGGACATCGAGACGGAGCACTACAACTTCGACGCGCTGAACACGCCGGCGGACCACGCCGCGCGCGACACGCAGGACACGTTCTACCTCCCCGGCGGGAACCTCCTGCGCACGCAGACCTCGGCGGTGCAGGCGCGGTGGATGGAGGCGCACAAGCCGCCGGTGCGGATCGTGTGCCCGGGCCGCTGCTACCGCCGGGACACGACGGACGCGACGCACAGCGCGAACTTCCACCAGATCGAGGGCCTCTACGTGGACCGCCGCGTGAGCCTGGCGGACCTGAAGAGCGACATGGACCACTTCGCGCGCGAGCTGATGGGCAGCGGGGTGAAGAGCCGGTTCCGCGCGCACTTCTTCCCGTTCACGGAGCCGAGCGTGGAAGTGGATTTTTCCTGCCACATGTGCGGCGGCAAGGGCTGCCGGGTATGCAAGGGGAGCGGCTGGATCGAGATCATGGGCGCGGGCATGGTGGACCCGAACGTCTTCGCGGCGGCGGGCTACGAACCGGACACGGTGACGGGCTACGCCTTCGGGATGGGCCTGGAGCGCCTGGCGATGATCCTCTTCGGCATCGACGACATCCGCCGCCTCTACGAAAACGACGCCCGCTACCTCGCGCAGTTCTGAGGAATGCACGACAGGTGGCACAGCGGAGCGCGGCGCGCAACGCCCGACCGGCGACCCGATTGCAATCGACTGCAATCGAGTGCCGTCGACTGCAGTCGGATCCCCCCGCCCTCAGGATTTGACAGCGCGCGCGCTGCGGTTTACCCCAAGAACCATTCGCACCCAAAGGATGAACCATGGGCGAACTGAACTTGCACGCGATGGACGAGCCCCAGGTCGCAACGCTGGGGGTATCGGCAGAGCAGGAGCGCCCGGCGCCGGGGTTCATGCGGTTCGCGGGGGGCCTCACGGCGAAAGACGCCGCCGAAATGCGCGCGGCACTCGATGCCGCCGCCTTCTCGCGCATGGATGGAGAGGACGGCTCCGAGACATGACCGCCCCCCTGCACAACCGGCCCGCCCGCGGCGCGCAAGAAGTTTTCCAACCATTGGAAAAAAAGTTTCCAATCATTGGAAAAAACGGCGCGGTTTTTCCAACCATTGGAAAAAAAGTTTCCAATCATTGGAAAAAACCGGAAAATCTTTTCCAATCATTGGAAAACGGGCGGAAAATTTTTCCAATCGTTGGAAAACTCCTGACGCCGGGCGAGTGGCCGGTTGCCGTCGGTTGCCGTCGATTGCAGTCGATGGAACCGATGCCGTCGTGCGGCTTGATGGAAAAAGGATTGGGCCGGTGAAGAAGTCTGGCGAACTGGACGTGCGCGGGACGCTGGTGCGCGTGGTCAAGATCGGCGGCGAGGATTACGTCTGCCTGACCGACATGGCGAAGCTCAGGTCCGAAGACCCGAGTTTCACCATCAACCACTGGATGCGGAACCGCATGACCATCGAGTATCTCGGGCTTTGGGAGACGCTGTACAACCCGGATTTCAAACCTGCCGAATTCGGTAGGTTTAGGGAGCAGTGCGGATTGAACACCTTCGTGCTCAGCCCGACGAAATGGATCATGGCCACGAACGCCATCGGCATTGTCGCGCAGGCCGGCCGCCATGGCGGCACGTTCGCCCGCAACGACATCGCCTTCAAGTTCGCCGCGTGGCTGTCGGTGGAGTTCGAGCTGTACCTGGTCAAGGAGTTCCAGCGGCTCAAGGCCAAGGAGCAGGAACTGCTCGGCTGGTCGGCGAAGCGGGAACTGGCGAAAATCAACTACCGCATCCACACCGACGCCATCAAGGGGAACCTGATCCCCGCCCAGGTCTCGCGGGCGCAGATGAACATCATCTACGCGAGCGAGGCCGACGTCCTGAATGTCGCGCTCTTCGGCATGACGCACCGGCAATGGCAGGCGGCGAATCCGGAGCTGGAAGGCAACCAGCGCGACTACGCCACCATCGACCAGCTCATCTGCATCTCCAACATGGAGAACATCAACGCCGTGATGATCAACGACGGCATCCCGCAGCCGCAACGCCTGAAGAAGCTGAACGAAATCGCCATCCAGCAGATGCGCATCCTCTCCGAAGTCGAAGGACGGAAGTTTCTGAAATGAGAGAACTGCGGCAGTCCCGAAAATTCCCCTTGCATTCCCCGGGCACGGCGGACGGAAAGCGGCCTGCGGAACGCTTGACGGGCAAGCAGCGCATGTTGCGCGGACTGAAGTATTTTCTTGGCGTTTTCGCCGTGGTGTTCGTGTTGGCCGCGGCGAGCGTGACGGTCGCGCCGGAACGGGACGTGTGGAGTTGGAGAGCCGCCTTTGCGGCCGTTTGCGGGGCTCCGGCCGCGGTGCTGGCGGGGTTGATTGTCATGGCGTTCCCCCGGCGCCGCCTCTGGCACGGGATTTTCGCCATTGCGGTCGCCCTGGTGGCGAGTGGGTTGTTTTTGTGAAGTTTTTGGAGAGCGAAAGGAAGTTTTGACGTGACGGAGAATATGGACAGCGCACGGCCGACGGAACGCTTGGCGGGCAAGCAGCGCGTTTTGCGCGGGTTGACGTTGCTTGGCCAAGTGGGTTTGTGTGTAGTGATTGTGGTCAAGATACTCTATCGGGTACACCCGGCGTGGTATCCGGCGCTGGAGAACTGGGAGAATGGCGTTTTGGCCGGAGCCTTTTTGCTGTGCATGGCAGGGGCGGTTGGTAGGTTGTTGGTTCGTCACCGCTTTTGGCAGGGAGCGCTTTTGGCGTTGTTTTCGGCGTTTGCCTTGTGGCTGATTTTGTTCCCGTGAAGTTTTTGGAGAGCGAAAGGAAGTTTTGACATGACGGAGAACAAGGACAGCGCACGGTCGGCGGAACGCCTGACGAAAAAAAGGCGCTTCTTCGACGGCTTGGGCGTCGGATTGGCGGTGTTCGCCGTGTTGATTATCAGCGAGCCGGTGTTCTCCCGGGCTTTGGCGGTGCACCCGGATTCAGGGAGATGGATAATCGCGTTGGTTGTCGCAAAGGCCGTGCTGGCCGCCCTTGTGGCGGGTGGGGCGGCGAAAGTTTTAGGATCAAACGGAAGGAAGAAACAATCATGAAAATTCCGCTGAGTTGGCTGAAGGAATACGTGGACGTCGAGCTGCCGGTCGAGGAGCTGGTGGACAGGCTGGTGTTTTCCGGCATCGAGGTCGAAGGCGTCGAAAAGGTCGGCGGCGCGCCCGCGGGCGTCGTCGTCGCCAAGGTCCTCGACGTCGCCAACCACCCCAACAGCGACCACCTGCATTTGTGCACCGTCGATTACGGTGCCGCCGAGCGCCCCGTCATCGTGTGCGGCGCGCCCAACGTGGAGGCGGGAGGGACGTATCCCTTCGCGCCGCTCGGCACGGAGCTGCCCGGCGGGTTCAAGATCGAGAAGCGCAAGGTACGCGGCGTCGAGAGCTGCGGCATGCTCTGCGCCGCCGACGAGCTCGGCATCGGCTCCGACCACTCCGGCCTCATGGTCCTCGATTCCTCCCTCGCCGCCGGCACCCCGCTGACCGCCGTCCTCGGCGAGCCCGAGACCGTCCTCGAACTCGAAATCACCCCCAACCGCCCCGACGAAATCGGCCTGATCGGCGTCGCTCGCGAAGTCTCCGCCCTCACCGGCGCCCCCCTTCGCCTCCCCGACACCACGCTCCGCGAGGATGGCGACCCCGTCGAGGCCGAGACCCGCGTCGAGGTCGAGGACACCGCCGACTGCCCCCGCTACAGCGCCCGCGTCCTCAAAGGCGTCAAGGTCGGCCCCTCCCCCGACTGGATGAAGCGCCGTCTCGAAGCCGCCGGCATCCGGTCCATCAACAACGTCGTCGACATCACGAATTACGTCATGCTCGAGACCGGCCAGCCCCTGCACGCCTTCGACAAGGCCCGCCTCGCCGAGGGCCGCATCGTCGTCCGGCATCCGCGCGACGGCGAAACCATCACCACCCTCGACGGCGCCGAGCGCCCCCTCTCCCCCGAAATGCTCGTCATCTGCGACGCCGAAAAACCGCTCGCCGTCGCCGGCGTCATGGGCGGCGAATACAGCGGCATCGCCGACACCACCACCGAAGTCCTCCTCGAAAGCGCCTCCTTCCGCTCCGCCGCCATCCGCTCCACCTCCAAGAAACTCGGCCTCCAGACCGACTCCGCCTACCGCTACATGCGCGGCGTCGGCCCCGACGCCGTGCCCCTCGGCTCCCGGCGCGCCGCGCGCCTCCTCGTCGAGCTCGCCGGCGCCACCCTCTGCAAGGGCGCCGTCGACATTTACCCCGCCCCCAAGGCCCCCTGGACCGTCACCTGCCGCACCGCCGCGTTGCGCGACCTCCTCGGCATGGACATCCCGCGGCCCGACGTCGTGCGCATCCTCGCCTCCCTCGGGCTCGAAATCGTCTCCGAGGCCGAAGACGCCGTCACCGTGCGCGTCCCGACCTTCCGCGAAGACCTCACCCGCGAGGCCGACCTCGTCGAAGAAATCATCCGCATACACGGCCTGAAGAACCTCCCGCCCGTGCGCCCCTTCGCCACCGTCGTCGAAGGCGCCGACGACCTCCCCTACCAGGCCAAGCGCCGCCTGCACGAAACCCTTGCCGGATTCGGCCTCCAGCAAGTCATGAACTACTCCTTCCTCTCCGACGCCCTCCTCGACCGCTTCGACCCCGACGCCGCCCCCGCGCGCGTGCGCCTGAGCAACCCCCTCACCGCCGACCACACCGTCATGCGCGACGCCCTCCTGCCGCAAGTCGTCGAAAACATCGGCCTCAACGTCTCCCGGCAGGTCGCCGAATGCGCCTTCTTCGAGACCGGGCGCGTCTTCCGCCTCGCCCCCGACGGCACCCCCACCGAGAGCGACCACCTCGCCATCGCCCTCTTCGGCCCCGTCGGGCGGACCGGACTCGACAAATTCGCGCCCGTCGGCGAACTCGACATGTACCTCTGGCTCAAGGGCCTCTGGACCCAGCTCGCCGACACCCTCAACCTGCGCGGCGCCTGCCTGCGCCCCGCCGACCGCCCCTGGGGCGCGGCCGGCCGCGGAATGGAAATCACCATCGCCGGCAAACCCGCCGGCTGGCTGGGCCTCCTGAACCCCGACATCGCCGCCAAATGGCGCATCCACTCCCCCGTCGGCGTCCTCGAAGTCGAACAGACCCCTCTCCTCAAGGACGTCAACACCCTCCGCAAACTCTCCCCGCCGCCCGCCTATCCCAGCACCCGGCGCGACGTCGCCCTCATCGTCGACGCCTCCGTCCGCCACGAACAGGTCCTCAAGATCGCCAAGAAGGCCGCCCCTCCCGAGCTGGAGAAGATCGAACTCTTCGACATCTACGAAGGCAAGAACCTTTCCGGCCGCAAGAGCCTGGCCTACGCCTTCACCTACCGCTCCGCCAAAGGCACCCTCACCGACGCCCAAGCCAACGCCTTCCAGCAAAAAATCAACGACGCCCTCAAGAAAACCCTCCCCGCCGAAATCCGCGAAGGGTAGAGCGGGCTGCGAAATAGTTTGGCGTCTGCTTGGTCTTCCAGACGGATGGGGCGAGCTCTCCGAGCGAGCCGTTCCAACCATCCGTTCGGCTCGCACGGAGTGCTCGCCCCACCAAGGTCGCGCGGAAGCGCGACCCTCCCGTTGCGCTCTCCACGGGGAGGGACGCGCTTCTGCGCGTCCGCCGTGGAAATGCCTGGCGGAACAATGGATTGAGGAAACACTATTTCGCAAACCGCTCTAAAGCGGCCCCGCGCGGTTGCCAAGCCACCCCAGCGCTTGCAGCCGCAACCTTTCCTGCCGAGGCGGGAGATCGGAAGCTTCCAG
>JAFXQI010000070.1 GCA_017527155.1 Kiritimatiellia bacterium
GCCGCCTTCCAAGAAATCCCGCAAGAAATCCCACAAGTCCAAACCCGCCCCCGCCCCCGTCACGGAACCCGAACCCGAACCCGCGCCCGAACCCGTCGCGACTCCCGTTGCGACTCCCGAACCGGCTGATTCTCCCGTGCCCGCCATCGAATCCGAACCCGCCGCCGAACCCATCGCCGATCCGGTCGCCGAACCCGCGCCGGCCGAAGAACCCGCCCCCGCCCCGGTAGCCGCCCCGGCCCCGGAAGCCGGTCCATCCGACGCCGCCGCCAGCACCCTCGTACCGTTTGCGCCCGCCATCCCCGACCTCCCCGAATCCGCCGAAGACGCCCCCGCCGACGCCCCCGCGCCGGCCGACGAAGCCGCCAGCGCCGCCGCCGCCGAACTTTCCCTGACCGCCCGCCTCTTCGGACCGGACTCCGCCGACGACGCCGCTCCGGCCACGGCCCCGTGACCGCGCCCGCGCCCGAAATCTACTGCTACGAAGCGTTCGCCGAAGAAGCCGAACGCCTCCGCCACTACGCCGACGCCGCCGGCGTCCGCATCGGCCTCACCCCCCTGACCCTCCAGGAAGCCGCCCACGCCGCGCCGCCCGCCCCCGTCATCTCCATCCGCACCCAATCCATCCTCCCGCCCGCATGGGCCCCGTCCCTCGCCGGCATCCTCTCCCGCTCCACGGGCCACGACCACCTCCTCGCCTACCGCACCGCCCTCCCCCCCGGCGTCCCCTGCCCCGCCCTCGGCTATCTCCCCCGCTACTGCGTCCGCGCCGTCGCCGAACAGGCCCTTCTCCTGACCCTCTCCCTCCTCCGGCACCTCCCCCGGCAGCTCGCCCAGTTCGACCGCTTCAAGCGCGATGACCTCACCGGCTGCGAACTCTCCGGCAGGACCGCGGCCGTCTTCGGCGTCGGCAACATCGGCCACGAAATCCACGCCATCCTCGCCGCCCTCGGCGTCCGCGTTCTCGGCGTCGACCTCGTCCGCCGCCATCCCGACGTCGCCTACGTCACCCCCGCCGACGCCCTCGCGCAGGCCGACATCCTCCTCTGCGCCATGAACCTCACCCCGGCCAACCGCGGCTACTTCACCCCGGACCTCCTCCGGACCGCCGCCCGCCATCCCATCCTCGTCAACATCGCCCGCGGCGAACTGACCCCCGCCCTCTCCCTCGAAGCGGCCCTTTCCGCCGGCCACCTCTCCGGCGCGGCCCTGGACGTCTACAACGAAGAATCCACCCTGGCCCCCGCCCTCCGTTCCGGCGACCCCGCCACCCTCACCGACGACAACCGCGCCCTGCTCCGCCTCCGTGCCCGGCCCGACGTCATCCTGACCCCGCACAACGCCTTCAACACCCGCGAAGCCGTCGAACGCAAATCCTCCCAATCCATCGAAACCTACCTCCGCTTCCGCCAGACCGGCTCCTTCCTCTGGCCCGTCTGACCCGCCCCATCGCCTTTCCGGGGACGGATTCCGCAGCGGACGCACCGGGCAGGACGTTCATGAAACAGTGTTGCCCTTGTTTGCTCTTCCAGGCTTGGTGGGGCGAGCTCCCCGAGCGAGCCGCTTGCAGACACCGCTTTTGACTTCGGACGCCGGACGCCGGACCTGCCGCCCGTGCCAACGGGATGCGCGAAACGCTGGGGAGGGTCGCGCTTCCGCGCGACCGGTCATCGAGGACGCGCAGAATCGCGTCCCACCCCGCGGCGGACGCCCCGGGAGGGTCGCGCTTCCGCACGACCATGGGATCGGAATCCGTCTGGGAGATTGCCGAAAACCGCAACCCGTTTCCCCGGACCGTCAGCGGCCCCGGGGGCGGAGGAGCGTGAGCGTGGCGGCGGTGCCGGTGCGGAGGACGCGGGCGCCGCGGGTGACGTTGCAGAGGCTGCCGCCGATGGCCCGGGCGGTTTCGCGCTGGGTGTGGCCGTCGGAGAGCATCTTCAGGATGGTCCAGCGGCGGAGCAGGGCGGCGTACTCGGACGGGGTCAGGAGTTCGCCCATCACGCGGCGCAGCTGGGCGGGGTCCCGGATGGTGCAGAGGGCGGAGAGCAGTTCGGTTTCGTCCGACGGGGAGGGACGGGTGGGGGTGGGCGCGCTCACGGGGTGTCCTGCTTCTCGAACTGCATTTCGTAGAGGTGGCGGTAGATTCCGCCCAGGGCGAGGAGGTCGTCGTGCCGGCCGCGTTCGACGATGCGGCCGTGGTCGAGGACCAGGATCTGGTCGGCGCGGCGGATGGTCGAAAGGCGGTGGGCGATGGCGAAGACGGTACGGCCCTTCATCGCTTCGTCGAGGGCGTCCTGGACGGCGCGCTCGGATTCGGTGTCGAGGGCGCTCGTGGCTTCGTCGAGGATCAGGATGGGCGGGTTCCGCAGCAACGCGCGCGCGATGGCCAGCCGCTGGCGCTGTCCGCCGGAAAGCAGGGAGCCGCGCTCGGCGATGACGGTGTCGTAGCCCTTGGGCATGGCGAGGATGAAGTCGTGGGCGTGGGCCATCCTGGCGGCGGCTTCGATCTCGGCGCGGGTGGCGGAGGGGGAGCCGTAGGCGATGTTGGCGGCGACGGTGTCGTTGAAGAGGAAGGTTTCCTGCGTGACGAGCCCGATCTGCGCGCGGAGGGATTCGAGGGTGCAGCTGCGGACGTCGCGCCCGTCGAGGAGGACGCGCCCGCCGGTGGCGTCGAAGAAGCGCGGGAGGAGGTTGACGAGGGTGGTCTTGCCGGCGCCGGAGCCGCCGACGAGGGCGACGAGTTCGCCGGCGCGCGCGGAGAGGGTGACGTCGTCGAGGACGGGCGCGGCGCCGGGTTTGTAGGAGAAGGTGACGCCGTCGAAGCGGATTTCCTTCACGGGCGCGGGCAGCGGCGTGGCGCCGGGGAGGTCGGCGACGGTGTCCTCGGTGTCGAGGATCGCGAACACGCGCTCGGCGGCGGCGGCGCTCTGCTGGATGACGAGGTGCACGCGGGAGAGTTTCTTGGCCGGGTCGTACATGGCGACCATCGCGACGATGAACACGAGGATGTCTTCGAGCGCAAGCCCCGCGTAGCGGGAGTAGACGAGGATCAGGCACGCGGCGATGACGGAGAACAGCTCCATCAGCGGGTTCACGGCGGCGCGGGAGGCGACGATCTTGATCTGGCGGCGGAAGAAGTCGGCGTTCTGGCGCGCGAAGCGGTCGAGTTCGCGGTCCTCCATCCCGAAGGCCTTGACGATGGCCGCCCCGGCGATCGCTTCCTGCTGGATGCTGGAGAGGTCGGCGATGCGTTCCTGTCCGGCCTTGGCGTGGCGGCGGACACGCTTGCCGAAGAGCATGACGGGCAGGATGCACACGGGGAACACCGCCAGGCTGATCAGCGCGAGGCGCAGGTCGGTGATCAGCAGCGCGCAGGCGGCGCCGACGAGCACGAACGGCTGCTGGACGAGGTCGCAGATGACTTCGGTGATGCTCTTCTCGATGAGCTGCGTGTCGTTGAGCGTGCGCGACATCAGTTCGCCGGTGCGGGAGCCGGTGAAGTAGAGGAGCGGAAGGTGGAGGATCTTCGAGAACAGCTCGTTGCGCAGCACCATCACGACGCGCTGGGCCACCCATTCGATGAGGTATTTGCTGAAGAAGAAGCTCAGTCCGCGCAGCAGCGCCAGCAGCACCAGCAGCCCCAGCAGCGCGCCCATCAGCAGCGCCGAGTGGTCCACCCCGCCGCTGTACACGCGGTCGATCCACGCCGACACCGCGTCCTGGAGCGCCGTGATGCGGCCGCCGGCGCCGCCGAAGACGTTCGCGACGCCGCTCTTGCCCACCGCCAGCAGGCCGAAGAGCGATCCGCCGAACATCAGGCCGAACAGGACCGCCAGCAGCAGGCGGCCGGTGTAGGGGCGGCAGAGGGCGAGGAGGCGGCCGTAGAGGCGCTTTTCCTCGGCGGTGAGACGGCGGTGCTTGGACGAATGGTGGCTCATGGCGCGGACTCCAGGTAGCGGATGGCTTCCATGCCGGCGCGGCAGCCCGAACCGGCCGCGGACACCGCCTGGCGGTACACCGGGTCCGCCACGTCGCCCGCGATGAACACGCCGGGCAGCGACGAGAACACGCCGTCCGCTTCGAGATAGCCCTGCGCGTCCGTCGCCAGCACCGACGAGAAGAGCGCCGAGGTCGGCACCAGCCCGATCGCCACGAACAGCCCCGCCGCCGGCAGCGTCTCCTCCGCGCCGGACGCCGTGTCGCGCAGGCGCAGGGCCGCGAGCCTGCCGTCCGCCGCGTCGAGGGCCGCGACGGTGCGGTTCCAGCGGACCGTGATCTTCGGGTCCGCCAGCACGCGGTCGGCCTGGATCTTCGAGGCGCGGAGCGCGTCGCGGCGGTGGACGAGGGTCACCGACGACGCCATCCGCGCGAGGAACAGCGCCTCCTCGCACGCCGTATCGCCGCCGCCCACCACCGCCACGGGCTTGTTGCGGAAGAACGCGCCGTCGCAGGTCGCGCAGTAGGACACCCCGTGGCCCGCCAGCTCCGCCTCGCCGGGCACGCCGAGGGGACGGTGCGCGGCGCCCGTCGCGATGACGGCCGCGGCGGCTTCCAGCGTTTCGCCGTCGTCGAGCGTCAGCAGCGCCCCGCCGCCGTCGCGCGGTGCGAAGGCCGTCACCGTCGCCCCGCGGTACGCCGCGCCGAAGCGCTCCGCCTGGCGGCGCAGGTTGTCGATGAACTCGAATCCGCCGATCCCGTCGGGGAAACCGGGAATGTTCTCGATCCGCGGCGTGTTGACCAGCGGCCCGCCCGGTGCGGGGCCTTCGAGGACGAGGGGGGCGAGGCCGGCGCGCGCGGCATAGAGGGCGGCGGTGAGACCGGCGGGACCGGATCCGATGACGACGAGCGTTTTCATGCCCCGAACCATACCATCCCCCACCCTCCCGCCGCAACCGCAACGTGCCGGACGCCATGGCGGATTTTTCCAATGGTTGGAAAAAGTTTTCCAATGGTTGGAAAATCCGGCCCGGTTTTTCCAATGGTTGGAAAAAAATTTTCCAATGGTTGGAAAAATTTGTCCGTTTTTTCCAATGATTGGAAAAATTTTTGCCTGGTTTTCCAATGATTGGAAAAATTTTTCCGGGTCCGGCGCCCGGTCCTCCCGCGCCGGTTTCCCTCCCCCGCGCCCTGGACAGGAAGAAGCCCCCGGGAACTTCGCAATCGCCTGGTTTCCGAGGGCTTCAAGATGGTAGAGGCGGAGGGGCTCGAACCCACGACCCGCTGATTAAGAGTCAGCTGCTCTTCCAACTGAGCTACGCCTCCATCAAAGTCGCGGGGCAGGATACTCCCTCGGCGCCGTCCGTCAAGCCTTTTTTCCGGAAATCCGCATGGGCGGGGGCATCTCCGTTTCGTGATCCCCGGGACGGAGGAGGGAAACTCCGATGCGGACGTTCCCCTCCCCGAAGGTCGCGCCGAAGCGCGGCCCCGGTGCGCTCTCCACGGGGAGGGACGGGCTTCTGCGCGTCCGCAATGGAAGTTGTATCCAAAGTCGCAATCCCGTCCTGCCCCCCCGTGTATTCCCTGCATTCCGGGATTGCATCCGCGGCATCCCGGCGTATGATGCGCGCATTGTTTTACCCACTCCAAGGACCCTCCATGCGTTTGTTTTCCATCCTGCTGTCCGTCCTCCTCGCCCTCGCGGCGGGGTTCGTGCCCGTGTCCTCGCGCGCCGAGCCCATCCGCGTCGTCAAGTCCGCCGGCGAGAAGATCGCCGTGGACGCGTCCGGACTCCAGGCCGCCGGCCCCGCCGCCGCCGTCATGAAGCAGACCCTCGTCGACGACATCGTCCGCAGCGGCTGGCTGGGGCTCGGCGCGCCGGGGCGGTCCGCCATCACGCTGCGCGGGACCGCGACCGACGCCGGCGGGCAACTCCGCTTCGCGTGCACGGCGACCGATGCCGGCGGCAATGCCTTCATCAACGGCACCTACACGGTTCCCTCCGGCCAGGCCGTCGCCCTCGCCCACCAGGTGGCGGACGACCTCGTGCGCAAGGTCACCGGCAAGCCGACGTTCTTCCTGGCGAAGCTGGCGCTGGTCGGCAGCCAGTCCGGCGCCCGCGAGCTCTATCTCGCCGACTCCTCCTGCCAGACCTTCACCCAGGTCACCCGCGACCGCGCCGGCGCCGTCAAGCCGCGCTGGTCCCCGGACAACCGCCTCCTGTCGTACACGTCCTTCATCAAGCGCTATCCCGACGTCTACACCATCGACCTCTCCACCGGCAGCCGCAACCGCGTCGCGGCCTATCCCGGCGTCAATTCCGGCGGCGCCATCTCCCCCGACGGCCGCAGCATGGCGCTGGTCCTCTCCAAGGACGGCAATCCCGACCTCTACGTGCTGAACCTCGCCTCGCGCAGCCTGACCCGCCTGACCCGCACGCCGACCGCCGTCGAAGGCTCCCCCGCTTGGTCCCCCGACGGCTCGCAGATCGTCTACGTCTCCGACGCCTCCGGCTCCCCGCAGCTGTGGATCGTCTCCGCGCGCGGCGGCGCGCCCTCGCGCCTCACCACGACCGGCCTACAGAACGCGGCCCCCGACTGGGGACCCAACGGCCTGATCGCCTGCCAGTCGCTGGTGGGCGGCAGGTTCCAGATCGCGCTCATCGACCCCAAGACCAAGGCCAGCCGCATCATCACCGACTACCAGGCCGCCTACGAAGACCCCTCCTGGGCCCCCGACGGACGCCACATCGCCTGCTCCCGGGCCGTCGGCTACCAATATTCCATTTGCCTGCTTGACACCATGGGCGATCCGCCCGTAGTCTTGACCAAAACCGGGGACTGGCGCACCCCCGCCTGGCAGCACTGACCGCCGCCGGCCGTCCGCCCCGGAAAACCATTTCAAAAAACACAGGAGAACCAGAAAACATGAATAACCGTTGGATCCTTCTCGGCCTCGTGGCCCTGACCGTCGCCTCCCTCGCCACCGGCTGCCGGACCAAGAAACCGGGCATCAACCCCAACGCCACCGGCTACGAAACCGACGGCGTCGGCTTCGGTTCCGACCAGCTCATCATCGGCTACGACGAAAACGGGAATCCCATCTACGCCGATTCCGCTTCCACGGATGCCGGCATGATGCGTCTCGACGGCGAAGTCGTCGGCGCCGGCCAGTTCCAGCCCGTCTTCTTCGACTACGACAGCCCGCGGCTGAATCCGGCCGAACAGGCCAAGATCGACATGGTCGTCGCCTGCCTCCAGCAGAACCCGACCTACGGCGTCATCGTCGAAGGGCACTGCGACGAACGCGGCTCGAACGAATACAACCTCGCGCTCGGCGAACGCCGCGCCCTGGCGGTCCGCGCCGCCATCATCTCGGCGGGCATCGACGGCACGCGCGTCCAGACCAGCTCCCGCGGCGAAGAAGCCCCCGCCGCCATGGGCCACGACGAATCGTCCTGGAGCCAGAACCGCCGCGCCGAGTTCGTCTTCACCCAGCTGTAATCCCCCATCCATCCCCCCCACCGCCCGCCGCTCCCTGGCGGGCGTTTTTTTTCGGGCGCGTCACTCTACTCCGGCAGGATGTCCCGGAGCCGCCCGGAGGATACCAGCCACGGCATGGCCCCCGCCGGCGCCCGTTCGTCCGCCAGCAGCCGGGCCACCTCCGCCCGCAGCGCCTCCTCCGGCATCCCGCCCGTGTTCAGGAAAATGCCCTGCACGCCGCAGCGCACGGCGAGGGCCATGTCGGAACGCATTTCGTTGCCGACGAAGGCGGTCTCGCGCGGATCGAGCCCCTCCTCGCGCATCAGCCCGTCGAGGAACTCCCGCTGCGGCTTCATCATGCCGGCCTCCGACGAGATGCGGGGCGCGGGGAAGAACGCATCCAACCCGACCGCGCCGATTTCGGGCCGGGTGAACACGCCCTGGGCGTTGCTCAGCAGGTAGATGCGCTTTCCGCGCCGCACGAGTTCGCGCAGCACGGGGAACGTGTCCGGGTACGGGCACAGCCGCTCGCGCGACAGGATGCGGAAGGCGTTCGCGGTGGCCGCCACCCAGTCGCCGTCCCGGAGCGCGTCCAGCGCGGCTTCCGGGTCGCGCGCATACAGCCGCCGCCATTCGCGGACCGGACGCCCCCCGACCGGCACCCCGCAGGACCGCGCGGGCGTCTCCAGCAGCAACCGCAGGAACACCCGCTCGATGCGGATTTCGGGATGCGCCCACCCCGACCGCCGCCGCGCCGCCTCCCGCTCCTCCGCGTCGAACCGCCAGAACGCATCCCGCAGGTCGCTTGGGTCGAAGAGGCACCCGTGCGCGCCGTGGAAATCCGCCATGAAGCGCCACAGGGCGGGCTTGTTCTCGTCGGTGCGGACATCGACGAGCGTTCCGTAGAAGTCGAAGACGTAGTTGGAGAATTCTCGCATGGGACTCAGGGGGTTGGTTCCGGGGGCGGTTCCGTTCCAGGTGGCAGAACCTCGAACTGCTTGGCGCACAGCGCGATTCCGTCATGGATGATGACCATGCTATAGGTGCCATACAGCATCGGTTCGCCGGGTTCGAGGAGGTAGCCAATGACGGGGTTCGCCCGGGTTTCGGCGGCGGTGCGCCGGAAGTGCAGGCCTTGCGGCATGTGACGGCCATCCTCCGGCGGCAGGCCGACGACGAAATCGATGGCGTCCGGATCGGGCTCCCCTTCGAGGCGGAACCGGAAGCCGAACGCCGTGCCTTCCGCGAACGGGATTTGCGTCGTGGTCCGGACATGCTCCTGCCCGGCGAGGCGCCACTCCCCGGCCGGTCCTTCCGAGCGGCCCGCGACGACCAGGTTCGTGTAGATGCCGTATTCCACGATTGTCGCCCGCACCTGGTCGGGCGGCGGTGTCGGCACCTCCAAACTCGCGCATGCACAAAGGAACAGGCTCGGCAACGCCGCCAACAGCGCCATCCGGCAAGCCAAACCATGCACTCTGCAAAACCTTCTGCCCATGGCATCCGCCCTTTCGTTCGATGTCGCAACCCTACCCGTCCCCCTGCCGCAAAGCAAGCTCCGCCTTCCGCGGCCTTGGCGTTCATGTGCGGAAGCATGGCGCAAAACGGACGGAAACGCCTGTCTTTTCCGTAATCTCACTGCACCGCCGCGCCCCACCCCCGCGGGTTCGCGTGGACTTTCCGCGCCCGATGCGCTATACAGGGGGCATGAAACTTCCCTTTTTCGCCCAACTCTTCAAGTCGCTGGCCCGGCCGCCCGCGACGAATCCCTTCCCGGCGCCGCACCTGCCGCCGTCCGTCACCGACTATCTCGACGACGTCCGCGCGGGCCAGGCCAAGCTGAATCCGCCGGTGCCCTTCCCGCCCGGCGGGCGCGGGCGCATCGCGTACGACCCGGCGGCCTGCATCGGCTGCAAGCTGTGCATCAAGGTGTGCCCCGCGCACGCGATCGACTTCATCCCCGAGGCGAAGAAGATCCGCATCTTCCGCGCCCAGTGCATCGCCTGCGGGCAGTGCACGGAAGTCTGCGCGAAGAAGTGCCTGTCGATGGACGGCGAATTCCTGCAAGCCGACACCGACCGCAATTCCCCGGCGCTGGTGGCGGAATGAGCGCCCGCCGAGCCTTTGCGGCCGCGGCGGTCCTCCTCGCGGCGGCGGCGGCGTGGGCCCCCGCGGCTCCGGCGCTGACGGCGTCCGAGCAGCTGGCCTTCGCGGACGGCATCTACACGCGCGGCCTCCACGAGAGCGCCGTCGGCGAGTACCTGGCCCTCCTGCGCGACTTCCCGGACGCCCCGGAAGCGGCGGCGGCCCTCTTCCGCACCGGCGAATGCTACCGCCAGCTCGGCAACGCCCAGGGCGCCGAGCGCTTCTACCGCCGCGTCGCCGCCGAGCATCCCGGCACGCCCCTCGCCGACCGCGCCGAACTCCGCCGCGCCGAGCTGGAGATCGACGCCGGCAAGCCCGCCGACGCCGCCGACCGCCTCCGCGCCCTCCGCACGCGCGACCGCTCCGCCGACCTCTCCCCCGCGCTGGAGCCCGACACCGCCGCCGCGGCCGCCTACGAACTCGGCCGCGCCCTCCGCGACGCGGGCGACGCCGACGCCGCGCAGGCCGCCTGGGAGGAACTCCTCGCGACGGGCGCCGACTCGGCCTACCTCGGCTTCGCGGCCCTCGACCTGGCCACCCTCCGCGCCGATTCCGCGGCCCACGCCGACCGCATCCCCGGCTGGTACGCCACCGCCGCCGAGAAGGCGGCCACCCCCGGCGCCAAGGCCGAAGCCCTCTACCGCTGGGGCGAATGGTCCTTCAAGCGCGGCGACCACGCCGCCGCCGCCGACACCCTCCGCGCCCTGCGCACCGAAGCCCCGTCCAGCCGCCGCGCCCGCGAGTCCGCGCTCCTCCTCGGCTGGTCCCTCTACTACCTCGACCGCGCCCCCGAGGCCCTCGACCTCGCCGACGAAGCCGAATCCGCGGCCCCCTCCGCCCCGGCCGCCGCCTCCGCCGCCTACCTCCGCGCCGCCGCCCTCCGCCGCATGAACCGCGACGGCGAGGCGCTGCTGGGCTTCTCCGCCGTCCTGCGCGACTACCCCGGGACCCCCTTCGCGGGCCGCGCCGCCTACGAAGTCATGGCGACCCACTTCAAGCGCGGCGACCACGCCCAGGTCCTCGCCGCGGCGCCCGCCCGTCCCGAACCCGCGCAGGAGGCCGACGTCCTGTGGATGCGCGCCGAATCCGAGCGCGCCCTCGCCCGCCCCGCCGACGCCCGCACCCACTACGCCGCCCTCGCCGAGAGCCACCCCCGCTCCCCGCACGCCCCCGACGCCCTCCGCCGGCTCGGCGACATCGAGCGCGACGCCGGCCGCGACGCCGAAGCCGCCGCCTGGTACCTGCGCGCCGCCGACGCCCAATCCGATCCCGCCCAATCCGCCTCCTCCCTCGAAGCCGCGGCCCTCTGCCTCCAGCGCGCCGGCGACGCCGAAGGCGCCCTCGCCGCCTGGGACCGCCTCGTCGCCCCCGCCGCGGGCGCCCCCGACCTCGCCGCCGCCCGCCTCCACCGCGCCCTGGCCCTCCTCGAACTCGGACGCGACGGCGACGCCCGCGCCGCCTTCGACGCCCTCCTGGCCGACGCCCCCCACGGCCCCGCCGCCGCCCAGGCCCTCTACTGGCGCGGAACCTTCCTCGCCCGCGACGCCGCCTGGCCCGACGCCGAGACCGCCTTCCGCGCCGTCCTCGCCGAACCCGCCGACCCCGACACCGCCTCCCGCGCCCGCGCCGGACTCGTCCAAGCCCTCCAGCGCCAGGACCGCATGGACGAAGCCGCCGACCAGACCGAGCCCCTCCTGGCCGACCCCGCCTTCATCGCCGAAAACCCCGCCCTCGTCGAGTGGCTCCTCAAACTCCGCACCGACCAGGGCCAGACCACCCGCGCCCTGCGCGCCGCCCGCGAACTCGCCGAGAACGCCCCCACCGACGCCTGGCGCCAGATCGCCTGGTACTGGACCGGCGTCTGCCGCGACCGCACCGGCGACACCGCCGCCGCGGCCGAAGCCTACGAGCGCGCCGTCGCCCTGCCCGCCACCACCCGGCAGGGGACCGAATCCCTCCTCGCGCTGGCCGACCTCGACCGCGACGCCGGCCGCTACGACCTCGCCCTCTCCCGCTACACCGCCGCCGCCGAGCAGGCCCGCGACGACGACGCCCTCGACCTGCGCACCCGCGCCTACTTCGGCATCGGCGAGACCGAAGAAGCCGCCGGCCGCCCCTCCGAAGCCGCCCGCCGCTACCGCATCGTTTCCGTCCTCTTCGACGACCCCGAACTCTCCCCACGCGCCCTCTTCCGCGCCGGCCTCCTCTACCGCCAGGTCGCCCGTCCCGACGAAGCCGCCCAGGCCTTCGCCGAACTCACCACCCGCTACCCCGAATCCCCCTACGCCCTCCAGGCCGCCGGAATCGACTCCCCCGCCGCCCCCGCCACCCCTTCCGCCCCCGCCGAGGACCCCGCCCCGTGATCGCCGAATGGAACATCCGCGCCTGCTCCGCCCAGTGCGCCGCCTGCCACCGTCCCTTCGACGACGGCGAGCGCCTGACCTCCCGCCTCCTCTTCACCCCCGAAGGCTACCTCCGCGAAGACTACTGCCGCGCCTGCTGGCCCAACCGCCCCGACCCCGACACCGGCCTTTCCGACTGGTCCGCCGTATGGCACGCCCCCGCGCCCCCGCCTCCCGAGCCCCTCAAGAAAGAGACCGCCGAGTCCCTCCTGCGCGAACTCATGGAGACCGACCAGACCGACCAGCGCAACGCCATCTTCATCCTGGCCGTCATGCTCGAACGCCGCCGCATCCTCGTCGAAAAAGACATCCAGACCCTCCCCGACGGCACCCGCGTCCGCATCTACGAACACAAAAAAACCGGCGAATCCTTCGTCATCCCCGACCCCCAGCTCAAGCTCGCCGAAATCGCCACCGTCGAACTCGAAGTCATGTCCCTCCTCGGCATCCCCCCTCCCGGCACCAAACCGCCCCCCCAGTCCCCCTCGTCCCCCCAACCATCAAACCATCAAACCATCGAACCATCAAACCATTCCGAGGCCCCCAAATGAAGCAACCCCCTCCCGACTCCTCCCTCCTCCGCATCCTCCCCGAGATCCGCGACGCCCTGGCCGCGGGCCGCCCCGTCGTCGCCCTCGAATCCACCATCATCTCCCACGGCATGCCCTATCCCGAGAACCTCGCCTTCGCGGCCGAAGTCGAGAACGTCATCCGCGCCGCGGGCGCCGTACCCGCGACCCTGGCCGTCATCGACGGCCGCTGCCAGGTCGGCTGCGGCCCCGACGAACTCGCCATCCTGGCGCGCGGCGAAAACATCGCCAAGGTCTCCCGGCGCGACCTGCCCGTACTGGCCGCGCGCCGCCAGACCGGGGCCACCACCGTCGCCGCCACCATGATCATCGCGGCGATGGCGGGAATCAAGGTCTTCGCGACCGGCGGCATCGGCGGCGTCCACCGCCACGGCGAAAGCACCATGGACATCTCCGCCGACCTCCAGGAACTCGCGCACACCCCGGTGGCCGTCGTCTGCGCCGGATGCAAATCCATCCTCGACATCGGCCGCACCCTCGAATACCTCGAAACCTTCGGCGTCCCCGTCCTCTGCATGGGCTCCACCCACTTCCCGGCCTTCTACTGCAAAGAAAGCGGCTACGAAGCCGACACCGCCTGCCCGACCCCGGCCGACGCCGCCTCCATCATCCGCGCCAAATGGGACCTCGGCCTCGGCGGCGGCGTCCTCGTCGCCAACCCCATCCCCGACCAGTACGCCATGGACCCCGCCCGCATGAACGCCGTCATCGAGCAAGCCCTTGCGGAGGCCGACCGCCGCCACATCCACGGCAAAGCCATCACCCCCTTCCTCCTCGCCTGGATCAAAGACGCCACCGGCGGCGACTCCCTCGCCTCCAACATCCAACTCGCCTACCACAACGCCCGCACCGCCGCCCAAATCGCCGTCGAACTCTGCAAATGAAGCCCCTCCCCACCCTCGCCGCCGCCGCTCTCGCCGCCCTCTGCCTCCTCGCCGCCCCCCGGGGGGCTCGGGGGGCAGAGCCCCCCGTCGCTCGTGAAACCCTCCCCACCCCCTCCACCTTCCTCCACGACGTCGCCTGGACCCCCAACCCACCCCCCGCCACCGACGGCACCCTCTCCCTCACCCTCGGCGACGACCCCGAAACCATCCGCTACTTCGAAGTCCCCCGCACCGAATGGGAAGCCTTCAAGACCGCCGACTCCCCCGGCTCCTTTTACGCCAAGAACATCCGCCAAGCCTACGAACGCCAATATGGCGCCTCCCGCGAAGAAAAATTCGACACCCCGATTCCCGTCCAGACCCACATCGACGCCCTCTGCGCCTTCAACGAAGAATGCGAACCCGTGGTCCTCGAAGCCATCGAGAACGCCCACACCTCCATCTACATCGCCTGTTACGCCTTCACCCGCACCCGCATCGCCCGGGCCCTCCTCGACGCCCATTCCCGCGGCGTCCGCATCGCCGTCAAGATGGACACCCGCCAAGCCGAACACCCCGGCGCCCAGCGCATCCTCGCCCTTTTCCGCGAAGCCGGCATCCCGGTGACCCTCATCTACACCACCGGCGAATACTCCGCCATGCACAACAAATTCATGATCTTCGACATGACGCAGGTCGTGACCGGCAGCTACAACTACACCACCCAGGCCCAAGTCTCCAACTGGGAAAACCTCATCTGGCTCCGCTCCCCCTCCATGGCCGAACAATACAAACAAGCCTGGGACGCCATCGTCTCCGACGCTCCCTGATCTCCCGCTCCCCCGACCCCGCCCATGCCGCCGCCCCCCGACAACCCCGACCCCGCCGACACCGGACCGGACGACATCGCGCTGATGGAACGCATCCGCGGCGGGGACGAGCGGGCCTTCGCCCTCCTCGTCGAACGCTACCAGCGCCCCCTCCTGAACTTTTTCGCCCGCATGGGCGCTTCCAACCATGACGACGACCTCGCGCAGGAAACCTTCGTGCGGTTGTGGAAGTACCGGATGAAATACCAGCCGACAGCCAAGTTCACCACGTTCCTCTACACGCTGGCCCGCCATGCCTGGCTCGACCACGCGCGCCGCCAGGGACGCTTCGCCGGTTTCTTCGCCCGCTACGCCGAGGAAGTCCCCACCAGCACCGACGGCGGTCTCCGCGCCCTCCGCAAGGACATGGACATCCAGACCGCCCTCGACGCCCTCCCCCTCCGCCAGCGCGAAGTCCTCGTCCTCGCCGTCCACCAGGGCCAGACCTACGAAGAAATCGCCCGCGAACTCTCCATCCCCGTCGGCACCGTCAAATCCCGCGTCTTCAACGCGCTGGCCTCCCTCCAGGAGCGTTTCCGCCATGAACCCTGACTTCCGCCGCTTCCTCCGCGAAAACCCCGACCGCCTCCGCGACCACCCCGCCGACGGCGCCCTCTTCGCCGGCCTCCTCCGCCGCCTCCGCGCCATGCCCCGCCCCGAACCCCGGGACGACTTCGCCGCGCGCGTCATGGAGCGCCTCCGGCGCGAAGAAGCGGCCGCGGCCGCGGCCCGCCGCCACCGTCCCCTCCGTTGGGCCGCCCGGATCGCCGCCGCCGCCGCCATCGCCCTCCTGTGTGCCGCCGGACTCCGCCCCTGGCTCCGTGCGCCGGACGGACCCGCCGCCGACCGCCTCGCCCGCACCGCCGCCGCCTGCGACCTCATCCTGTCCGAACAAGGCACCGATGGCGCCTGGCGGGCCGCGGTCCCCGCGCAGGACGGCGCCCTCAGCGCCATCGCCCTGCTGGCTCTCGTCCGAAACGACCCCGATCCCCTGGCCGGCCCCCGCGCGGAAGCCGTCCGGGGCGGCATGGACCACCTGGTGGCCCTCCAGGCCCGTCCGCAGGGGGCCGGGGACGGCGGAACGGACCTGGGCCGCTCCTCGCGCTATCTCGTCTCCATGGCCCTGCGCAGCGGCGCCGCCCTCCCCGGTGCGCCCGCCGCATGGAAAACCGCCGCCGACCGCGCGGCCGCCGATGCCCCACCCTCCGCGGAAACGGCGCGCCTGAACCGCCTCCTCGCCCATTCCGCGACCATGCCCGAAGCCTGGAAACTCTCCGGCGGCCCCGTCCTCGCCGCCTCCCTCGAACTCCTGCAACCCCGCACCCTCTGATCCCGCCGGGGAGCCGCGCGGAGAGACTCCGCCTGCTCCGATTCCCTTCGCGGCCGCTTCGGGATATTGCACCCTCCGGCATGGAGTTTCGCATTCGGTGCCTCCCCCCAGTCCGACGCGCCCGGAGGACTCGCCCCGCCATGGGCCCATGCCACGGGGCGGCCGCACCATTTCGCGAACCGCCCTGGAGCGGGTTAAGTTATTCTGTGGCCCCCAGACGTTTCCCCACCACAAGGTCGCGCGGAAGCGCGACCCTCCCGATGCGCTCTCCACGGGGAGGGACGCGCTTCTGCGCGTCCGCAGTGGGAACTGGCTGGTGAGACAACAGCTTGCGTCCGCACCATTTCGCGAATCGCCCTATTCCCCCGGTTCGAGCTCGGCCAGCCGTTCGGAGACGTTCCGGGCGCGGTCGAGGAACTGGGGGACGGCTTCGGCGAAGTCGGCCGGGGTGGTTGTCGTGAAGGGGAGGAGGGCGTAGAGGACGATTGCGCCGGATTCGGGGTCGCGGCCGATGCCGGGGGCGTCGAAGAGGGGGCCGAGCGCCAGGCCGAGCAGGTCGAGGATGTCGGAATAGGCGGCGCCTTCGGGCAGCTCCGCCGCGACGACGGCGGACAGTTCCATGCGCGCGGCGGCGTCGTTGGCCCGCACGATGACGCCGGGGGCGCCTTCCGCCGCGATGCAGCAGGCGCCGTCGTCGTCGGGGGCGGCTTCGAGGCCGAATTGTTCGCCGAGTGCCCGGAAGTATTCTTCGCTGGAGTTGGTCATGGGGGTTTCTCCTGTTGTCAGACTTTCATTCCGTTGACTTTGATGAGGTCGAGTTTGCGGCCATTGGGCGAGGCTTGCATCTTCATGACGTGGCGCATCTCGGAATGGGTGATGGTCGCGCCGTAGTGGTTGTGGATGGAATCGGTGGGGTCCTTCCACCAGGTGTTCTGGAGGGCGTTTTGGTTGTTCTCCAGGGATACGCCTTCGTGGTTCGACCACTGGAACACCACCGGGATTTTCTCCTGGCGGAAGAATTCCAGCCCCAGTTTGCTGGTCTGGCGGAAGACCATGTTGCGCATGACCGTCTGTGCCAGGTCCAGGAGGGCGTCGCGGTACGCGAGAAGGACTTGGTCGAAGCCGGCGTACGCGAGGCCCTGCAGCATGAGGTCCTTGAGCTCCTCGGTGGTGGCCCGTCCGTCGCGGTCCGCGAGCAGCTGGAAGAAGCGGGAGATGGCGGTGACGTCCCGGTCGTCGATCTTGTGGGAGCCCTGGAGCCGGAGTTGGTCGCCGGGGATGTTCTTGCGGACGAGGGCCTCCATCATGGCGTCGATGCCCTTGCGGGCGGCTTCGCCGACCCAGCCGGTCTCGCGCTTGAACATCCGGGGGTTCGCGGCGGCGGTCTTGTACTGGCGGATCTTGGCGAAGATGTCGACCTTCTGGCTGTGGTCGCGCAGGAAGGTCGCCCATTTCGTGGGCCCGAAGCGCGAAACGTTGCCGTGCGGATCGACCTTGGTCTGCAGGGTGCCGTTGCGGATGTCGTCGAGGATGCCCGGGAGGGTTGCGAAGGTGAGTTCCCCGGGATCGATGCCGCACAGCTGGTTGTAGTAGTCGATGGAGGTGGGGACGAGGTTGTGGTTTTCGAGCTTGTCGGCGACCTGGATGCGCACGTCGTGGAAGCCGTAGAGGACGACTTCCCGGTGGCCGGCGTCCTCGCCGAAGCGCCTGTCGAGGGCGGCCTCGGTGGCATCGCGGGTCCACTTGACGGCGGGGGAGAACTGGCCCTCGTAGTCTTCGGCGAAGTCGGGGCGGTCGGCGGCGGTCTTGTAGGCGGTCTTGAACGTGTTGTACTGCTCCTGCATCGCATCGCGCATGCGGTCCAGCGACCTCTGGCGCCAGGAATTGAAAAGCCCGCCCTCGAACTGGACATCCACTCCGCCCTTGCCGATGGTGATCCTGTAGACGTTGTGGTTGACCTTGATGAGGCCTTCCTGGCGCCCGGTGGCGTTGGAGAGGTCGACGATGCTGCGGAGATCCGCGTTGGCGATGTGGTTGACGTCCTGTTGGATTTTCATGTTTCCGGTCCTTGTTGGTTCCGCCCCGTTTACCCGCCGGACGGCAGAAGGTTACACCCGCAGTGCATCGCCCCCCATCCCGCCCCCCCTTTCCCTCCTCCTCCTCCCCACTCCGTCCCGGTTCCACCCACTCGCGATATCAAGGAAAACATTCGGATTCTGCCCGAATTTCCCCCATCTCCCCCCCATGAACGAAACCTGCCAGGAATCGTTCCATGGAGAGGGGTCGCTCAGGAAAATCGGAGATGCGCTCTCCACGGGGAGGGACGCGCTTCCGCGCGTCCGCTGCGCAAGAGGTCGCGGCCAGCAGGCGGCGGTTGCTCTATTCCTGGAACCGCCCCGCGCAACCGGGGCGTGCGAAACGGGAAAAACCAGTCTCCCCATGCTTGATTTTCATGGAGGGGACCATGGGGAAAAACAGGGATGAAGATCAACGTTTTTCGTGTTTCCAAAAGATACCAGCCCCCACCCCGCGTGCGTAGCGGCGGCGCCCCCGCCGTCGTCCGCGCAAGGTCATGCCAACGGGAGTGGAGAATCTTGCCCACCCCGGATATGCGCCCCCCGCTTCCCGTCACCCGCATTGGGGGTTGCGCTCCCGCCCGCGGCTGGTAGGATGCCCCCCATGAGCCAGAACCCCCAAGAAGACGCGTCCACCCAATCCCAGGCCACCATGCGGATCGACATCACGCCCGCGATGCTCGAGCAGCTGCAGCAGGCGCCCGTCTCGACCACCACCGCCCGCATCGCGCGCGGCGGCGCCGGCGCCTCCCCCTACGCCGGACGGCCCGGCGGACCCGCCGTCATCCGCATCCCCTCCGCGGTGGCGCGCCCGCTCGGCGGCGAGGACTTCCAGGTCCTGCTCCAGAGCATCTACGACGCCGTCTTCATCACCGACCCCGCGGGCGCCATCCAGACGGCCAACGCGCGCGCGGAACAGTTTTTCCACTCCACCCGCGCCGAGTTCCGCAAGACGAACATCTTCGACTGGCTCTGCGGCGCCGAACGCAGCCTGCTCGACACCATCCTGGGGACGCTGCAGAACAACCGCTTCGTGCTGATCCAGGCGCTCTGCCGCCGCACCGACGAGACGATGTTCCCGGCGGAAATCTCCGTATCGCACCTCAAGATCGGCGGACAGCAGCACCTGAGCTTCTTCGTGCGCGACATCACGCTGCGGCGCGAACGCGAGGAGCGCCTGCAGACCGGCTTCAACGCCTTGCAGAACGCCGGCGGCGGCATCGCCGTGGCGGACGTCGAAGGCGTCCTCGCCGGCTACGTCAACCCGGCCATGATGCAGCTCCTCGGCCTCGCCTCGGCCGAAGAGGCGATGCAGCACCGCTTCGACGAATTCATGGCCGAGCCCGCGCTGATGGCCGACATGCTGGAGAGCGCGCAGCAGGGCGGCACCTGGGCGGGCGAGCTCGAAATGCGCCGCACCGACGGCACCCCGTTCTTCGCGCAGGCGGCCCTCGCACCCAACCTGAACCCCGACGGCGCGATGACCGGCATCGTCATCTCCCTCGTCGACGTGACCCCCGCCCGCACCGCCCAGCAGCAGCTGGAGCACTACGCCACGCAGCTGCGCCAGAAGAACGAGGAGATGGAGGCGGACCTGCGCATGGCGCGCGACCTCCAGTACGCCTTCCTGCCCGCCGGCTACCCCGCCGTCTCGGGCCCCGCCGGAACCCTCTCCTTCGCCCACGTCTACCACCCGAGCGGGCTGGTCGGCGGCGACTTCTTCAGCCTCCTGAAACTCTCGCCCAGCCGCGTCATGGTCTTCGTCGCCGACGTCATGGGCCACGGCGTGCGCGCGTCGCTGGTCGTCGCGACGCTCCGTGGCCTGCTCGAACAGATCGCGAAGGAGACGCAGGAGCCCGGCGAATTCCTGACCCGCCTCAACGCGGCCTACTGCCGCATCTTCGGCCGCGCCGGCGAACTGATGTTCGCGACGGCCAGCTGCATGCGCATCGACGTCGCGGACGGGGCCATCGCCTACGCCCACGCCGGCCACCCGCTCCCCATCGTGATGTCCTCCGACGCCCCCGCGCACGAAGCGGCGGTGCCCGAAGACGTCCTCGGCCCGGCCCTCGGCCTCTTCCCCGACGCCGCCTACACCCAGTTCGCGGCCCCGCTGGCGCCCGGCGCCCAGTACCTCTTCTACACCGACGGCCTGACCGAGACCCGCAACGCCGCCCAGGACGAATTCTCCGAGGAAGGCCTTATCCATTCCCTCCAGGCGCACGGCGGCACCCCCCTCGACGCGCTCCTCTCCGCCATCGTCTCCGACGCCGCCGAATTCGGCTCCTGCACCGAATTCGAAGACGACGTCTGCCTCCTCGGCATCCGCTGCACCCCGCCCTGATCCCGCCCCCGCCGGCCCCCCGCCCGCCTCCCCGGCCATGCCGTATCCGTTGCCCGGAATCCCGCCCGTCCTGCCGCGCCGCGACATCGACTCCATGTCGCTTCCCCGCCGCGCGCGCATGGTCTACGGCCTGTTCCTGTTCGAGCACGACCGGTGGACGCTCGACCATCTCGCGCGGACCTTCCGCCAGCGCGGCGTCCACGACCTGACCGTCGCCGAATGCGACCGGATGTGCGCCCTCCTGGCCGCGCAGGGCCTTCTCTCCCCCGTGAGGCCCCTCCAGCAGGCCCTCCCCTCCCGCACCTACGACCTGGCCGCCCGCCCCCCGCTCGCCGCCGCGCGCGACCTTCTCCGCGACGCCGTCGCCGGAGGCTGGTCCCCGCAAGGGGAGTCGGCCCGCCGGCCCCCCGACCGCTACCGGTACTCCGGGCAGGACGAGCCCGCAAGCCCCGCTTCCACCCGCCTGCTCCTCGCGTTCCTGGCCGGCGGCTCCGGCCCCGGCGCCCTTCCGGCCGCGGGCGACGAGATGGACATCTGGATGGCCGCCATCCGCTTTGCCGACTTCCTCGAAGGCGAAAGCGCGATGGCGGATTTCGCCTTCCCGTCCGGCACCGCCTCCGAAATCTACCGCATCCTGTCGGCGGTCCTCTTCACGCGCGGCCTGCCGGTGGCGACGCTGCTCCCCGACTGGGCGGCCAAGTGGCGCGGAACGGAGCGCTGGCACCTGCCGGAACCCAGCGAATTCGAATACCGCTATTCCCGCTCCGGCAAGACGAAGCCCGGCGAATTCCGCTCCGGACTCGGCCGCGACGAATTCTCCGCCTACTGCATGTGGACCGGCCGTACCGACCTCCTCGACGCCCCCGGCAAGGCCCCGGCGGGCCCCGACGAAGCCTGGGCCTTCACCTCCGCCTGCCGCAACCTGGCCGCCGGGCGCGACGGCGGCATCCGCGGCCAGCTCGACCTCTTCCGCCCGCGCGTGCAGAGCCCCCCCTACGACGCCGAGCGCCTGGTCCTGGCGATGCCGGCCTCGCTCCTGTTCCTGATGGCGCACATGGCCTTCCGCCCGAATCCCCCGATGACCTACCTCGGGCGCCTGGCCGAAATCGTCCACTCCGATTCCTCGTCGCTGCGCAACGGCTTTCCCGCTTCCTGCCATCCCTTCATCCAGCGGCGCCACCGCGAAACCGGGGAATTCCGGCTCCTGCTCGGCGGCTACCCCGTGCCCGGGCCCGCCCCTGCCGCCTCCCCCCACGCCTGGGACTCCCCCGCCTGCGGGCTCGGCTCGGCGCTGGCCGCCGCCACCGGGACCCTGGCGGAGGACGATCTCGCGGAGGCCGCCCCGCGCGCCCTCCGCCTGGCCGGACGCGCCGCCGCCCTCGGCTATCCCACGCTGGCCGCCGTCCATCTCGCCGCCTTCGGATGGCACTTCCGCGGCGCCGACGCCGAAGCGGCGGCCGCGCTGGCCGCGCGCCTCGGTCCCGCCGCCTACTGGTTCCGCCCCTACGAAGGCCCGGGCGGGGCCTGGCGCCGCGTGGTGGAAGCCTTCGACCGCGCCCTGCCGGCCGCGCCCAAGGCCAAGACCGTCTCCAAGTCGGGGCGCATCCTGTGGGAGATGTGGCTCCGCCCCGTCTACAACAGCGGCGGGTCGGGCTTCTTCCGCTGCATCGACGTCTCCCCTTCCTACCGCGGCCCCCGCGGCTCCTCCGATGGCCGCTCCGACCGTCCCCTCACCGTCCGCTCCGCCACCTCCGCCCGCTACGCCCCCCTCCTGACCAAGGACGACCGCGCCATCCTCGCCGCCCTGCCCTCCACCGACGCCTGGCACCGGCCGGAACCCTCCCCCGACCTGCTCGCCCTGCTCTGCGGCAACCCCTCTCTGACCGCGCACCCGGAGGGATGGTCCCACGCCCGCCCGGCCACCCTGGCCCGCCGCGACCTGCCCTTGGCCATCGAGTCGCTGCCCGACGGCGGCATCGCCCTCTCCGTCCCCCCGTGGTGCCTGGAGATCGACACCGACATCGTCATCCGCGCCGACGGCCCCGACGACTACTCCCTCTACGCCTTCCCGCCCGCCGTCCGCGCCACCCTCCGGGTCATCGACCTCTGCGGCACCGGAGGGCGCGTCGAAATCCCCAAAGCCGGCATGGACGCCTTCAAGCCCCTCCTGCCGCGCCTCGCCGCCATCGCCCCGGTACAGGGCGACCTCGCCGCCATGTCCGACGCCGCCGACCTGCCCCGCATCCAAGGCGACCCCACCCCCCTCGTCCGCCTCCGCTACGACCCCGGCGCCCCCCTCCTCGCCCTCACCCTCCACGTCCGCCCCCTCGACGGCGACCCCGCCCTCCTCCTGCCCGGCGCCGGCCAGCCCGAGCGCCTCGTCGGCCGCCAAGGACGCTCCGCCGTCCTCGTCCGCGACCTCGACGCCGAGAAGAAAGGGGCCGCCGACGTCCGCACCGCCCTCGCCGATTGCGAATCCTGGGCCCTTTCCCCAACCGAATGGGCCATCGACGACCTCCCCGCCATGCTCGGCGCCCTCGACGCCCTCCGCGCCCTCGGCGACCGGATCCGCCTCGAATGGCTCTCCCCGGAAAAACTCGCCGTCACCGCCCCCGTCCCCTCCTCCTGGCGCGTCACCGCCGCCGGCGGCGCCGACCGCTGGTTCACCGTCAAGGGGACCTTCGCCCTCGACGACGGCCGCGCCGCCACCCTCTCCGCCCTCATCGACGCCTGGCAGCGCCGCACCGGCGAATACGTCCCCTTCGGCGACGACGCCTACATCCGCCTCACCGCCGCCCTGGCCCGCCGCCTCGAAGCCCTCGCCGCCGCCGCCCGCCCCGCCCCCGGCAAGGACGGTGCCCTCGCCGTCCCCCCCGCCGCCCTTCCCATGCTCGACGCCGCCTTCGATCCCGGCGCCGACCGCGCCGCCGGCCTCGCCCTTCCCAAGACCCTCGCCGACCGTGCCGCCGCCATCCGCGACGCCTTCGCCGCCCCCGTCCGGGTCCCCGCCCGCCTCACCGCCGTCCTCCGCCCCTACCAGCACGACGGCTACCTCTGGCTCTCCCGCCTCGCCGCCGCCGGCCTCGGCTCCTGCCTCGCCGACGACATGGGCCTCGGCAAGACCCTCCAGCTCATCGCCCTCCTCCTCGCCCGCGCCGCCGACGGCCCCTCCCTCGTCGTCGCCCCCGCCTCCGTCTGCGGCAACTGGCGCGGCGAACTCCGCCGCTTCGCCCCCACCCTGCGCCCCATCATGGCCTGGGACGCCGATGCCGACGCCACCGACGCCGCCCTCGCCGCCGCCGGCCCCGGCGACATCGTCATCGCCGGCTACTCCCTCCTCGCCGCCCGCGCCGACGCCTTCGCCGCCCGCCCCTGGAACGGCGTCGTCCTCGACGAAGCCCAGGCCATCAAGAACGAAGACACCCTCCGCGCCCGCGCCGTCCGCCGCCTCTCCGCCCGCTTCCGCTGCGCCGCCACCGGCACCCCCGTCGAGAACCGCCTCGCCGACATCTGGTCCCTCTTCGAATTCCTCAACCCCGGCCTCCTCGGCACCCCCGCCGACTTCGCCCGCCGCTTCGCCGCCGACGGCCGCCCCGCGCCCGCCCTCAAGCGCCTCCTCGCCCCCCTCATCCTCCGCCGCCGCAAGCGCGACGTCCTCGACGACCTCCCCGCCAAGACCGAGATCACCCTCCCCGTCCTCCTCTCCGACGGCGAACGCGCCGGCTACGAAACCCTCCGCCGCCGCGCCCTCGAGAACCTCGACCGCACCGGCGGCAAAACCAACCGCATCAGCATCCTCGCCGAACTCACCCGCCTCCGCCGCTACTGCTGCCATCCCTCCCTCGTCCTCGGCCCCGGCTCCGGCATCCCCTCCGCAAAACTCGACACCCTCCTCCGCCTCCTCTCCACCCTCCGCGAAAACCGCCACCGCGCCCTCGTCTTCTCCCAATTCACCGACGGCCTGGCCATCGTCCGCCGCGCCCTCGACGGCGCCGGCCACACCCACCTCTACCTCGACGGCCAGACCCCGTCCGCCGACCGCGCCCGCCTGGTGGACGCCTTCCAGCGCGGCGAAGGCGACTTCTTCCTCATCTCCCTCAAGGCGGGCGGACTCGGCCTCAACCTCACCGCGGCCGACTACGTCATCCTGCTCGATCCCTGGTGGAACCCGGCCGTCGAGAACCAGGCGGCCGACCGCGCCCACCGCATCGGCCAGACCAACCCCGTCACCGTCTACCGCCTCATCGCCTCCGACACCGTCGAAGAGCGCGTCCTGGCCCTCCACGCCGAAAAGCGCGCCCTTTCCGCCGACCTCCTCGACGCCGCCTCCTCCGCCCCCGACCTCACCCCCGACCTCCTCCTCTCCCTCTTCCAGTGACCGGGAACACGGCCGACGGCCCCGTCCCCCCATGGCTCCCCATCGTCGCCGCGGACGCGCGGAAGCGCCTCCCTCCCCATGCCCCCCCCCATCGGGAGGGTCGCGCTTCCGCGCGACCATGCGGCCGGACAACGACTTCGAAGCCACAGGAAAAACACAAACCGCACGGGACGGACAAGGTCGGGACGAAAGCGCCCGGAATTTTTTTCCAATCGTTGGAAAATGGCCAATAATTGTTTCCAATCATTGGAAAACTTTCGGTTGCCCGGCGGGCGGCCGGATTGTGCAAAACCGGAGCGGGGCGATTGCGGTTTTGACAGGCGGGGACGGGGCATCACATGATGAAGGAATGGCAGGTGCGTGGTCATCGTGAAAAAAGAGACGACATGGGCGGCAAGGTCAAAGGCGATGCGTTCAAACCGTATCCTGCCGTACCCGGAAGGCACGGCCTGCGCGGAGGTGCTGCTGGCGGCCGGGCTCGGGATCGTGCCGGGGACCGTTGCCGCGAAAATCGGGGCGCTCCGGACGGAGTTTTCGGCGGAGGCGTATCCGTCGCTGGCCGGCGTGGTGGCCGCAGGGGACGGCAACGGGTGCGGTTGCGTGGACAGCAGGGCCGCCAGCGGTTCTTCCGGTGCCGACGGGTATTCCTGCAAGGCGAGGATGTCCGGCCGGGGAAAAGGGAACGTGTGGCGACGCGGCCGAGGCACAGGGAGAAATCGCCGAGGTAGGTCACGGTGGGAGGGAGGGGCAGGGAGGTGACGGAACGGTTCGCCGCCCCGAAGGCGAAATCCGCAACGGTTTCGGTGCCTTCGGGGATGGCATAGGCACCGGGCCGTCGATAATGAAAACCCCGAAAACCTTCGATTTTTCACGGTTTTTCGGGGGTAAAAAGAATGGCGTACCTAGCAGGAGTCGAACCTGCTATATATGGCGTTTTTCTTGGCTTTTTTCGCTGTTTGGTGACTTGTGGTGTATTTTCTTGCATTTATATCCCCCCTTGTGGCAGTCTATGCGCGAGCAAACGAAGGCAGGAGAAAACACCATGCAGAAGGCAACGGAGAAGGCAGGGAAACAGGGCCGGAAGGCGGCGGGACGGTCGAAGGGTACCGGGTCCCTCGAAAAGCACGGGCGGACCTGGCGCGCGGTCTGGAAGGTCCGGGGCGCGGATGGACGGCAAATGGTTTTTACGAAGTCAACCGGGACCTCTGACCGGCGCGAGGCGGAGAAGAAGCTGGCGGAGTTCGTCGCCCCCTACCGCTTGAAGATGGAAGCCGGGAAGGACGCCGCCGCCGCCAAGACCGCAGACGCCGCCGGTCTGGACTCGACAGCCGCCGCCCTCGCCAAGACCTCGAAGGACAAGCGGGCGGAGGCGGGTCGGCTGTCGGTCCCGATCTCGAAGGCGTGGGAAGCCTTCAACTCCTCCCTCTCCCACAGGCCGCTGTCGAAGGGGACGGCGAGAATGTACGAAGCCCGGTGGAATGCGTTCGTCAAGTGGATGAAGAAGAACCGCCCGCAGGTCGTCGGCTTGGCGGACGTGGACGACGACGACGCGGCGGCGTTCATGGGGGACGTGAAAGCGCGCCTCTCCCCGAAAACCTTCAATGACTACCGGGCCTTGCTTTTGATGGTCTGGCGGACGCTGGACCGCGAGGCCGGTCTGGACGGCTTCAACCCGTGGCAGGGAATCAAGACGCTTGACCGCGAGACGCACAACAGGCGGGAGTTGACGGTGGAGGAGCTGGCGCGCGTCGTCGGGCCGCTGGAAGGGGAGATGCGCGTCCTTTTCGCAATCGGAATCTATACGGGCCTGCGCCTGGGGGATTGCGTGAATCTTTCATGGGGCGCGGTGGACCTTGTGCGCGGCTTCATTCAATGGACGCCGCACAAGACGAAGAAGCACGGGACGGTTGTACGCATTCCCCTTTTCCCTGCCCTCGCGTCCATCCTCGCGGAGACACCGGCGCGGAAGCGGCGCGGTCTGATTCTGCCGGAGCTGGCGGAGGAGTACGGGCGCTACACCTCCTACACGTCTGAACGGGTGGCGAAGGTGTTCCGGGATGCGGGAATTGTCACGCAGGGCGACACCGGGCGCGCCAACCCGAAGCACACCAAGACGACGCGGAAGGCGATAGAGGTCGGCTTTCACAGCCTTCGACACACCTTTGTTTCCTTGTGTGCAAACGCCGGTGTTCCCCTTCATATCGTGCAGGCGATTGTCGGGCACACCAATGAGGCCATGACGCAACACTACTTCCATGTTTCCGATGATGCCCTGCGCGGGGCGGTGGCTGTCCTGCCGGACGTGTTCCGCGCGCCGTCGGCATTGCCAGCGCACAAGGGCGGGGCGGAGGTCGTCAGGGTCGAGGCCGTCGAGCCGGAGGGCGAGGTCGAGGCTTTCGAGACAGTACCCGCCAGCGTGGCGAAAGTCGCACGGATGCTCGCGGGATGCTCGCCCGTGATTCTGGCTCGCGCAGAGCGCCACGTCGCCGCTTTGGTGGCCGCAGGGGAGCGGGGAGGGGCGATGCTCGCCGCCGGTGACGACGGCGCGCCAGCGGGCATTCTGGACGGAATGCGGGGCATGGTCGGGGAGCTGGCGGCAATGAACGGCGACAACTGGAAGGCGCGCCGGGACAAGGCGCTCGCAATTGCGAAGGCGGCGGAGAAGGCCGTGGAAGGTGGTGACAAGTGAAACGGAAGGAAACGACGATGGACAAGCGAAAGAGGAGCGGCAAGGTGGGGCGTGGTATGGGGCGAGGCGCGCGGGCGGCGGTCGAAGCCGTCCCGCCCTCTGCCCCCCACTTTGACCTCTGCGGGTTCGCGGGGAAAACTCCCGCACAGATTCGCGCGGAGGTGTGCGATGGTCTGGAGCGTATCGCACGGGAGAAGGCAGAAGCAAAAGAAGCGGAGACGCAAGGGAGGGTTCCGGCTTGTCCCGAAAACATACAGGCGCAGTTCGCCAAGTTGGGATTCGAGATTGTCAATCCTGGGGGGATGGAAGGGCCGCTAGAGGACTGGTTTGCGACGGTGACGGCGGCTCGCTATGTCTGGGAACGCCGATTGCGGCACGCCTTGGGGACGTGGGAGGGGTTTGTCGCCGCGGAGGAAAAAATGGCAAGGGAGTTGAACCCCAACGCGGTGCCGCTGTCGCGGAAGGCCGTCGAGGCGGTTGTGGCGGCAAGGCTGGAGGTGTTGCTGGCGGAGGAGGGTAAGGATTTGGGGGCGCGGGTCAAAACCGCATGGCGGTGGTTCGGAGGGAGTCGAAAGGGAAAGCGCAGGAGCTATTCCGTCAAGATGCTACAGAGGGTCGAGGACCTGGTGGAAAAGGGAGCAAAGGTGAGCGCCGCCGTTTCCACGGTCCTCCAAGAAAAGTACAAACGGGACCCCACTCCCGCAGAAGTCGAAAGTTTTCGACAAAGCTACTACGCAAGGCGACGGAAGCCGAAAGTGTAAAGAAGTCGATTTTACACACTTTTCCCGCGCGTGGATTCTGCCCCCATTTTATGGGGGTTTTCGTGTGTTTTGGACAGTCTGGAACCTTACAGAATCCTTACACGGGGGGTGTTGCCCTCCCCGTTTTGGGTGAATATATGGGGGTCTGCTTGAAGCAATCCAAGCGAGGCGAGGCGCGCCGCGTGGTCGCCGCCGCGCATGGGTTCGCGCTTCTGCGTTTGAGGAGCAAAAGAGATGAAGCAAGCAGACAACAGCAACGCGGCCATGCTGGCCGCAATACGGGCAATGGTTGGCCAGTTGGCAGAAGGGCGGGAACGGGACGCGCTCGCCGCCGTCCTCGACGGTGAGGAGCCGCCGAAACCCGATACCCTGCGGCAAGAGGTCTTGTCTGGTGCGGAAGCCGCGCGCGTGTTGGGCGTGACCCCCCGGACCGTCCAGATGCTCGCCAAGTCGGGGACCATCCAGCGCGCCGTCCTTCCGGGCCGGGTTCGCGGGTTCGGATATACGCGGGCGAGCGTGGAAGCGGTGGCGCGCGGCGGTGCGGCATGAAGCGGAGCGCCGCATGGCCCTTGTGTTGTTCGCGCGAGGAGGTCGAGGAGCTGGCGGGGCTGTTTGCCTGGTGGACGCTGGACTTGGAGGAGCGCGGGCAGGATGGGCGGGGCGGGCGGGTCTGTCCGCTCGCGCGGGTGGCGGGGGCGCTGTTGGAGTACGCAGAGCAGAGCCGCCAGCCGCGGACGGCGGCAGAGGCGGACTACTTCGAGCGGGGGGTGTTCGGGGCGGTCGAGACGGCTGTCGCGTTTTGGCTGCGGGATGGCGACGGGGCCGACAGGATGCTTTCCGCGGGGGAGTCGAGCAACGCGGACCTCTACGCGCTCGCGGCGTTGCTCCTCTCGCGGATCGTGGAAAGCCTGCGGCGCGCTGGGGAGGGAGAGGTCGCGCGGACGGTGTTCGGGATTTTGCGTGCGTGCGTCAAAGAAGAAGGCCGTCTGCGGCGGCGTGCGGCGGGGTTGTAGCGGTGGACTCCTCGCGGGAGATGGTCGGGCCGTTGTTGAACGTCGGCGCGGACGGCTTCCGGGTCGCCCTGGCGCAGGGCGTCGCGCGGGAGATGATCGGGGACGGGTTAGCCGGTGCGATATGGGACGCGGCGGTGGCGCTGGAAAAGTCGAGGCCGGGACGGTGGGATGGGAATGACCTCCTCGCCGCCGTCAACACGGCGGACTTCGACGCGCTGGCGGCGCTGATGAATGCGAGCGTGGTCGCGTACCCGCTGGACACCATCCAAGCCGCCGCCCGTCGCGTCGTCGAGGCGCACGGCAGGCGGAGGACGCTGGACGCGCTGGCGGAGGTCCGGGATCGGATGGAACGCGGCGACGACGACGGCGAGGCGTGGGGGCGTCTGGTGGAAGCGCGGGCGACGGCTGGACGGCCTGCGCGTCTGTCGTTCATGGATGCCGGTGAAATCCTCGACGCCAAGCTCCCGCCGAAGGTGTACCACGTTTTCCCGTGGCTGGCGGCGGGTTCGCTGTCGGCCCTTGTCGGCGCAGGCGGGACGGGGAAAAGCCGTTTCGTCTTGTTCGCGCTGGCGTGCGTGATTGCAGGGAAGCGGACGGTGGGGAGCTTGGAGATTCCGGGCGGGTCCGCTGGTGGTCGGTGGCTGGTGGTCGGTGGCAACGAAAACGACGTGTACAGGTACAGGGCGGACTTGGAGGAGCTGGCGCAGGCGTTCCCGTCGGCGGTGCCGCAGTTGCGCCGTCGGCTGGTGTTTCAAGTGTACCGCGACGGGGACAAGCTCCTCGACGCGGACGCGCTCCCGGACGTGGAGGAAAAGGTCCGGGAGCTTGGCGACGTGGAGGGGGTGGTCTTTGACCCTCTCTCTGATTTTGCGCCGCCGGGAGAAAGCTTGAACGACGACAAAATCATGAAAGCCTTGTGCGTCCGTCTGCGCGACGGAATCAAGCGCGTTGCGCCGTCGGCGTGCGTCCTCCTGGTACACCATGCACGGGGCGGGAGGGATGCAGCCGGGAAAGCCGTGGACGTTTTCGAGGCGGGGGAGGTGGGGCGCAACTCGAAGATGCTCGCGGCAACGTGTCGGTGCGTCTTGAACCTTGTACCCTTCGACGAAGCGGGCGGCGTGGTCGGGTTCGTCGGCAAGTGCAACGATGCCCGCAAGCCGCCGCCGTTCGCCCTGCGGAAAGTACCGGGGGAGGGATACGAGGCCGTCGAGGGCTTCGACGTGGCGACGTGGCTCGCGGAGGTCGTCGGGAAGCATGGCGCGGGCGGGGGCGCGCGGGGACCGGCGCCGCAGTACAGCGACGACGGGCGCGGGGAGCTGGGGGAATACTTTCAAGACGATACTCCCATGAAAGTGGCGGACTTGGTGAAGCTGGCCGGAGAAAAGGGGATGGGGCGGCGGCGGGTCTATGAATGTCTAGGGCGGGCGCTGAATGCCGGGTGGCTGGTAGAGGTCCGTCGGGGGGTGTATCGGAGGGCGGAATGATGGTGCGCCTCTATCCGCCCCATAAGCCGCTTGTGCAAAGTGCAGGGTTATTCTCCCCCCTAAAGGGGGGAGAGAATAAACTCCGCACAAACTTGCTGGGCGGTTGGCGGCTGGCGATGGGGCGGAACAGCACAACCCCGCACTTTCCGCCGGAGGACGCCGGGACCGGGGGCGGGGCGGTCGCGGTGGCGGTCCGTCGCCCTTGTCTCTCCTCGCCCTGCTTCCCTGCCCTCGCCGCCCTCGATGGGGCCGGAGCCGGGGCCGGGACGGTCGCCGCCCTTCCCTCCTCTGTCGTCGCCCTTGTGGTCGAGGAGGTCGAAGTCGCCGCCGCCGTCCTCCCACCCCCCGCGCCGGAGGGTGGACGGTGCCGGGTGCCGGTGCCGATGGTCGTCGCCGTCGCCGTCGCCGTCGAGGTCGAGGACTTCCCCCTCGAAGCTCCCGCCCTCCGTCGGTCTGCGCTGGCGGATGGGATGCGGACCGGTGCGGCCGAGGTCGCCGCCGTCGTCGCTGTCGTCGTCGCCAGTCGTCGAAGCGGTCGCAGCCGGATGGTCGAGGCCGCAGAGCCGCCACGTTCGCCGCGGGGCGCGCCGATGCCCTCGCCGTCCTCCCGTCCGGCTCGCCGCCGATGCCCCCCGCAGGGTGTACGCCGGGGGCGCTGGTGGGGCGGCTGGATGGTCGGGCAGGGGCAGGGGGCAGGATGGAGGGGGCGAGGCCGTAGGTACTACTTGACACGGGAAGCGCAGTCGTTCCCGCGCCGTGTCGCGTTCCTTCCGCAGGGTGGTGTTTTGGGGGATTGGTGGCATTTGTCCCCCCGTCGAGAGGGGAGGAGGTTCGGGGCCGCATGAAACGCACGGTGACGCGGGCGGAATTGCTCGCCCTGGTGGGGGTGACGGGGCGCGCCAACGTCGAGAGGTGGGAAGCGGACGGCCTGCCTTTCGTGAAGGTGACGGGCAAACGGGGGAAGCCTGCGCACGTTTACGATTTGGAGAGGGCGCTGGGGTGGCTGGTGGTCCATGCTTCCGCGAGGATTTCACAGCGGGCGAAACAGGTCTTGAGCCAGGAAAAAGGGCGAGCCGTCGAGGGGGAAGCCGCTGGGCAGGGCGGCGTCGCCAGCGCCGGAGGGACCGGGCCGGGAGCAGAGGGCGGAGCGTCCTCGACGACGACGGCGGAGCGGGGTCTGGAAGGGGCCTATAGGCGCTTGGAGGCGGCAGAGGTGGCGTGGTCGGCCAAGCGTGACGAGGCACTAGAGGCGGGGGAGATTTCGCTGGCGTCAACCTGCGGACGGCAGGCCGTCGTTCATGCCGAAGCGCTCGCCAAGTTGCGCGGACTGATTCGGGAGATAGATGTCGCGGAGGGGAAACTGGTGGACGCGGCGGCGGTGCAAGGGGAGTTCATGAAGGTGTTGACGACGGTAAAAAACAATATCCTGGGCGTGCCGGATTCGGCGGTTCCGTTGCTGATTCCGTTTCTCCGGAACCCGAACGACGCGCCAGCGGTCCGGGCGGTGTTGTCGAAGCTGGTAGCGGACAACCTGCGGAGCGTTTCGGCGGCGGGGATGCACGGGCGCGACGGCGTAGGGGCGTAGGCGAAAGGGGGTTGACGCCGGAGCCGTCGGCGGCGTAGGGTGCGCGGCGTTCCCCGTCGCCGGGGGACCTTGCGGAGGTAAAGGACCGCGAGCCAACAGAAAAACCGTTTGCCCTTCCTGGCGTGTCGGGATGCTTTCGCGTCCCTCCTTTACCGCGTCGGGGAGGGCTTTTTAGGTGGAAGTATGATTAGGACAACAGACAGCAACGGCGCTTTGTGCGTGACCATTGACGGCGAGCAATACGAAAACCTCGCCAAAGTCGCGGCAAGCATGAATCGTGCCGCATGGACGGATGGCGACAACACCGCGCAGAGCGTCTTTGAGAACTTTGCTTTTACAATGACAGAACAATTCTTGAATGCCCCGAATGAAATGGCAGAGGACATTTTGGAGTGTGTGGCGACGGGGGAAAACGGGCAGTCCGTTCCATCCCCGTTGCACGAAGAACGGATTGCGGAGTTGCGGGCCGCGTTCAAGACGGATGGGCTTTTGTAGGGACTGGCGAAAAGCCGCCGCCCCCTTTTCCGTTTCCGGGAGAGGGGGCTTTTCGTTGCCGGTCGTCGTCGAGGCCGTCGGGCGGTCCGTCTGGCGCGCAGGATGCCCGCAGGGAGGCGGAGGGCGGGAGGGGGTACGGTTGGAGGGGTTCGCCCTCGACGACGCGCAGGGGGCGGTGTAGGAGGTCGGGGCGGTCGGCGGCGGGGAGGCGGTCGAAAGTACACCATGAAAGTACACCATGCCTTGCGGGACAATTGCAGGATGCCGAAATTGCGAAAAGGCAGGAAAAGCGCAGGTCGCCATTTTTGGGGGCATGGTGTACTTGTGGTGTACTTTCGCGCGCCGAATAGGGGTGTTTTTAGCCGAAAGCAACCGAAGCCGCCGACAACGAAAAACCCCGAAAACCTTAAGATTTTCACGGGTTTTCGGGGGAAAAGAAATGGCGTACCTAGCAGGAGTCGAACCTGCAACCTTCTGATCCGTAGTCAGATGCTCTATCCAATTGAGCTATAGGTACGCCTGAAGCGTGATGGGGCTTATACGCTTCCGGCCCATGGAATGCAAGATGTTTTTTCGGGGTCGTGTTTCGGCGTTGCGGAGGCGGGCGCGGAGGCCGGGTCAGGCGCCGGGCGGGGGCGTCCCGCCTTCGGGGAAGCGGGAGGGGGCCGACGCGAGGAGGGCGCCCCAGCGGCGCTGGGCCAGGGTCATGGCCCGGCCGCGGTGGCTGATGGCGTTCTTGGCTTCGTCGCCCATCTCGGCGAAGGTCTGATCGTGGCCGTCGGGAACGAACAGCGGATCGTAGCCGAAGCCGGCGGTCCCGCGGCGGACCTCGATGATGTGCCCGGGGCAGGCGCCGGAGACGGTTTCGGCCCGGCCGGAGGGATCGCTCAGCGCCGCCACGCAGCGGAAGCGGGCGCGGCGGTCCGCAACGCCATCGAGGGCCGCGAGGAGCTTCGCGTTGTTCGCGGCGTGGTCGCAGGGTTCGCCGGCATAGCGGGCGGAATGGACGCCGGGCGCGTTGCCGAGGGCGGCGACTTCGAGGCCCGAGTCGTCCGCCAGCGCCCAGAGTCCCGACGCCTTCGCGAGGGTCGTGGCCTTGAGCACGGCATTGGCTTCGAAGGTATCGCCGTCTTCTTCGACGTCGGGCAGGCCGGGCATGTCGGCGGCCGATACCCATTCGACGGCGGGCAGGGCGAAGATTTCGCGGATTTCCCGGATCTTGTGTGCGTTGCGGGAGGCGATCAGGATTTTCACGGCAGGTCTCCTTTCATGGCAAGCGGTATAGGCTTTCGCCGCGGGGATGGCAAGCCGGACGCACGCGCTCCCGGCCGCTCTTCCCGCATCCGGAGGGCCTGCCGCACCGTCCCGGGACCGCCGTCCGCCCGCCCCCCCACTCCGCCATCCGCCTCACCCCGCCCGATGTCGGGACCAATCGCGATATCAAGGAATTTCCTTGCATTTCCTGCGGAATTCCGGCATCATGACGCCCATGATGAACGAACCTGTCTTCCCTCCCGGCTATCTCGAATCCCTCCGCGAGCTGTGCTTGCCGTGCCTCGACCGGCGCCATCCGCGCTTCGAGGACCAGCTGCTGCTGCCCATCGGCCTGGCGGCCTTCACCGGCGCCATCGCCCTCCATCTCGCCTTCTACGGCGGGAGGCGCCTCCTCGCCCGCATCCGCCGCCGCGTCGCGCCGCCGGAGACGGTGCCGTCCGCGGCCCCGGGGGAAGCCGTCTCGCTGCGCGGCGCGCCGACGCCGGAGGACATCGAAGCGGCCTGGGAGGCCGATCCGCGCACGCTCGCCGGCCGCCTGCGCATCGGCTCGCGCCTGGCGGACCTGGAGCCGACGCTCGACTCGCGTTTCGTTTTCAAGACGGCCCGCAACGGCTCGAAGCGCATCTGTGCCCGGCGTCCGGGCCTGAAGGGCTGGATGCGGAAGAACGTCCCCGCCGTCAAGTACTCCACCGCCATGCACTACAAGAAGCTCGCGACGCGGCTCCGGCAGCTCGTCGGTCTCGACGCGAGGATTCCGCTGGAATGGCTCCTGCCCGACAACGGGGAGGCGCCGTCCGGGCTCTCCGCCGCGGACCGCCGGGCGGCGGCCGCCGCGCGGTCCAAGCTCGTCCGGCTGCTGGAGGAGAATCCGAAGGTGACGCACCTGGTGCGGGCCGTGGAACGGAAGCTGGGGATCATGCGGATGGTGACGATCCGGCGGATCCAGCCGCCGGCACCAGGGCGGGGGCGGCGGCGGAAAACGCGGGAAAAGCCCATGAATTCCTTGATATCGCGAGCGTGCGGCGGAGGATTCGCCGTGGCGGCGGACGAGGAGCGGAGCCGGGCGTTCTGGGACGCGCTGCGGCGGGTGCTGGGGGAGACGGACGCGGATCCGGCGACGCGGCGGCTGCAATCGGACATCCGCGACTGGCTCAACGCGCCGCTCCAGGCCCGCCGGAACCGCCGGAGATGAGGGGATCCTCCGGCTGCCGGCGGCGGGGGGGGCGGGGAAGGGTTTCCAACCATTGGAAACTTTTTTTCCAATCATTGGAAAAATCGTGAAAAAATTTTCCAATCATTGGAAAAATGCCGAAAATTTTTTCCAATCATTGGAAAAAACGGGCCGGTTTTTCCAACCATTGGAAAAAAGTTTTCCAATCGTTGGAAAATTCCGCGCGCGCAAGGGGTTTGCTTTTTGGGCGGGGAACGGGTAAAAGGGCAGCATGAAAGAGAACACCCTCAAGCCCCGTCCCACCACCCCCCAGACCGTCGGCCTCAAGCAGGCCAACCACTCGGTCACCAAACTCGATGCCAAGCAGCTCGCCCTCGGACGTGATTCGTACGTCGGCGATTTCGTGCCCGCCGACGCGTTGATCGTCAAGATGCTGTGGAGTCCCCACGCGCACGCGCGCATCGCGTCCATCGACGTGAGCGAGGCGGAGAAGATGCCCGGCGTGCGGTGCGTGCTCTGGCACGGGAACGTTCCGCGCATCCCGCACTGCACCGCGGGACAGGGGTTCCCGGAGCCGTCGCCGTACGACACGTTCATGTTCGACACGAAGGTGCGGTTCGTGGGCGACCGCGTGGCCGCCGTCGCCGCCGAAACCGAGGATCAGGCGCTCGCCGCAATCGGGAAGATCAAGGTGGAGTACGAGGTGCTCAAGCCCGTGTTCACCATCGACGAGGCGATGGCCCCCGGCGCGCCCGTCATCCACGACGAGAAGGATGCGTACGTGCCGATCCCCATCCCGTACGAGCCGGAGAAGAACCTCGTCGCGCGCGTGGCCTGCGAGGCCGGCGACTTCGAGAAGGGCATGAAGGAGGCCGACTTCACGTTCGACGACACGTACGAGACGCCCTACGCCCAGCACACCCCCATCGAGCCCTACACCGCGATGGCCAGGCTCGACGGCGCCGGGCGCATCGTCATCACGACCTCCACGCAGGTCCCCTTCCACTCGCGGCGCATCGTGGCGCAGACGCTCGGGATTCCCGTGCAGAAGGTCCGCGTCATCAAGCCCCGCATCGGCGGCGGCTTCGGCTCGAAGCAGGAGGTGCTGCTCGACGACGTGGTGGCGATGGTGGCGCTCCGCACCGGCCGCTGCGCCTTCTGGCGCTTCACCCGCGAGGAGAATTTCCGCACCGGCCGCACGCGCCACCCCATGCGCGTCCGCATCCGGATGGGCGTCAAGAAGGACGGCACCATCACCGCCGTCGGCATGGACGCCTGGAACAACACCGGCGCCTACGGCGGGCACGGCCTGACGGTCGTCTCCTGCGCGGGCTCCAAGGTCCTGCCGCTCTACCGCTGCGAAAACGTCCACTTCGACGGCAAGGTCCTTTACACGAACCTCCCCGTCGGCGGCGCCTACCGCGGGTTCGGCGCCACGCAGGCGTTCTTCGGCATGGAATCCACCGTCGACAAGGCCGCGGAGGCCATCGGGATGGACCCGCTCGAATTCCGCAAGCGCAACCACATCCGCGTGGGCGAGGGGCACCCCGTATTCGCGGCCCTCGGCGAGGGCAAGGAAGGCGTCCCCATGACCATCGGCTCCTGCGCCCTCGACGACTGCATCGACCAGGGCGCCGCCGCCATCGGCTGGGCCAGCCGCACCGACTGGCGCACCAAGACCGGCCGCTACCGCCGCGGCATCGGCATGTGCGCCCTCATGCAGGGGTCGAGCATCCCGCACATCGACATGGGCGGGTCGTCCATCAAGATCAACGAAGACGGCTCCTTCAACCTCCTGTGCGGCGCGACCGACCTCGGCACCGGGTCCGACACCGTCCTCGCGCAGATCGCGGCCGAAGAACTCTGCACCACCACCGACAAGATCGTCGTCTACTCCTCCGACACCGACATGACCCCGTTCGACGTCGGCGCCTACGCCTCCTCGACGACGTACCTCTCCGGCGAAGCCGCGCGCAAGGCCGCCGCCGACGCCAAGCGCCAGATCCTGCACACCGGCGCCGAAATGCTCGGCCTGCCCGAGGGCGAATGCCATTGCGAAGACTCCCAGGTCGTCTCCAACGCCGACCCTTCCAAGCGCGTCACCTACTCCGACATCGCCAACTACTCCCTCTACAGCTGCAACCAGTACCAGATCATCGGCACCGCGTCGCACTTCACCGAAAAATCCCCGCCGCCGTTCGCCGCGCACTTCGCCGAAGTCGAAGTCGACACCTGGACCGGGTTCGTCAAGATCCTCAAATACGTCTCCACCATCGACTGCGGCACGCCGATCAATCCCATCCTGTGCGAAGGCCAGACCGAGGGCGGCACCCTCAACGGCATCAGCTACGCGCTGACCGAAGAATACCTCTTCAACGAACGCGGCAAGATGACCAACGCCTCCTTCGCCGGCTACCACATCTTCTCGATGCGCGACAAACCGCCGATGCAGACCATCATCTGCCCCTCCTACGAAGAGACGGGCCCGTTCGGCGCCAAGAGCGTCTCCGAGATCTGCATCAACGGCGCCGCCCCCGTGTTCGCCAACGCCATCTACAACGCCACCGGCGCCCGCCTCTACGACTTCCCCCTCACCCCCGAAAAAGTCTACAACGCCATCCAGCAAGTGAAGCGCTGACGCCGACCTGAAACGATTGCAATCGACCGCAATCGATTGCAATCGAGAACCCCCGCCCCGGAAGCCCCCCCCCGCTCCCGGGGCGTTCCTTTGGCGAAGACGCAGCCGTTGTTGTGTCCCCCGGCGTGGTGGGGCGAGCCCTCCGGGCGAGCCGTCCCCACCTTCCCACGCGGCTCGCACGGAGTGCTCGCCCCACCACCATCCAGGGCCCCGGCCACGTGGTTCCACAGGATTCCCACCGCCGACCCAGGACGGAGGCGGGCCGGAGCGTCCGGGGGGCTTGGAACTGGATTTTTCATGCCGGTCGGGATGGGGGAGAAGTGCGGATTTTTTGTGGTTTTTCCTTGATATCGCGAATGGAGTCGACCTAACGGAGACGGCGGGGAAAACACCCGGGACGGGATCGGGGGCATCAAGGGGGCGGTGGGGGGCGCAAGGCTGCCATCGAACTCTTCGGGGCGGCGCGGGATTGACTTTTGCGGGGAATGGGGTTATCTCCTGACCCCGCTATGTTGATTGAACGAACAGTGGAGTTGGGCGCGCGGGCGTACCCGGTGTGGATCGGGGACGGGGCGTACGGGGCCATGGAAAAGCTCCTTGAGGGGAAGCGCGGGGTGGTGGTCACGGACCGGAAGGTGCTGGAGGCGCAAGGGGGGCGGCTGGCGGAGCTGGGGGTGGAGGAGTGGCCGAGGTGGGTGCTGGAGGGCGGGGAAGGGTCGAAGGCTTGGGGAAGCGTGGGGGAGTTGCTGGAGTTTTGCGCGGAGGCGGGGTTGGACCGGGGGAGTTGGCTGGTGGCGTTCGGGGGGGGCGTGGTGGGGGATGTTACGGGGTTCGCGGCGGCTTGCTGGATGAGGGGGATTCGGTTCGTGCAGGTGCCGACGACGCTGCTGGCGATGGTGGACAGTTCGGTGGGGGGAAAGACGGGGGTGAATCTGCGCGCGGGGAAGAATCTGGCGGGGGCGTTCTGGCAGCCGCAGGCGGTGGCGGCGGACCCGGCGGTGCTGGGGTCGCTGGTGGAACGGGAGTACCGGTCGGGGCTCGCGGAGGCGGTCAAGATGGCGCTCGGGCTGGATGCGGGGTTCTTTTCGTGGCTGGAGGGGCACGCGGAGGCGGTGGCGGCGCGGGAGGCGGGGGCGGTGGCGCATGTGGTTTCGGAATCGGTTCGGCTGAAGGCGGGGGTGGTCGCGGAGGACGAGCGGGAGCGGTGCGGGCGGCGGGCGCTGCTGAATCTGGGGCATACGGTGGGGCACGGGCTGGAGGCGGGGTCGGGGTACGCGCTGGCGCACGGGGAGGCGGTGGCGCTGGGGCTGCTGCCGGTGCTGGAGCTGTCGGTGGAGCGGTGCGGGATGCCGCGGGAGGAGGCGGAGCGGGCACGGGCACTGCTGGAGAGGCTGCATCTGGTGGAGGCGCGGGTTCCGGCGGGGACGCGCGGGGCGGCGGTGTGGGAGGCGATGCGGCGGGACAAGAAGTCGGCGGGCGGGGAGGTGCGGTATGTGCTGCTGCGGGGGATCGGGGAGGCGCTGGCGCCGGCAGGGGTGGAGGGGGCGGGAGAAAAGTGGGTGGAGCGGTGGGTGGAACGGTTTTCGGCGGGGGAAGGAGCGTGACATGGCGTCGGTGAACGAACAGATCGTGCGGGATTATCTGGAGATGCAGGGGTTCCTTGTGCGCCAGCCGCGGAAGTACCAGATCGTGGCGCGCGCGAAGGGGGCGAACGAGGAGGTGGATTTTCTGGCGGTGAATCCGTCGGCGGGCGCGGGCGGGGAGCTGCCGGAGGCCGGGGTGTGGGGCGCGCGGGAGCTGTCGCGGGTGGGCGCGGCGCTGGTCGCGGTGCGGGGGTGGCACTCGGAGCGGTTCACGGCGCAGATGCTGGCGAAGTCGCCGGACGTGTACCGGTTCGCGGAGGCGGAGTCGGCGCGCGCGGCGGAGGCGGAGCTGGGCGGGCGGTCGGCGGCGCGCGTGCTGTGCCTCGGGTCGCTGCCGGGGGATGCGGCGCAGCGGGCGGAGGCGGTCGCGTTCTTGAAGTCGCGCGGCGTGGACGGGGTGCTGCTGTTCCGGCCGATGCTGCTGGAGCTGGCCGACCGCATCGACGGGAAAAAGAGTTACGAGAAGTCGGATGTGCTGCAGCTGCTGCGGATCCTGAAGGCGCACGGGATGCTGCGGATGGGGCAGTTGGATTTGTTTGCGGGGAGGCGGCGGTGGGGAAAAGCGGCCGGACCGAGCGAGAGCACCGGGGTGGCCGAGACAACCGGGACCACCGGGACCACCGGGACGGACGGGACGACCGGGACGGTCGAGGCCGTTGCCGTCGAGGAGGCTGTTGCCGAGCAAGCGCCCTTGGAGCCGGAGGCCGCCGAATGACAACCTCCCGCGACGCCTACATCGTGCTCAACCGCATCGAGGGCATCGGCCCGGTGCGGGTGAAGGCGCTTTGCGAGGCGCTGGGGTCGCCGGAGGCGGTGCTGGGGGCGCCGGCGGACGTGCTGTCGCGGGTGCGGGGCATCGGGCCGAAGATCGCGGAATCGCTGGCGGAGCAGGCGGGGCGGCTGGACGCGGCGTCGGAGGAGGAGAAGGCGGCGCGATTGAACGCGAAGCTGGTGACGCCGCTGGACGGGGGGTATCCGGAGCCGCTGCGGAACATCTACGATCCGCCGCTGTGTTTGTACGTGGCGGGGGAGTGGAGGGCGTCGGACGCGCGGGCGCTGGCGGTGGTGGGGACGCGGCGGATGTCGAAGTACGGGGAGGCGCAGACGGAGCGGCTGGCGGCGGGCATCGCCAAGGCCGGGTTCACGGTGGTGAGCGGTCTCGCGCGCGGGGTGGACACGGTGGCGCACCGGGCGGCGCTGTCGACCGGCGGGCGCACGGTCGCGGTGCTGGGAGGGGCGCTGGACAAGCTGTATCCGCCGGAGAACCGGGACCTGGCGCGCGCCATCGCCGCGGGGCGCGGGGCGGTGATGAGCGAGTACCCGATGGGGCGCTCGCCGGACCGCACGACGTTTCCCTGCCGGAACCGCATCGTGGCCGGGCTGTCGCGCGGCGTGGTCGTGACGGAGGCGCCGGTGGACAGCGGCGCGATGAACACAGCGTCGCAGGCGCTGGAGCAGGGCCGCAGCGTGCTGGCGGTGCCGGGGCGCGTGGACATGGAGGGGGCGCGCGGGCCGAACAAGTTGATACGCGAAGGGGCGGTGCTGGTGCAGGAGGTCGCGGACGTGCTGGAGGAGTTCGAGGGTCTGTTCCCGGCGTCGGCCATCGCGCGGGAGAACCAGCGGCAGGACATCCGGCAGCGGCTGCCCCTATCGCCCGAGGAGGAGCGCGTGGTGCGCGCCCTCTGGCGCGAGCCGGAGATGGACCTCGACGAGCTCGCCCGCCGCGCGGAGCTCCCCGTCCAGCGGCTGCTCACGCTCTCGCTCCAGATGGAGATGAAGCGGATCCTCCGCCGCCTCCCGGGGCGCCGCGTCGCGCTCGCGGACGGGGTGCGGGGGTGGGAGTTCCCGGGAGGGGAGGCCCCGTGAGCGCGCACGTTTTCCCGACTGCAATCGGCTGCAATCGATTGCATCCGGCAGCAATCGAACCCATTTGAAGAAAGGACCCCCAACATGGCAAAGAACCTCGTAATCGTCGAATCCCCGGCCAAGGCCAAGACCATCAACAAGATGCTCGGCAAGGACTACATCGTGCTCGCTTCCATGGGCCACATCCGGGACCTGCCGGAACACGCGCTGGGCGTGGACGTCGAGAAGGGCTTCGAGCCCCGCTACGAACCCATCGCCTCCCGCGCGAAGACCATCGCCAACCTCTCCTCGCAGGCCGCCAAGGCCGAGACCGTGTACCTCGCCCCCGATCCGGACCGCGAAGGGGAGGCCATCGCCTGGCACCTGCGCGAGCTGCTCCGCAAGAAGGGCGACAAGCCGGACAAGTTCCGCCGCGTGACCTACAACGAAATCACCGCCTCCGCCATCAAGCGCGCCTTCTCCCAGCCCGGCGAGATCGACATGCCGCGCGTCGACAGCCAGCAGGCGCGGCGCATCCTGGACCGTCTCGTCGGCTACAAGGTCAGCCCCTCCCTCCGCCGCGCGATCCCGGGCGCGTCGAGCGCCGGCCGCGTGCAGTCGGTGGCGCTGCGTCTCGTCTGCGAGCGCGAGAAGGCGATCCGCGACTTCGTCCCCGAGCCCTACTGGATTCTCGGCGTACGCGCCGCCAAGCGCGTCCCCCCCACCGCCCCCTTCACCGCGCGCCTCGCCCGCCTGAACGGCAAGAAGGCCGACATCCGCGACGCCGCCGAAGCCGAACGCCTCTCCGCCGAACTCCGCCGCCGCGGCCTGCGCGTCTCGGCGATCCTGAACAAGGAAGTCCGCCGCAACGCGCCGCCGCCGTTCATCACGAGCACCCTCCAGCAGGCGGCCAGCGGCGCTCTCGGCTACGCCCCCGCCCGCACCATGAAGATCGCCCAGAAGCTCTACGAAGGCATCGACATCGGCGGCGGCTCCGGCGCCACCGGCCTGATCACCTACATGCGTACCGACTCCGTCGCCGTCGCCGCCGAAGCCGCCACCGCCGCGCGCGCCTGCATCGAGCGGCTGTACGGCCCCGACTTCCTCCCGCCCGCGCCCCCCGTCTACCGCTCCCGCTCCTCCGCGCAGGAAGCCCACGAAGCCATCCGCCCCACCGACCCCGCCCGCACCCCCGACTCCCTCAAGGGCGTCCTCGACCACGACGACTGGCGCCTCTACGACCTCGTCTGGCGCCGCTTCACCGCCTCCCAGATGGCCCCCGCCCGCATCGCCCAGCGCACCGCCGAGATCGAGGCCGTCGCGCAGCCCGGCGGCGCCGCGCCGTCCCCCGACACCTTCCTCTTCCGCGCCACCGTCTCCGAGATCGCCTTCCCGGGCTTCATGCGCGCCAGCGGCCTCGAACAGCGCAAGCGCGCGGCCGCCGCCCCGGGCCGCGCCCCCGACGGCCGCGAGGAAGAGAGCGACGAAGTCGACTCCCTCCCGCCGCTCGCCGAAGGCGAACTCCTGGACCCCGTCGAATGGCTCTCCGACCGCAAGGAAACCCAGCCCCCGCCGCGCTACACCGACGCCTCCCTCGTCAAGGCCCTCGAAGAAAACGGCGTCGGCCGCCCCTCCACCTACGCCCAGACCATCGCCACCCTCCTCGACCGCAAGTACGCCGACCACGACAAGCGCGCCCTCGTCCCGACCGACCTCGGCATGAAGGCCTGCGACTACCTCGTCGAGCACCTGCCCAGCCTCTTCGACGTCCAGTTCACCGCCTCGATGGAAGAGCAGCTCGACCGCGTCGAAGAAAAACAGGTCTCCTGGCGCGGCATGCTCGCCGACTTCTACGGCAAATTCCGCACCTGGCTCGCCGGCCTGCGCGGCCCCGAAGCCGACACCGCCGCCGTCGACCGCCTTCTCGCCGCCTTCTCGCACGTCACCGAATGGCGCCCGCCCGTCAAGCGCGGCAACCGCACCTACAGCGACGAAAAATTCGTCGCCTCCATCCGCGAACAGCGCGAAGCCGGCGAACGCCCCCTCACCGCGCGCCAGCAGGCCGCGCTGACCACCGTCTTCCAGCGCTACCGCGACCGCATCCCCGGCGCCGACGCCATCGCCGCCGAACTCTCCATCCCCGACGCCCCGGCCACGGCCCCCGCCGCATCCGGCGACGGCCCCGCGGCCCCATCCGCCGCCCCCGCGCCCGCCTCCGACGCCGCCACCGCCGAAAAACTCGCCCTGCTCGCCAACGTCACCTTCGCCCCGCCGCGCAAATTCGGCAAGCGCACCTACGACGACAAGGAATTCTGCTCCTCTCTCCGCGAGCAGGCCGAATCCGGACGCGCCCTTTCCGCCGCCCAGATCGGCTACCTCGACAAGATGCTCCTCAAGTACGCCGCGCAGATTCCCGACTTCGAGCAAAAGCGCGAAGCCCTCGGCCTGTCCGCCGCCCCGGCGCCCGCCGCCGCCGCCCAGCTCGACGCCCTCATCGGCCTCTTCGACACCATCACCGAATGGCGCCCGCCCACCGCCGGCATCCGCGGCCGCACCTGGGACGACAAGGACTTCTATACCTCCCTGCGCGACCAGTACGCCCAAAGCAAGACCCTCTCCTTCAAGCAGGTCTCCGCCCTGAAGCGCCTCGCCTCCGCCTACGCCGCCCAGATCCCCGACTACGCCCAAAAAGCCCAGGCCCTCGGCCTCCCCGCCCCCCGCGCGCCCAAAGCCCCCAAAGCTCCCAAGGAACCCCGTTCATGACCGCCTGGCCCTTCACCCGCCGCCCCGCCCAGCCCCCCGACGCCCCCGCCGCCCCCGAGCCCTCCGAGGCCGCCGCCCCCGAGCCCTCCGCTGTTCCCCCCATCCCCCCTGTTCCCCCCATCCCCGTGGTCCCGCGCCTCGGCGGAAACGCCGAGGTCGAAGACATCTTCATCCCCGGCGCCAACCGCCCCCCCGAACCGCCCGCCCCGCCCACCCCCGACCTCCCCCCCGTCGACCCCGCCGACCTCTACGTCCCCGAGCCCCCCGCCCCCAAGCCCCCCAAGCCCCCCAAGGCCCCCAAGTCCCCCAAAGCCCAGCCCGCCCCC
>JAFXQI010000071.1 GCA_017527155.1 Kiritimatiellia bacterium
CCTCCCCCCATCCCCCCCGGCGCCACCCAAGAAAGGCAGCGACACCATGGCATACCCGTTTGCAGACATCGAAAAGAAGTGGCAATCCTACTGGGACGAGCACAAGACGTTCCGCACCGATCCCGCCGCCGACCCCGCCAAGCCCAAGTTCTACGTCCTGGACATGTTCCCCTACCCCAGCGGCGCCGGCCTCCACGTCGGCCATCCCGAGGGCTACACCGCGACCGACATCCAGGCCCGCTACAAGCGCATGCGCGGCTTCCGCGTCCTGCATCCCATGGGCTGGGACGCCTTCGGGCTGCCGGCGGAGCAGTTCGCGATCCAGACGGGCACCCATCCGCGCGTCACCACCGACAAGAACATCGGCCGCTTCCGCGCCCAGCTCAAGATGCTCGGCTTCTCCTACGACTGGGACCGCGAAGTCGCGACCACCGACGAACCCTACGTCCGCTGGACCCAGTGGATCTTCCTCCAGCTCTTCAAGCGCGGCCTCGCCTACGAAAGCGAAATGCCCGTCAACTGGTGCCCCGAGCTGGGCACCGTGCTGGCGAACGAAGAAGTCATCGACGGCAAGAGCGAGCGCGGCGGCTATCCCGTCGTCCGCAAGCCCATGCGCCAGTGGGTGCTGAAGATCACCGAATACGCCGAGCGCCTCCTGCGCGACCTCGACACCCTCGACTGGCCCGACAGCATCAAGGAAATGCAGCGCAACTGGATCGGCCGCAGCGAAGGCGCCGAAGTCGACTTCGACTCCCCGGCCGGCAAGATCCGCGTCTTCACGACCCGTCCCGACACCCTCTTCGGCGCCACCTACATGGTCCTCGCGCCCGAGCACCCCCTCGTCGACAAACTCGTCACCCCCGGCCAGCGCGCCGCCGTCGAAGCCTACCGCGCCGCCGCCGCCCGCAAGAGCGACCTCGAGCGCACCGAACTCGCCAAGGAAAAGACCGGCGTCTTCACCGGCGCCACCGCCACCAACCCCGTCAACGGCAAGCAGATCCCCGTCTGGGTGGCCGACTACGTCCTCTGGGGCTACGGCACCGGCGCCATCATGGCCGTCCCCGCGCACGACACCCGCGACTGGGACTTCGCCAAGAAATACGGCATCCCCATCATCGAAGTCGTCTCCGGCGGCGACCCGCAGAAGGAAGCCTGGACCGGCGACGGACCCCTCGTCAACTCCTCCAACGGCGAAATCTCCCTCGACGGCCTCGGCGTCGACGCCGCCAAGGCCCGCATCACCGACTGGCTCGCCGCCCGCGGCCAGGGCACCAAGAAAGTGAACTACAAACTCCGCGACTGGCTCTTCAGCCGCCAGCGCTACTGGGGCGAACCCTTCCCCCTCGTCCACTGCCCCCATTGCGGCGTCGTGCCCGTCCCCGAGGACCAGCTCCCCGTCCGCCTGCCCGCCATGGAAGACTACCGCCCCACCCACGACGGACGCCCCCCGCTCGCCCGCGCCGAAGAATGGGTCAAGACCACCTGCCCCGTCTGCGGCGCCCCCGCCCAGCGCGAAACCAACACCATGCCCCAGTGGGCCGGCTCCTGCTGGTACTACCTCCGCTACATCGACCCCGCCAACGACACCGTCTTCGTCGACCCCGCCCTCGAAAAAGCCTGGATGCCCGTCGATTTGTATGTCGGCGGCGCCGAACACGCCGTCCTCCACCTCCTCTACGCCCGCTTCTGGCACAAAGTCCTCTACGACATCGGCGCCGTCAGCACCCCCGAGCCCTTCCAGCGCCTCGTCAACCAGGGCATGATCCTCGGCGAAATGGAATACACCCTCTTCCGCGACCCCGAAGGACAACCCCTCTCCTACGGCACCCCCGCCTGGGAAACCTGCGCCGACCGCACCGCCGAAAAACTCCCCGAGACCGACGTCGTCAAACAAGGCGACCGCTTCGTCTGGAAGGGCGACCCCGCCATCGCCGTCCGCGCCAAAGCCGACAAAATGTCCAAGAGCCGCGGCAACGTCATCAACCCCGACGACGTCGTCAAAGCCTACGGCGCCGACTCCCTCCGCCTCTACGAAATGTTCATGGGCCCCTTGACCCAGGTCAAACCCTGGAGCACCAAAGGCGTCGAAGGCGTCCACCGCTTCCTGAACCGCGTCTACCGCCTCGTCCTCGACGGCGAAACCGGCGAACCCAATCCCCGCCTCTCCGCCACGGCCGCGCCCACGCCCGCCCAATCCCGCGCCCTGCACGCCTGCATCAAGAAAGTCACCACCGGCATCGAAAAGATGGAATACAACACCGCCATCTCCGCCATGATGATCCTCGTCAACGAAGCCCAGTCCTGGGAGACCATTCCGGCCAGCGTCCTTTCCGACTTCATCCTCCTCCTCTCCCCCTTCGCCCCGCACATCGCCGAAGAACTCTGGCAGAAGCTCGGCCACAATGACACCCTCGCCTACGCCCCCTGGCCCACGTGGGACGAAACCCACCTGACCGAAGCCGAAATCGAGCTGCCCGTCCAAGTCAACGGCAAAGTCCGCGGCCGCATCCGCGTCCCGGCCGACGCCGACCAGGACGCCGTGGCATCTGCGGCCGAAGCCTGCGACGCCGTCAAACCCTACCTTGACGGCAAAACCATCCGCAAACGCGTCGTCATCCCCCGCCGCATGGTCAACCTCGTCGTCGGCTGAGCAAAACCCCCTCCCATGGCGAGACGACCCAGAGACCCCGGCACCGGCCAGCTCGACCTCTTCCTGACGGAGACCGAGCCGGCCCCTGCCGAGACGCCGCTTCCCCGTCTCGTCCTCGACCCGCCTCCTCCCCCTCCACCTCCCGCCGACCCCGAACCTCCAACCCCCAGCGAGCCCGACATGACCCCCGAGCAGCCTCCCCTCCCCCCGACCGACCCACTCGCCGACCTCCCGCCGCCGCCCGACGAGCCCCCGGAAGTCGCCGCCGACATCCGCGCCATGTTCCTCGAAGAAGAAGAACGCCAGCGCGCCGAAGAAACCATCACCATCCGCGAAGGCAAGCCCCCCCCCGGCACC
>JAFXQI010000025.1 GCA_017527155.1 Kiritimatiellia bacterium
AGGGGGGCGGGGGGAGTTGCAAGGGACGGGGGCTGGGCCCCCGAGCCCCCGGGGTGGGCTGACAGCCCGCCCTCAGGAGTGGAGGGGGCGGGGCGGAGGGTGAGGAGGGAGCGGAGGGTGATGGGGGGGGCGTTGTCGATGGAGGCGGTGAATTTTTGGAAGAGGGCGTAGTTGTTGGTGCGGACGGCGAGGCGGAGGTCGGCGAGGCGTTGGGGGGTCCAGAGGTGGGGGGTGGTGTGGAGGCGGAGGTGGTAGAGGCCGCCGGGGGGGAGTGAAGAGTGAAAAGTGAAAAGTGAAGAGTGGGCGGGCGGGGGCGGGGCCCCCGCACTCCCGGAGGGGGCAAGGGAGGGGGAAGCAAGGAACGGGGGCTGCGCCCCCGAGCCCCCGGCGGGCGACGGCGCGCCCGCGGCAGGACTGCGACTGGGAGCGGTGGGGCCGTGGGGGAGGAGGTGGCGGTCGAGGTCGGGGAGTTCGAGGCCGGAGACGGGGGAGGGAATGGAGCCGAAGTAGTCGCGGAGGAGGGTCGGGCCGAGGCCGATGGCTTGGTAGATGCGGGCGTTGCGGTAGGAGCGGAGGGTGGAGATGCCCATCTTGGACATGGTTTTCATGAGGCCGCGGCAGAGGGCGGTGACGTAGTTGGCGGCGGCGCGGTGGGGGGCGTCGGGGGAGAGGGCGGTGACGGTGGAGAGGGCGAGCCAGGGGCAGGCGGCGGTGGCGCCGAAGCCGAGGAGGACGGAGAGGTGGTGGACTTCGCGGATTTCGCCGGAGTCGACGATGAGGCCGACGGAGGGGCGGAGTCCGGCGTCGGAAAGGGTCTTGTGGACGGCCGCGACGGCGAGGAGGGAGGGGAGGCGTCGGGGGGGGGCGTCGGGGGCGGGGCGGTCGGAGAGGATGAGGATTTTGTTGCCGGCGCGGACGGAGGCGAGGGCGGCCGTGGACAGGGCGTCGAGGGCGGGGCGGAGGGGGCCGTCGAAGTGGAGGGAAAGGGTGGCGGCGGGGTACTCGGGGACGGAGCGGAGGCGGCGGAGTTCGTCGTCGGTCAGGACGGGGCGGGTGAGTTTGATGAGGCGGGCGTGGGCGGGGGTCTCGGCAAGGATGTTGGGCAGGTTGCCGATGTAGGTCATGATGGACATGACGAGTTCTTCGCGGATGGGGTCGATGGGGGGATTGGTGACTTGGGCGAAGAGTTGGTGGAAGTGGTCGAAGAGGGTGCGGGGTGCGGGGTCGAGGCAGGCGAGGGCGGCGTCGTTGCCCATGGCGCCGACGGGCTCGAGGGCGGTGTCGGCCATGGGGCGGAGGATGGTTTCGGTGTCTTCGAGGGTCCAGCCGAAGGTGCGCTGGAGGGCGGGGAGGTCGGGAGGGACGGGGGAGGGGACGACTTCGGTGAAGAGGCCGGTGACGGGGATGTGGTTCTGGGCGATCCAGCGGCGGTAGGGACGGCGGCGGGCGTAGTAGGCTTTGAGTTCGGCGTCTTCGCGGAGGCGGTGGGCGGCGAGGTCGAGCCAGAGGATGGAGCCGGGGGCGAGGCGTCCGTGGCGGGCGACGGCGGAAGGGGGGATGTCGAGGACGCCGGCTTCGGAGGCGAGGACGAAGAGGCCGTCGCGGGTCAGGGTCCAGCGGGCGGGGCGCAGTCCGTTGCGGTCGAGGGCGGCCCCCAGGGAGAGGCCGTCGGTGAAGGCGACCGCCGCCGGGCCGTCCCAGGGTTCCATGAGGGCGGAGTGGTATTCGCAGAAGGCCCGGACGTCGTGCGGCATGTGGTATTTGGCGCCCCATGCCTGCGGGATGAGCATGAGCATGGCGTGGGGGGCGTCGCGGCCGGCGGCGACGAGGAGTTCGTAGATGTTGTCGAGGGACGCGGAGTCGGATTGTCCGGGTTGGACGACGGGGAGGAGTTTTTGGATGTCGTCGCCGAACAGGGGGGACGCGAGGGAGGGTTCGCGCGCGGCCAGGGCGGCCAGGTTGCCGCGCAGGGCGTTGATTTCGCCGTTGTGCGCCAGGGCGCGGAAGGGGTGCGCCAGGGTCCAGGAGGGGAAGGTGTTGGTGGAGTAGCGCTGGTGGACGATGGCGAAGGGGCTGGCGAAGGCGGGGTCGGCGAGGTCGGGGTAGAAGCGGTCGATCTGGGTCGCCAGGAGGAGGCCTTTGTAGACGATGGTGCGCGCGGAGCAGGAGCAGATGTAGGCGGTCGGGGCCGCGCGCTCGAGGACGCGGCGGAGGATGAGGAGGCGGCGCTCGAGGGAGGGGGAGAAGGCTTGGCCGGCCGACGGCCGGCCATCAGGAGCGGCGGGGGCGGGGGGGGAAGCGGGGGGCTCAGGGGCGAGGAAGAGTTGGCGGATGCGGGGGAGGGAGGAGCGGGCGACGGGGCCGATGGCGGTGGGGTCGGTGGGGACGTCGCGCCAGGCGAGGATGCGGAAGTGTTCGGCGGCGGCGGCGGCTTCGAGGGCGGGTTCGGCGCCTTCGCCGCCGAAAAGCATGGCGACGGCGTAGTGGCCGGCGGGGGGGAGGGTGGGGAGGAGGGCGCGGAAGAAGGCGTCGGGGATGCGGAGGAGCAGGCCGGCGCCATCGCCGGTGTCGGGGTCGTTGCCGGTGGCGCCGCGGTGCATGAGGCGCTTGAGGACGGTCAGGCCCGAGGTGACGATGTCGTGGGTGGGGACGCCGTCGAGGCGCGCGACGAGGCCGACGCCGCAGGCGTCGTGTTCGTTGGCGGGGTCGTAGAGGCCGGTGGGGGGCGGGAGGGGGGCGAGGGGGTGGGTCATGGGTGGCTCCTGGAATTTTTCACGACAATTCTGACAACTGGAAAGACAATTTTGACAAGGCTTGGAGGAGGGATTTTTTTGGAAACAAGGATGTCAATGGGACAAAGGTTTCAACAAAAGGGTCCTTCGGGGTTTCCGAAAGCTGGACATTGGCAAGGGGGTGGGTGGGGGGTGGAAGGGGAAGCGGGTGGGGGAAGGGGAGGAATGGACTTGAAACGGGACTGGATTTCGGACTATAAACGGGACCGAAACAGAAACAAGGAGACTGGACATGGTGACGGCGGCGGCTTCGGAAATCAAGAGGAAGGGTTTGACTGCGCTGGATGGGGCGCTGGCGGAGGGGCCGGTATACGTGATCCGGAAGAACCGTCCGGCGTACGTGGTGCTGACGTGCGAGGCGTACGAAGCGCTGGAGGAGGCGGCGACGGTGGCTCGGGTGGAGGCGTCGGAGGAGGATTTGCGGGCGGGGCGCGTCGTGGAGGGGTCGGCGGACGAGTTGATGGCCGCCCTGGACGGGGTGTGAGCCGTGGAGAAGCTCTACCGGCTCGTTTGGACGGAGACGTTCCAGCGGACGGCCAAGAAGTGGCTGAAGGCGCGTCCGTGGATGCGGGCGGTGCTGTCGGAGGTGTTGCACACGCTGGAGCGGAATCCCGACGATCCGTCGCTGCGGCTGCATCCGCTGCACGGTGCGCTGGAGGGGAAGCAGGCGGTGCGGCTGAGCTACTCGGACCGGATCGTGCTGAGGGTCGTGCGGCGGGAGCGGGAGATCGTGTTGCTGGATGTCGGGGGGCATGACGAGGTGTACCGCTGAGGGCCCGGTCAGAGGGGGAGGGCTTTGCCGGAGGCGAGGGCGCGGACGACGAGGGAGGCGCCGGTGGCGCAGTCGCCGACGCAGTGGATGCGGCGGGCGGGGTCGGAGGGGAGGGTGCCGCGGGGGGTGGGTGTCAGGCCGAGTTGGGCGAGGAGGGGAGTGTCGGCGGGGACGCCGGTGAAGCCGAGGGCGAGGAAGCAGAGGTCGCAGGGGATGGTTTCGCGGGTGCCGGGGACGGGGATGAACTTGGATGGGCGGCCGTCGGGGGTGAGGGTCCAGTCGACGGTTTCGACTTCGACGCCGGTCAGGGTGTCGGTGCCGAGGAAGCGGAGGGTGTTGAGGGACCAGCGGCGGGTGCAGCCTTCGAGGTGGCTGGAGGAGGTGCGGAGCATCTGGGGCCATAGGGGCCAGGGGGTGGAGGGGGAGCGTTCTGAGGGGGGCTTGGGCATGATCTCGATCTGGGTGACTTCGGCGGCGCCGAGGCGGTGGGCGGTGCCGACGCAGTCGGAACCGGTGTCGCCGCCGCCGATGACGAGTACGCGCTTGCCGGCGGCGTCGACGGGCGGGGCGGGGAGTTCGCCGGCGAGGTGGCGGTTCTGGCCTTCGAGGAGGTCGAGGGCGAGGTGTACGCCGGGGAGGGTGCGGCCGGGGATGGGGAGGTCGCGCGCGGCGGGGGTGCCGATGGCCAGGACGACGGCGTCGTGGCGGCGCAGGAGCCAGCCGGCGGAGAGGTCGCGGCCGACTTCGAGGCTGGTGACGAAGCGGATGCCTTCGGCTTCGAGCAGCAGGCGGCGGCGGTCGATGAGGTTCTTGGCGAGCTTGAAGGCGGGAATGCCGTAGCGGAGGAGTCCGCCGACGGCGGCGCGGCGCTCGTAGACGGTGACGTCCCATCCGCGGCGGCGGAGGGTGGCGGCGGCGGATAGGCCGGCGGGTCCGGCGCCGACGATGGCGGCGCTGCGGCCGTTCTCGGTGGCGGGGGGGCGGGGGAGGACCCATCCGGCGGCGAAGGCGTGGTCGGTGATGCGTTTTTCGCTCTGGCGGATCATGACGGATTCGGCGTCGAGCTGGTGCACGCAGGAGCCTTCGCAGAGGGCCGGGCATACGCGGGAGGTGAATTCGGGGAAGTCGCTGTTGGCGCTGAGCAGGTCCCAGGCGGTACGCCAGTCGCCGCGCGCGACGGCGCGGTTCTGGTCGGGCACGAGGTTGCCGAGGGGGCAGCCGTAGGCGTGGCAGAAGGGCTGTCCGCAGTCGAGGCAGCGGGCGGTCTGGTCGGCGAGTTCGGCGTCGGTGAGGGGGCGCTCGACTTCGGCGAAGTCGCGGATGCGCTCGGGGAGGGGGCGGTAGAGGTCGTGGATTCGGTTCATGGGGGGCTCATGGGGTGCGGGGGGCGGATGTTTCTACACGGAGAAACAGCGGATGGAAAGCAAAAAATCCGCGCGGCGGGCGACGGGGGCGGCGGCGGCGGGCGGCACGGCGGCCGCCCGGCAGGACAGGGACACGCGGACGGCGGGCGGGCGGGGGCGGGACGGGGCGGAGCATGTTTCGCTCCAACCGAAATAAATATTGCGCTCCCGGCAAAATAGTGGCATCTTCCTCCCCGAACCCTCTGCAAAGGAACCCGCCATGCTCGAATCGGAACTCCGCGCCATCGCCGCCGCCCAGCGGGACGAGATGTCCCGCCGCAAGACCATGCCCCGCGACGCGCTCGCGACGCTGCGGCCCGTGGAAGGTTTCGCGCTCGTCGCCACCGGGATACGGCGCTGCGGCAAGAGCACCCTCCTGCACCAGTGGGCCGAACGGGAACCGACGCCCACCCTCTCGCTGCTGTTCGACGACCTGCGCATGGCGGCCTTCACCACGGCCGACTTCGCCGTGCTGGACCGCCTGGTCGCCGTCGAAAGGCCCGCGAACCTGGTGTTCGACGAAATCCAGCTCGTGCCCGGCTGGGAGCGCTACGTCAAGCAGAAGCTCGACCAGGGGTTCCGGGTCCTCGTCACCGGCTCCAACGCCACGATGCTGAGCACGGAACTGGGCACGCACCTGACGGGGCGGCACCTGGACCGCGAGCTGGCGCCCTTCTCCTACGCCGAATTCCTCCGCTGGACCCGCGCGGCGCCCTCGCCGGGCAGCGTGCGCGACTACCTCCGGCGGGGCGGCTTCCCCGCGCACCTGGCGACGGGCGAACCCGACGTCCTGCGCCAGCTGGTGCTCGACGTGGTCCACCGCGACGTCGCGGTGCGCCATGCGGTACGCGACGCCAAACCCCTCGAAACGCTGGCGGCCTTCCTGCTTTCCAACGTCGGCTCCGCGGTCGCGCCGAGCCGGCTGACGGCGGCGCTGGGGGTGCGGGCGCCCTCGACGGTGCTGGAGTGGTTCGACTGGCTCGAAAAGACGTACCTCGTCCGGCGCCTGGAAATCTTCTCCGACTCCGCCAAGGCGCGCTCCCTGGCCCCCAAGAAAATCTACGCCCCCGACACCGCCCTCGCGCGCGCCGCCTCCCCCACGCGCTCGGCGAACACCGGCCACCTGCTCGAAAACGCCGTGCACGCCCGGCTCCGCACCCACGCCGCGCGCCTCCACTACTGGGCCACGCGCGACGCCGAATGCGACTTCGTGTGGGAGGCCCCCGACGGCGCCCTCGCCGCGCTGCAGGTCTGCGCCGAACTCACGCCGGAGAACCGCGACCGCGAACTCCGGGGCCTGCTGGCCGCGATGCAGGCGCTGGACCTGCGCGAAGGCGCGATTGTGACGCTTGCCCAGACCGACTACGCCGCGCCCGGCGGCCGCACCATCCGCATCCTGCCCGCGCACGAGTGGCTGCTCGAAGCGTGAGGCGCCGGAGCGGGCGCGCAAAACGTTTTCCAATGATTGGAAAATTTTTTTCCAATGGTTGGAAAATTTATGGCATTTTTTCCAATGATTGGAAAAAATGTTTCCAATGGTTGGAAAAATCGGGGCGGTTTTTCCAATGATTGGAAAAATTTTCCGGGCGTTTTCCAATGATTGGAAAAAAGTTTCCGCGCAAGGGGAGAGCAAGGGAAGCGCAAGGGGAAAACGCAAAGAACGCAAAGGGGGGGACGCAAAGGGCGCAAAGGCGGGGGGCGGGAGGGGGGCGGCGTTCAGCACGAGGCGACGATGTAGCAGCAGAAGAAGAAGGCAGCGAGGGTCCACCAGATGATGCCGTGGAGGGCGAGCCAGAGGGTTTTGCGGGGGCTGCAGGAGAACAGGATCCAGACGAACAGGACCAGCGACACCGCATCCAGTACCCCCCACGTCGCGCGCTGGCACCACCAATCGCTTGCCGGCGGACCGTACAGGAATGGGAAGACGGGCGCCAAGGCCACGCCGACGTACTCCCACAGGAACCCCAGCGGACCATCCGGCCACATCGCTCCCGGCAAGTACAACCCCACGCTGGCCTCCATCACCACCACGACCACGACCCCCAGCGCCAACCATACGGCCAGGGGCACCAGATAGTCCTGCACAATCCTGCGCCGGGAAGGGGTTGCGGGTGGGGTGTCCATGAGGCGTGAATTTACAGAAGGAGGAGGGGGGGCTCAAGGGGAAAAGCGGGCGGGAGGAGGGCGGGAGGGGGGCGGTTGGGGGCGATGGCAGGGCGCAGTACTCCCCCCGGCGCTGAAGCGCCACCCCCCTCTCGGAGGGGGGCGCGGCTTCGCCGCGGAGGGCGGGCGGGGGTTGTGAGATTACGGAAAACATTGGGGTTTTCGCGGGGTTTCGGGCATCAGGTGTTGGAGAAGAACTGGAAGGAGGCGTAGGCGTCCTGGCCGTGTTCGACGAGGTCGAGGCCTTTGAGTTCGGTGGTCGCCGGTACGCGCAGGATGTGCAGGCGCTTGAGGGCCGCGAAGATGACCGCGCCCATGCTGAACGCCCAGAGCGCCGTCGCGCCCGCGCCCAGGGCCTGCACGCCGAGGAGGCGGAGGCCACCGCCATAGAAGAGGCCCGCGAGGTCGTTGCCGTAGCCGGCGGCGGCGGGGGCGGCGAAGAGGCCCACGGCCAGGGTGCCCCATACGCCGTTGACGCAGTGGACGGAGACGGCGCCCACCGGGTCGTCGATGTGCAGCCGGTCGAAGGCGAACACGGAGAGCACCACCAGCACGCCCGCGACAAGGCCGATCGCGATGGCAGCGTTCGCGGTCACGAGGTCGCAGGGTGCGGTGATGGCGACGAGGCCCGCCAGGCTGCCGTTGAGCGCCATCGTCAGGTCGGGCTTGCCCATGATGATCCATGCGGTGACGAGGGCCGCGCAGGTGCCCGCGCAGGCGGCGAGGTTCGTGGTCATGGCGACGCGGCCGATGGAGGCGGTGCCCGCGGTGTAGCTGCCGGGGTTGAAGCCGAACCACCCGATCCAGAGGAGGAAGACGCCCAGGGTCCCCAGCACGAGGCTGTGGCCCGGGATGGGGTTGGCCTTGCCGTCGGGACGGTATTTGCCGAGGCGCGGGCCGAGGGCGATCGCGCCCGCGAGGGCAATCCAGCCGCCGACGGAGTGGACGACGGTGGACCCGGCGAAGTCGTGGAAGCCCAGGGCTTCGAGCCAGCCCTGCGAGGCTTCGCCCGCCAGGGAGCCCCACATCCAGTGGCCGCTCACGGGGTAGACGAGGGCGCTGACGAGGACGGAGTAGATGAGGTACGCCTTGAATTCGATGCGCTCGGCGACGGCGCCGGAGACGATGGTCGCGGCCGTCGCGGCGAACATGGTCTGGAAGAAGAGGAAGGTCCAGTCCCATGTGTCGGCGGAGGCGGAGAGCTGCGGCATGCCCAAGCCGCCCCAGCCGAACCATCCGGACGCGGCGCTCGCGCCGAACATGAGGGCGGCGCCGAGGAGGTAGAAGGCCAGGGAGCCGGCGGCGAAGTCCATGAGGTTCTTCATCATGATGTTCGCCGCGTTCTTGGCGCGGGTGAAGCCGGTCTCCACCAGCGCGAAGCCCGCCTGCATCATGAAGACGAGGATCGCGGCGAGGAGGGTCCAGACGACGTCGAGGTTGTGTTGGACGAGGGTGGGGTTCATGGTTGAAAGGTTGAAAGGTTGAAAAGTTGAAAGGTTGAAGGGTTGAAAGGTTGAAGGGTTGAAGGGTTGAAGGGGTGGAGGGGTGGAAGGGATGAAGGGCTTGGGGGGGCGGGCGGCACGGGGGCCGCCCGGCGGGACGGGGACAGGGCGGGAGGGGCTAGCCGATGGCGGAGGGGCCGCGTTCGCCGGTGCGGATGCGGACGCATTCGTCCATGGGGAGGACGAAGATCTTGCCGTCGCCGATGTCGCCGGTGCGGGCGCCTTCGACGATGGCCTGGATGGTGGGTTCGACGAAGGTGTCGTTGACGGCGATCGCCAGGCGCATCTTCTTGTGCAGGGTCACTTCTTCGGTGGCGCCGCGGTACATGTGGAGGTAGCCGCCCTGCTGGCCGCAGCCGAGGGCGTTGGTCACGGACATCTTGTAGATTTCGCGCGCGAACAGCGCCTGCTTGACGGCGTTGAGGCGGTCGGGCTGGATGTAGGCGATGATGAGTTTCATTTTTTCGGGGGAGGGTTTCCGGGTTTCCGGGGGTTGGGGTTTCCGGGGGAAATGCCGATTGCAATCGAATGCACTCGAATGCAGTCGATTGCAATCGGGCTGTGGGGCGCGCGGGACGCGCGCTCAGTACACGAAGAGCATCTCGCGGTACTTGGGGAGGGGCCAGCGGGAGTCGTCGACTTCGTGTTCGAGGGCGTCGACGGCGGTGCGTACGGAGGCCATCGCGGCGAGGATGCCGGAGGGGGCGCCCGCGGCGAGCGCGGCTTCGAGGTCGGCGCAACCGGCGCTGAGGGCGTCGAGGCCGCGGCCGAGGGCGTCGGCGCGGGCGCGCAGGGCGGTGGCGCCGGAATCGAGGGCGGCGGCGGCGGCGCGGGCAAGGGCCTGCGCGGCGTCGGAGTAGGCTTCGGAGGCGACGGGGAGGATCATGCTCTTGGCGATTTCGAGCGAGATGCCGCCTTCGATGGCGATCTTCTTGCCGTACTCTTCGAGGGCGATCTCGTGGCGGGACGCCATCTCGGCGGCGGAGAAGACGCCGTACTTCTCGACCAGCGCCTGGTTGGCCTCCGAGAGCAGCGGCGCCAGGGCGTCGGGGGTCGCGACGAGGTTGGGGAGGCCGCGGCGGGCGGCTTCCTCGGCCCATTCGGGGGAGTAGCCGTTGCCGTTGAAGATGACCCGGGAGTGGTCGCGCAGGATACCCCGCAGGATGTCCTGGAGGGCGGCGTTGAAGCGGTCCGCGGGGACGCCTTCGAGCTTGTCCGAGATGGCGTCGAAGCTGTCCGCCACGATCGTGTTCAGGAACATGTTCGCCGCCGCGCAGCACTGCGAGGAGCCGGGGGCCCGGAACTCGAACTTGTTGCCCGTGAAGGCGAAGGGGGACGTGCGGTTGCGGTCCGTCGCGTCGCGCGGCAGCGCCGGGAGCGTGTCGACGCCCACGCGCAGGGTGCCGGGGGCCGCCGCCGCGCCCGCGTCGCCGCTCACCAGCCGCCCGAGGACGTCCGCGAGCTGGTCGCCGAGGAAGATCGAGATGACGGCCGGCGGGGCTTCGTTCGCGCCCAGACGGTGGTCGTTGCCGGCGCCGCAGGTCGTCGTGCGCAGCAGGTCGGCGTGCTTGTCCACCGCGCGCACGATCGCGCAGAGGACCGTCAGGAAGATCGCGTTCTGCGCCGGGTCGCGGCCCGGGTCGAGCAGGTTGCGGCCGCCGTACATGATCGACCAGTTGTTGTGCTTGCCGCTGCCGTTGACGCCCGCGAACGGCTTTTCGTGCAGCAGGCACACCAGGCCGTTGCGCGCCGCCGCCTGGCGGAGCACTTCCATCACCAGCATGTTGTGGTCCACCGCCAGGTTCAGCTCCTCGAACACCGGCGCGAGCTCGAACTGCGCGGGGGCGACCTCGTTGTGGCGCGTCTTGGCCGGGATGCCCAGGCTCCAGAGCTCGTCCTCCACCTCCTGCATGAACTTGAGCACGCGCGGGCGGATGGCGCCGAAGTAGTGGTCCTCCAGCTGCTGGTGCTTCGGCGGGGGCGCGCCGAAGAGCGTGCGGCCGGTCTGGAGCAGGTCGGGGCGCTGGAGGTAGAACTGGCGGTCGATCAGGAAATACTCCTGCTCCGGGCCGAGCGTCACCTTCACCGTCGCCTCCGGCAGGCCGAACAGCCCCATCAGGCGCACCGTCGCCTTCTTCAGCGCCTGGATGGAGCGCAGCAGCGGCGTCTTGCGGTCGAGCGCCTCGCCCGTGTACGAGCAGAACGCCGTCGGGATGCACAGCGTCGCCCCGTTCGCGTGGCGCTTGATGAACGCCGGGCTCGTCGGGTCCCACGCCGTGTAGCCGCGCGCCTCGAACGTGCTGCGGATGCCGCCCGACGGGAACGACGACGCGTCCGGCTCCCCCATCACCAGGTTCTTGCCGGAGAACTGGAAGACCGCCCCGCCGGCCGGCGCCGGGTCCAGGAACGAGTCGTGCTTCTCCGCCGTGCCGCCGGTCAGCGGCATGAACCAGTGCGTGTAGTGGGTGGCGCCGCGGTCGATGGCCCACTCCTTCATGCCGTGGGCGACCGCGCCCGCGATGGAGGGATCGAGGGGCGCGCCGGCGTTGACCGTCGCGAGCAGCTTCTCCGCGACGTCCTTCGGCAGGTACTCGCGCATCGCCGCCTCGTTGAAGACATCCGCCCCGTAGCCGTCGGGGGACGCCGGTGCGGCGGGGGAGGGCGCCGCGGGCACTCTCGCGGCGATGGCGTGTATGGCGTGGTTGCGGTTGCAGTTGCTCATGGTCGTGTCCTTGGGTTGTGCGCCCCGGGGCGGGACGCGGTGGTTTTGGTGTTCTCCAAGCAGGAGCCGTGCCAAGTCGCGCGGGGCGTTGTGCGGCCGGGAGAACGGTGGAGGCGCAAGCTGTTCGACTGCAATCGATTGCAGTCGAGAGCAATCGATTGCAATCGACTCCCGCGCCGCCCCGCGCGCGGGGCGGCGGTTTTTCAAAAAACGAAAACCAAGCCCCAAACCACAACCATTTTTTGAAACCACATTTCAAAAAACGAAAAATCCCCTTGCCCCCCGCCCCCTCCCCGCGCTACACTCCCGCCCCATGACACGGCCCACCCCAACCGAATCCCCCGAAATCGCCCTCCTGCGCGAAGTGACCACCGCCGTCGCCCGCGGGCGGGACGTCGCCAAACTCCTCGAAGACGTCATCGACATCCTCGAAAAGCGCCTCGGCATGCTCCGCGGCACCGTCACCCTCCTCGAAGGCGACGAACTGCACATCGTCGCCTCCGCGCGCATCCTCAACGCCGAAGAGCGCGCCCTGGGCCGCTACCGGATCGGCGAAGGCATCACCGGGCTCGTCGCCAAGACCGGCCGCACCGTCGTCGTCCCCGACGTCCGGCGCGACCCCCGCTTCCTCAACCGCACCCGCACGCGGCGGAACACCGACGCCGTCTCCTTCGTCTGCGTCCCCCTCGTCCACCACGGGCAGGTCGTCGGCACCCTGTCCGCCGACCGCGACATCCGGCCCGGCGCCCGCCCCCTGGCCGGCGACGTCGCCCTCCTCGAAATCGTCGCCAACGCCGCCGCCGAAGCCGCCGCCGCCTGCCGCCGGCAGCGCGCCGAACGCGACGCCCTCGAAGGCGAAAACCGCCGCCTGCGCGCCCTCCTCGGGGACAACCCCGGCAACCTCGTCGGCAACTGCCCCGCCATGAAGCAGGTCTACGAACAGATCCGCCTCGTCGCCCCCTCCGACGCCACCGTCTTGGTCCGCGGACCGAGCGGCACCGGCAAGGAACTCGTCGCCCGCGCCATCCAGTCCCTCTCCCCGCGACAGGACAAACCCTTCGTCGTCCTCAACTGCGCCGCCTTGCCCGAGGCCCTCGTCGAGAGCGAACTCTTCGGCCACGAGCGCGGTGCCTTCACCGACGCCCGCGACCGCCGCATCGGCCGCGCCGAAGCCGCCGACGGCGGGACCCTCTTCCTCGACGAAATCGGAGACCTGCCGCTTCCGCTCCAGGTCAAACTCCTCCGCTTCCTGCAGGACCGCACCTTCTCGCGCGTCGGCTCCAGCGAAGAGCGCCGCAGCGACGTCCGCATCCTGGCCGCCACCAGCCGCAACCTCGAAGACATGATGTCCCGCGGCCTCTTCCGCGAAGACCTGTATTACCGCATCAACATCTTCCCCATCGCCCTTCCGCCCCTGTCCACGCGCGGCGACGACGTCCTCCTGCTGGCCCGGCACTTCCTCGCCCGCCTCTCCGCCAAATACGGAAAGACCGTGGACCGCATCTCCCCGCCCGCCGCCGACATCCTCCTCGCGCACCCCTGGCCGGGCAACGTCCGCGAACTGGAGAACTGCATCGAACGCGCCGTCCTGACCGCGCAGGACGACTGCATCCACACCTACAACCTCCCTCCGGCCCTCCGCGACGCCGCCCCCGCCGAAGACCCCGCCACGCCGGGCGCCCCCCTGACCCTGGCCGCCCAACTGGCGGCCCACGAACGCCAAATCCTCTCCTCCGCCCTCCGCCGCCACAACGGCAACCGCAGCGCCGCCGGCCGCGAACTCGGCGTCACCCCCCGCATGATGACCTACCGCCTCGCCAAGGCCGGCCTCTCCTGAGCGGGGGGGCGGGGGCTTGTCGAATGCCGTCGACTGCAATCGACTGCAATCGATTGCGGTCGAATTTCCGGGAGGGGTCAGACGGGGGCGAGGCCCTGGTTCATCTGGAGGACGGGGAGGAGGATGGCCAGGGCGATGAAGGCGACGAAGAGGCCGACGGCGAGGGTCAGGGCGATTTCGAGGAGCATCATGCCGCGGGAGGTGCGGCGCTCCCAGGAGCGCTGGAGGCGGCCGGCGGCAGTGTCGAGGAGTCCGGGAAGGTTGCCCGAGGTCTCGCCGGCGCGGACCCACGAGGCGAGGGACGGGTCGAGGGCGCGGATGCCGCGGACGGCTTCGACCAGGGGCTTGCCCTGCGCCAGGGCCGCGGCTTCGCGGTCGGCGGCGTCGGCCAGCCAGGGACTGCCGGAGGCGCGTCCGGCCAGGGGCAGGGCGTCGACGAGTCCGACGCCACGCGCAAGGAGGAGGGACCAGGTGCGGACGAAGCGCAGGCTGGCGAGTTCGCGCCAGGCGGGGCCCGCGGCGGGCAGGGCATAAAGGCGGCGGTCGAGGCGGATGCGGAAGGCGGAATCGGTGCGGCGGCGCCGGCGGGCGACGGCGGCGGCGGCGACGGCCCCGGCGAGGAGGAGGGCGAGGAGGATGCCCGCGATGCGCCCGCCGCCGAGAAGGATGCGGGTGACGAGGGGGATGGGCAGGTCGGCCTCGGCGAGCACGCGCTGCATGGCGGGCAGAAGGAAGAGGAGGACGCCGGTTCCGAGGAGGAGGGCGAGGCCGACGACGATGCAGGGGTAGGCGAGGGCGGAGCGGAGTTTTTCGGCGAGGCGTTCCTGTTCTTCGAGGAAACCGGCGAGGCGGTCGAGGGCCTGGCCCATGCCGCCGGTGCGTTCGCCGGCTTCGGCGATGGCGCGCTCGAAGGGGGTGACGCGCGGGGAGGCGTCGGCAAGGGCGGCGGACAGGGGGCGGCCTTCGCGCACGGCGTCGCGCACGGCGGCGAGGATGATGCGGGAGGGGCCGGAGCCGGGGGCTTCGAGGACGATTTCGAGGGCGGGGACGAGGGCGACGCCGGCGTCGAGCAGGGCCGAGAGTTCGCGGTAGAGCATGGTGCGGACGGCGACGGGGAAGGCGGGGGCGCGTCCGGCGCGGCGTCCGGCGGCGGCGGCGCGGTCGGCCGCCGGGCGCACCCAGTCGGAGAGGATGCCGCGCGCCGCAAGGCGGGCGCGGGCGTCCTTGGGGCCGTCGGCTTCGAGGAGGCCGCGCGCGGGGCGCCCGTCGGTGTCGTAGCCTTTGTACTCGAAGGTGGTCATCGGCGGGCTCCCGCCGCGCCGCGCGCTCAGGCGCGGTAGAAGGCGGCGATGGTGTCGACGACGGCCGCGGCCATCTCGTCGGTCAGTTCGGGGTAGATGGGCAGCGCGAGGGTTTCCTTGGCCGCGAGTTCGCTCTCGGGGAAGTCGCCTTCCTTGTGGCCCAGCGAGGCGAAGCATTCCTGGAGGTGGAGCGGGACGGGGTAGTAGATGGCGCAACCGATGCCGTGCCCGTGGAGGTACGCTTCGAGGGCGTCGCGGCGGCGGGCGCGGACGATGTACTGGTTGTAGATGTGCCGGTTGCCGGGCGCGGGCGGCGCGGGCAGGCGGATGTCGCCGCTGGCCAGCAGCCCGGAGGCCTCGAAGAGGCGGGCGTAGCGGGCGGCGTTGGATTGGCGCGCCGCGGACCAGGAGTCGAGGTGCGGGAGCTTGATGGAGACGACCGCCGCCTGGAGGGCGTCGAGGCGGAAGTTGCCGCCGACGGCGTGGTGGTAGTAGCGGGGGGCCATGCCGTGGTTGCGGAAGATTTCCAGGCGGTCGGCCTTCGCGGCGTCGTTGGTCGTGACGAGCCCGCCGTCGCCGAAGCAGCCGAGGTTCTTGGAGGGGAAGAAGGAGAAGCAACCGTAGTCGCCCAGGCTGCCGGCGCGGCGGCCCTTCCATTCGGCGCCGATCGCCTGGCAGGCGTCCTCGATGACGAGGAGGCCGTGGCGCTTGGCGATGGCGCAGATGGCGTCCATGTCGGCGCACTGGCCGTAGAGGTGGACGGGGATGATGGCCTTGGTGCGCGGCGTGACGCGGGCTTCGACGAGCGCGGGGTCGAGGTTGTAGGTCGCGGGGTCGATGTCGGCGAAGACCGGCGTCGCGCCGACGCGGGCGATGGCGCCGACGGTCGCGAAGAAGGTGTAGGGCGTCGTGATCACTTCGTCGCCGGGGCCGATGCCTTCCGCCATCAGGCTGATGATCAGCGCGTCGGAGCCGGAGGAGACGCCGACGGCGCGGGCGGTCTGGCAGTAGGCGGCGAGCTTTTCCTCGCATTCCTTGACGCGGGGGCCCAGGATGAAGCCCTGCGAGGCGCAAATCTCCAGCAGCACCGGCTCGATCTCGGCGCGGAGGGTCTCGTACTGCGGTTTCAGGTCCAGCAACGGAACGTTCATGGGCTTCTCCTTTGGGGATGGGTTTCGATGGTTTCCCGCAAGCATACGGCAGGGCGGGGGAAAAGGCACGCTTTTTCGCGGGGGGGGGCAGGGGAGACGGGAGACGGGACGGGGAGGGAGGAGAGAGGAGAGACGAGAGACGAGAGAGGAGAGACGAGAGAGGAGTTTGCGGTGCGCCCGCTGGCGCGGGCGGGGAGGGCGGCTCGCTCGGAGAGCTCGCCCCACCACGGGGCGGGCGGGGAGGGCGGCTCGCTCGGAGAGCTCGCCCCACCAACGGGGCGGGGCGGGGTCAGGCGGGGACGGCGATGAAGCTGAAGGGGCCGGCCCAGACGGTTTTCGTGCGGATGAGATCGCCGGGGCGGGCGTCGGAGCCGTCGACGAAGACGGGGATGGAGTCCGGGGTGCGGCCGTGGCGGCGTCCGCCCGGTTCGATGCGTTCGACGAGGATTTCCTCGGTACCGCCGAGCCGGGGTGCGTGCTTGGCTTCGAGCATGGCGCGCAGCTGCGTCTCGATGGCGACGCGGCGGCGCTCCTTCTCTTCCGGCGGCACGTCGTCGGGCATCGTGCGCGCGGACAGGGTCTGCGGGCGCGGGGAGTACTTGGCGACGCGGATCATGTCGGGATCGACCCGCCGCATCAGGGCGAGGCTTTCCTCGAACTGCGCCTCCGTCTCGCCGGGGAAGCCGACGATCAGGTCGGTGGAGATGCCGGCGCCGGGGATGCGGGCGCGGATGCGCGCGACGAGTTCTTCGTAGCGGGCGGCGGTGTAGCCGCGGCGCATGGCGGCGAGGACGGCGTCGGAACCGGCCTGGACGGGGATCTCGAAATACGGCATGAGGCCGGGGGTGTCCGCGACGGCTTCGAGCAGGTCGTCGGTGATCCAGTTCGGGTGGCTGGTCAGGAAGCGCACGCGCCGCACGCCGGGGATGGCCGCGGCGTTCCGCAGCAGCTCCGGCAGGAGCATCGCGCCGGGGCCGAGGTCCAGCCCGTAGCGGTCGATGATCTGTCCCAGCAGGACGAGTTCGCGCACGCCGCGGTCGGCCAGGGCGCGGGCCTCGGCCAGCACCTCGGCGGCGGGACGGGACCGTTCGGGGCCGCGGCGGTAGGGGATGATGCAGTAGGCGCAGGCGTGGGAGCATCCCAGCACGACGGGGAGGTGGGCGCGGACCGTGCGGCCGCCGGCCAGCGAGTCCGGGAGGGGCGGGGGTTCGCCGCCGCAGGCGCCGGCGTTCTCCGCCGGGCCCCCAGCGCGCGCCGCGAGCCACGACGCGAGCTGGCCGGTCGCGGACGGCGGCACGAACAGGTCCACGTACGGGAAGCGCGCGCGCAGCCCGTCCTCCGCCCCCGCGCGGAACCCGACGAAGCATCCCATCAGCGCGACCGTGCGCGACGGCTCGGCCCGCTTGAGTTCTTCGACGTACTTGAGGCGCGAGAGGATCTTGTCCTCGGCCTGCTGGCGCACCACGCAGGTGCCCAGGAGCAGGAACTCGGCGTCGCGCGCGTGTCCGGCGGGACGGTATCCGGCGGCTTCGAGCATCGCGGCCGCGCGCCAGGCGTCCGCCTCGTTCATCTGGCAGCCGATGGTCCAGAGATGGTAGGTGTGCGCCTTCACGGCCGTCTTCCCGCCACCGCCCCGCGCCGTGCGGGGCCGGGGACTACTTGCGGGCCTTGGATGCGGGTTTCCTGGGCTTCGCGGGGGCCTTCGCCGCGGGCTTGGCCTTGGGCTTGGCGGGCGCCTTGGGCTTGGCGGCGGCCGATGCCTTCGCCTTGGCCTTCGCGGCCTCGCGGGCGACGGCGGCCTGGCTCTCTTCCGCGGCCTGCAGGATGTCGTCGGACGGCGGGGCGTCGGTTTCGTCGTCGGGGTCGCCGAAGGAATTCAGCGCCGCCTCCGTCTCCTTGTCCAGCTCCGGGTCGTCCGGGGCCAGCTCGGCGACGATCTTCAGCTCTTCGGCGTCGTTGTCGCCGAAGGCCTCGTCCTCGTCCAGGTCGCGGCCCTGGTCGGCGCACTCCTCGCAGACGTTGGAGTGGGGGAAACAGGCCGCACAGAACTCCATGCCGCAGACCGAGCATTCGCGCATGTAGTCCTCGCCGTGGACGGAACAACCGCCGCCGCCGAAACCCGCATAGGGATCGTACTCTTCGTCATCGTAGTTCATGTCGTTCTCCGCAAATCCGGCACCCCCCGGTGTGGGGGCGCGCCATGCCTTTACTGTTGGCACGCCCCGTGCGTTCCGTCAAGCGCAGGGTTCGGGTTTCCGCCGTTTTTTTGGAGGTTTTCGGCGTTTCGCCGATTTCCGGCGCGGGGCCCGGAAGGGATACGGGGAAAATGGGAAAAGCGGTGGCGGCGGTCCCGGCGAATAGGGCATTGCAAGGCCGGGCGTGGCGCTTTCCAGGGGACCGCAAGGATGCGTGTCCGGCTTCGCCCGCGCCGGGGGGGCGGCGGGCGGTTTTTCCGGGCGCCGGGGACTTGCAGTACGGAGAAACCGCCGTATGTTGTGCGGAGGCCAAGCGGGAGAATCCGCCGAAGGCCGGAAAGGATTTGATTGACATGAACAACAAGAACGCGAACATTCCGCTGGACCGGTTGACCACCAAGGCCCGCGAGGCGCTGCAGGCCGCCATCCAGGACGCCGGCGCGCGCGGCAACGGCGAACTCACCCCCCTGCACCTCGCGCTGGCGCTGGTGCGGCAGCAGGGCGGCGTCGTGCCGTCGGTGCTGGAGAAGACGGGCGTCAAGCCGGACCTCTTCGCCGCCGCCCTCGAAAAGCAGCTGGACACCCACGCGCGCCAGGAGGGCGGCGCCGTGCAGCCCTCGCCCAACCGCGCGTTCCAGGCGGTGCTGGAGGCGGCGTCGGGGATCGCGGGGAGGATGAAGGACGAGTACATCAGCACGGAGCACCTCTTCCTCGCCGCCCTCGGCGAGAAGGACGGCGAGACGGCCCGCGTCGCCGCCGCCATGGGCGTCACGGTGGACAGCGTCCTGCAGTCGCTGCAGGCCATACGCGGGAACCGCCGCGTGACGGACGAGGCCCCCGAGGACAAGTACGAGGCCATCAAGAAGTACGGCCGCGACCTCACGGCCGACGCCCGCGCCGGCAAGCTCGACCCGGTCATCGGCCGCGACGCGGAGATCCGCCGCGTGGTCCAGGTGCTCTCGCACCGCACGAAGAACAACCCGGTGCTGATCGGCGAACCGGGCGTCGGCAAGACGGCCATCGCGGAGGGCCTGGCGCAGCGGATCGTGGCCGGCGACGTGCCGGAGGGGCTCAAGCGGATGCGCGTCGTCTCGCTCGACCTCGGCGCGATGCTGGCCGGCGCGAAGTACCGCGGCGAGTTCGAGGACCGCTTCAAAGCGTTTTTGAAGGAAGTCACCGAGAGCGACGGGAAGATCATCGTCTTCATCGACGAGCTCCACACGCTCGTCGGCGCCGGCGGCGCGGAGGGCGCCGTGGACGCCTCGAACATGATCAAGCCGCCCCTCGCCCGCGGCGAACTGCGTTGCGTGGGCGCGACGACCCTCGGCGAGTACCGCAAGTACGTCGAGAAGGACCCCGCCCTCGCCCGCCGTTTCCAGACGGTGCTGGTGGACGAGCCGACCGTCGAGGACACCATCGCGATCCTCCGCGGCCTCAAGCCCCGCTACGAAGCCCACCACGGCGTGCGCATCCAGGACTCGGCCCTCGTCGAGGCCGCGCGCCTCTCCCACCGCTACATCTCCGACCGCTTCCTGCCCGACAAGGCCATCGACCTCGTCGACGAAGCCGCCAGCCGCCTGCGCATGGAGATCGACTCGATGCCCGTCGAGATCGACGAACTCGAACGCCGCCGCATGCAGCTCGAAATCGAGCGCGAAGCCCTCCGCAAGGAGACCGACCGCGCCTCCGCCGACCGCCTCGCCGCGCTCGAGAAGGAACTCGCCGAGCTCAAGGAAAAATCCTCCGCCCTCAAATCCCAATGGTCGCGCGAAAAGGACCTCCTCGGCGCCATCCGCACCGCCACCGCCGACGTCGACCGCCTCCGCACCGAGCAGGAACAGGCCCAGCGCCGCGGCGACCTCGCCCGCGCCTCCGAGATCAAGTACGACCGCCTGCCCGCCGCCGAGAAGAAGATCGCCGCCGCCCAATCCGCCCTCGCCGACCTGCAGGGCACCCGGCGCCTCCTGCGCGAGGAAGTGACCCCCGAGAACATCGCCGAAGTCGTCGGCGCCTGGACGCACATCCCCGTCAGCCGCCTCCTCGAAGGCGAAAAAGCCAAACTCCTCCGCATGGAAGAGCGCCTGCGCGAGCGCGTCGTCGGGCAGGACGAAGCCGTCGCCGCCGTCGCCCGCGCCGTACGCCGCTCCCGCGCCGGCCTGCAGGACCCGAACCGCCCCATCGGCTCCTTCCTGTTCCTGGGCCCGACCGGCGTGGGCAAGACCGAACTCACCCGCGCGCTGGCCGACTTCCTCTTCGACGACGACCAGGCCATGGTGCGTCTCGACATGAGCGAATACATGGAAAAACACTCCGTCAGCCGCCTTGTCGGCGCGCCTCCCGGATACGTCGGCCACGACGAAGGCGGCCAGCTCACCGAGGCCGTCCGGCGCAAACCCTACTCCGTCGTCCTCTTCGACGAAATCGAGAAAGCCCATCCCGACGTCTTCAACATCCTCTTGCAGGTGCTCGACGACGGTCGTCTGACAGACAACAAGGGCCGTACCGCCAACTTCAAGAACACGGTGCTCATCATGACCTCCAACCTCGGCGGCGACCTCATCCAGGACGCCCTGCGCGCCCACCCCGACCTCAAGCGCGACTCCGCCACCTGGCGCAAACTCGAGACCGACGTCACGGCCCTCCTCCGCACCCGGTTCCGTCCCGAATTCCTCAACCGAATCGACGAGACCATCCTCTTCCGGAGCCTGGGCCTCGACCAGCTGCGCCAGATCGTCGCCATCCAGCTCGCCCGCGTGCAGGGCTTCCTCAAGGACCGCGGCATCACGCTCGAACTGACCGACGCCGCCTCCGAGGCGCTGGCCGGCGAAGGCTACGACCCCGCCTTCGGCGCCCGTCCCCTCAAGCGCGCCATCCAGCGGATGATCCTCGACGAACTGGCCACCCGCGTCATCGCCGGCGAAATCCCCGACGGCTCCCGCGTCACGGTGGACTACGACCCCGAGCACCCCGACCGCTTCGACTTCAGGGCCACCCCCGCCGCCTGACCGGCTCCGGGGGGGGCGGGGCTTTTTTCCCCCCCGGCCCCCCGGCCCCCCGGCCCCCCGCCCCGCTCGGCCAACCGAAACCATCGATTCCATCGAAAAAATCGATTCCATCGATTCTCTCGAAAGCCCCCGCCTCCCGCGCCAGCCCCCGCCCTGCACGGGTTCTCCCTGCCTGCCCCCGCCCCCCCCGCCGCCCCGCCCCCAGCCCCCTCCCGCCGCCCCTCCCCCGCATTTTCCCCTTGCCCCCCTTCCCCGCCCCCCGCTACATTCCGCCCCGCCATGAACACCCCCGCCGATCAACCGCCGACCGCACCGCCCGCCACCTTCAAATCCCCCCTCTCCCACTACTGGCTCGACTCCTGGCTCCTGGCGGCCCTCATCGAGCACGCCGTACGCCGCTTCTGCCTCAAACACCTCGACCGGCGCATCGACCCGTGCGGACGCCTCTTCGACCAGATGACCATGGCCGCCCGTTCCGCCGCCGCCAACATCGCCGAAGGCAACGCCCGCCGGTCCACCTCCCGCGAGACCCAGATGCGCCTGCTCGACGTCGCCCGTGCCACCCTTTCCGAGCTGTCGGGCGACCTCCGCTCCTACCTGCTGCTCTCCGACGAAGCCCCCTGGGCCGAATCCGACCCCGACGCCCGCGCCGTGTTCGCCACCCGCCTCGACCGTCCCGACTACCGCACCGACCTCGACCGCAACGTATCCCTCCACATCCTGGCCCAGCGCGCCAAATTCGCCCGCTGGCTCGACTCCCCCGATCCGCTCGTGCCCGCCCGCGCCCTCACCGTGCTCGTGTCCCGCCTCCAGATGATTCTCAACCGCCAGCTCGAACGCGCCCATGCCGAATTCCTGGCCCGTGGAGGCTTTTCCGAAACCCTTTCCCGCGACCGCATCGCCGCCCGCGCCAAGGTCCCTCCCGAACCCGGCGCCCCGCCCTGTCCCGGATGCGGCAAACCCATGCAGCGCCGACTGGCCAAACGCGGACCCCGCGCCGGCCACACCTTCTGGTCCTGCCCCGACTACCCCAACTGCGCAGGCAAGCCCGCCGCCCACTGACCGCCACACTCCGGCGCCCGCCCTCTCCGCCCTCCCATCGATCCCATCGGTTCTCTCGTTTCCTTCGATTCCGTCGCTTCCCCCGCCCCCCAGCCGCGCAGCCCGCCCGAAAGCCGTGTTCCGCCCTATTCCTCCCGTCCGGGGGCCTCGGGCGGCAGCTGCGAGCGGATCTTGTGGAAGGAGATACGCATCCGGCCCTCCGGGCCCCATGCCGCACGCTTGCGCCCGGGGCCGACGATGCGGCAATGGCCCGTCACGATGTTGCGCTCCAGCTTCCACCCGCCGCACGCGTCGAGCACGTCCCACCACACGCCGGCGTCCAGCACCTTCCATTCGAGGTTGATGCGGCCCTGCGGCACGCGCACCCGGGCGGGCGCCGACGGCTTGCCGTCGAGGATGCGCCCGAGTTCGGTGAAGTAGAACGACGCGAGGTGGTTGCACACGCGCTTGAGGGCCGCGGACCGTCCCCATGCGGCGTCGATCTCCGTCTCGTCCGTGATGGTCTCCGGGACGGCGTATTCGAGCACGTTCGCGAGCGCGGCGGGCGAGCCGTTCCGGCCGAGCGACGGACCGCCCCCGCCGCCCGCCAGGTCGTAGCCGTACTTGAGGACGGTGTCCTCCGGGTTCACCACCACGATGGCGGGCCGCTCGCACCCGCCGCCCATCTGCGCCACGTCGGGGTCGTCCATCGGAATCGCCGGCGCGAGCAGGATGCCCTGCCCGACCTTCATGCCCCTGCGTGACAACTCCGCGAGCGTGCGCGCCACGATGCGCCCGCCTAGGGAGTGCCCCACGATCACGAGCCCGGAACGGAAGGCGGCGTCGGTGGACGCGATTTCGCCGGCGAGACGCTTGGCGGCCGCGTCCGCGTTCGCCGCGGAGGCCGGCCAGCTGCGGTCGCCGTCCCAACCCCAGAACGCGCAGGCCTCGCCCTTGAACGTGTTCGTGCAGGAGGCGTACGCAAGCCCGTTCGTCTCGGTCGTGCGGTTCCAGCCCGGCACGTACCACACCTCGGCCCGCGCCGCCGCGGCGATGCCCGCGGCAAGGATGGCCATGATTGCCGTCTTCATGGGGAGTCGTTGGTTTCGTTTTGCAAGGGAACGTCTAGCAGAAGGCCCGCCGCGAAACAACGGCAAACACGCCTCCGGCGGCGGATGGATCCGGCGCCCCCTCCCCTGCGCGGGCGGCATGGAAGGGGGGCAAACAGGCCCTCCCCCGCCGGTTCCATCCCCGTCCGGGGCGGAAGGGAAACATGTTTTGAGATTACGGAAAAACATGGACATTCCACCGGTTTTCCCGCATGGTGGCGCCCATGAAAACCGTGGGTGCGGACGGGAGCGGATGGATGGGGGGGGCGCCCGCGCTCCGGCGCAAGAAGCATCCCCGGCGGGGACAGTTGCCAACCGGGGGGAAGTCGGGTATGGTGGAACGCGCCATGAATGGTTCCGTGCCTCACATTGTCCAGTACCAAGGGTCGAAACGGCTGCTCGCGCCGCAAATCCTGGAGTACGTGCCCCGGCGGTTCGGGCGTCTGGTGGAGCCCTTCGCGGGGATGGCCGCCATCACCATCGCCGTGGCGCGGCAGGAGCGGGCGGAGCGCTACCTCGTCAACGACCTGAACGCGCCTTTGGTGGGGATTCTGCGGGCGGCCGTCGAAACGCCGTCGGAACTGCTGGAAAGCTATGCGGCCGTCTGGGAGGGGCAGTTCAGCCACCCCGGGGGGAGCGTGGCGCATTTCAACGCGGTGCGGGATGCGTTCAACCGCGGCGACCGCTCTCCGGCCAACATGCTCTACCTGCTGGCCCGGTGCGTGAAGGGTTCCGTGCGCTACGGGGCGAACGGCCAGTTCAACCAGTCGCCCGACAAACGCCGCAACGGGACGTCGCCCAAGACGCTCAAGCCCAATCTGGACGCCATCTCCTACTACCTCAAGGGACGCACCGAGTTCCGCTCGGCGGACTACCGCGCCGTGCTGGAGGAGGCCCGTCCCGGCGACGTCGTGTACATGGATCCTCCCTACCAGGGCGTGTGCAAGGTGCGCGACAGCCGCTATCTCGCGGGCATCGACGCACGGGAGTTCGCCGAGGCCCTCGAATCGCTGAACCGCCGCGGGGTGGACTATCTCGTCAGCTACGACGGCCAGTGCGGGGACAAGCAGTACGGGGAAGACCTGCCCGCCGGCCTGGGTCTGCGCAAGGTGTTGCTGAAAGCCGGCCTTTCGAGCCAGAGCCTGCTGCTCGGCAAGAAGGAAATCACCTACGAAGCGCTCTACATCAGCCCGGGCCTCTGCTCCCTCGTGCCCGGCACGCCACGGGAACGGCAGGCCCTGCTCTTCGAAATGCTGGACGCATGAAGAAGAAGTTCACCAAAGCCTTCCTGGCAAAGCTCGAATCCGTGACGGCGAAACGTCCGCGCACGGTCATCCGGCACATCCTGGAACACGGCTCCGTGACGACGGAGGAGCTGAAACGGCTCGGTTACGAACACGCCCCGCGCGCGGCCCGCGACGTCCGCGAACTGGGCATCCCCCTCGAAACGTTCCGGGTCAGGGACTCGCAGGGCCGCCGCATCGCGGCCTACCGTTTCGGCGATCCTTCCAAGGCGGGAAACCGGATGTCGAAGGCGTCCGGCCGCACGGTCCTTTCCAAGGCGCTGAAAAAAGCCCTCGTCGGCAAATACGGTGCCCGCTGTTTCATCTACCGGCAACCGATGGAGGAGCGCCTGTTGCAGGTGGACCACCGGGTGCCGTACGAAATCGGCGGGGAGCAGGACGGACGGGACATCGACTGCTACATGCTGCTCAGCCCATCGGCCAACCGCGCCAAATCGTGGACCTGCGAGCATTGCCCGAACTGGACCCTCAAGGATGCCGCCTACTGCGTGGGCTGTTTCTGGGCCCATCCCGAGGAATACACCCACGTGGCCGGACGGGAGCAGCGCCGGATCGTCATCACCTTCACCGGCGACGAAATCGAAGACTACAACCGCCTGATCGCCCTTGTCGGCATCGACAAGGCCGAGGCGACGATCAAGGAAATGATCGCAAAATACATCGAATAGACGGCCGGGTTCCGGTGCCGTGCCGGAGGGTGAATCTTGCATCCCGTCCGGTTTCCTGCCATCCTGCACGGCATGGAACGTGACACGCCCATTCCGCCGGCCGCCGCGGCGGTCGTCCGCGACCTGCGCGCCGCCGCTTCCGCGGAAAAGCGCGAGGTCCTTTCGCGGTTCTTCCGCACGGGCCCGGGCGAATACGGGGAGGGCGACCGGTTCCTCGGGGTCATGGTCCCGCAGATCCGCGCCATCGCGAAGGCGCACGCGGGGGCGCCGCCGGAGGCCGAGGACGCCCTGCTGGCCGCGCCGTGGCACGAGGCGCGGGAATGCGGTCTTTTCCTGATGGTCGGCCGCCATGCCCGCGCCGGCGCCCGGGAACGCGACGCGATCCATGCGCGCTATCTCGCCGCGGCCGCCGCCGGGCACGTCGACAACTGGGACCTCGTCGATGCCAGCGCCCCCGAGCTCGTCGGGGTCCACCTGCTCGACCGGCCGCGCGGCCTCCTCTACGGCCTCGTGCGGCGTCCGTCGCTTTGGGAGAACCGGATCGCCATCGTGGCCACGCTGGCCTTCATCCGGCGCGGCGACCTCGATGACGCCTTCCGGCTGTCGGAGGTCCTTCTCGGGCATCCCCACGACCTGATCCACAAGGCCGTCGGCTGGATGCTCCGCGAATGCGGCAAGCGCGATCCGGACCGTCTCCGCGCCTTCCTCGCCGCCCATTGCGGCGCGATGCCCCGCACCACCCTCCGCTATGCCATCGAGCGGTTCCTTCCCGACGAACGGCGCCGGTGGCTCGCTGCGCCGGCGGGGCCGTGACAGGGGGGGGATGAAACGGGGGGCGGCTCGCTCGGAGAGCTCGCCCCACCACGCCGGGAGAGCGGGGCTTACGGGGCGGCGGGGGGGCGGGCGCCGGAGCGGAGCCAGAGGGTGTGGAGGCGGGGATAGGGGATGGAGCGGACGTCGCGGAGGGTGGCGGAGAGGAGGTCGAGGACGGGGGGGATGGAGGAGGGGTGGCCTTCGATGAGGCAGGAGGTGGCGGAGGGGCGGATGTCGGGGGGGAAGTCGAGAGGGGTCTGGAGGAGGTTGAGGCCGATGCCCAGGATCACGAATTCGACGCGGGTCGCCGTCAGACGCGGCTCGGCCAGGATGCCGCAGATTTTCTTTCCGCGGCAGAGGATGTCGTTGGGGTATTTGACGGCCAGGTTTTCGAGTCCCAGGGCCCGCAGGGCGAAGAGCGCGGTCATGGCGCCGTAGACGGCCCAGACGTTGGCTTGGGAGGCCGGGCAGTCCGCCGGGCGCAGGATGTAGGAGACGGGAAGGCCCAGTCCGGGCGGGGAGCTCCAGGTGTGGCCGCGCTGGCCGCGGCCGGCGGTCTGGTCGTGGGCGGTGACGAGAGCGCCGTCGGGGGCGCCCGCAAGGGCCCAGCGGCGGGCGGCATCGTTGGTGGAGGGGGTGGTGCGGAGCCAGAGGCGGGGGAGGCCGGGGAGGAGGGGAGATGGGGCCGACGGGGCGGCCCCCGGCAGGACCGGGACAGGCGAGGCGGCAGGGGCGGACGGGTCAGGGGAAGAGGCGGAGGCTCTCGGTGATGGAGTCGCAGACATAGGGGAGGGTCGCGGGGAGGAGGCCGGCGACGTTGATGCGGCCGCCTTTGACCATGTAGATGGCGCGTTCGGCGCGCAGCCACGCGACTTGGGCTTCGGTCAGGCCGCTGTAGGAGAACATGCCGTTCTGGCGGACGATGTAGGTGAAGTCGCGGTCGGGGTTGCGGGCGGCGAGGCCGTCGGCGAGGAGTGTTCGGTTGCCGGCGATGCGGCGCTGCATGGCTGCGAGTTCGTGGAGCCAGAGGGCGCGGAGTTCGGTGTCGGCCAGGATGGTCCCGGCGATGGCGGCGCCGTGGCGCGGCGGGTTGGAGTAGAGGACGCGCGCGATGCGGCGGACGTGGGTGAGGGCGGCTTGGGCGTCGTCGGGGGTGCGCGCGAGGAGTTGCAGGGACCCGGCGCGTTCGCTGTAGAGGCCCATGTTCTTGGAGAAGGAGGTGGCGACCAGGGCTTCGGGGACGCGGGAGAGGACGGTGAGCAATCCGGCGCGGTCGTCGACGGGGTTTTGGCCGAAGCCTTGGTAGGCGAAGTCGAAGAAGGGGAGCCAGCCGCGCGTTTCGGCGATGGCGGCGATTTGTTGCCAGAGGGCGGGGTCGGGGTCGGCGCCGGTGGGGTTGTGGCAGCAGGCGTGCAGGAGGACGATGTCGGTGGGGGGGACGGCGGAAAGGGCGTCGAGGAGGGGGGCGTCGGCGACGGAGCGGGAGGCGGGGTCGTACCAGGGGTAGGTGTCCTGGGCGAGGCCGACGTCGCGGAGGATGGCGCCGTGGTTGCCCCAGGTGGGGGCGGGCAGCCATACGGTGGCGCCGGGGCGCAGTTGCCGGGCGAGGGCGAAGCCGAGGCGCAGGGCGCCGGTGCCACCGAGGGCCTGCGCGGCGGCGATGCGGCCTTCGCGCAGGGGGGCGAAGTCGCCGCCAAAGACGAGTTCGCCGACGAGGCGCATGGTCGCGGGGTCGCCGGAGATGGGGAGGTACGATTTTGTCTTTTCGGTGGCGGCGAGGAGGTGCTCGGCCTTGCGGACGGCGTCCAGGATGGGCGTGGTGCCGGTTTCGTCCATGAACACGCCGACGCCCAGGTTGACCTTGCAGGGACGCGGGTCGGCGCGGTAGGCGTCGGTCAGGCCCAGGATGGGGTCGGGCGGGGCGGGCTGGATGCGGTCGAACATGGCGGAGGACCTCCTCGCGGGGCGGTGGGGGGCGGGTGCGGACGGCTCAGGGGTAGTAGGCTTCGACCCAGGAGCAGATGCTCTCGGAATCGACCTGCGTGATGCCCATCTCGCGCGCGGCGTTCTCGGGGGAGTCGGAGGCGTGGGCGGCGTTGACCATGACGTCGGTGCCGAATTCGCGGCGGACGGACCCGGTGGCGGCCTTGGTGGGGTCGGTGGAGCCGAGGATGGTCCGGATGCGCGAGATGGCGTTCGGGCCGGCGTAGACGAGCAGGAGGCAACGGACGGTGCCGGGCTTGGCCTTCTCGCTCTCGACGAGGCCTTCGCCCCAGCGGCCGGTCATGAACTGCACGATCTGGTAGAACTGGTTGTCGCCGTAGAGGGGGCCGAGCAGGTCGCCGAGCTTGCCCTTGGTTTCTTCGGTGAGCTCCATCCCGAGCTCGGCGGCGACGGCCTTGGCGGAGCGTTCGGCGACCTTGCCCTTGAGCTTTTCGCGCAGGACCTGCTGGACGGGGCCGTAGAAGCGCTCGGCCTCGGCGACGCTCATGCGGTGGACCTTCGCGCAGACGATGCGCAGGCCGCTGCGGGAGAAGATGTCGATGATCTGTCCCGGGCGGGCGGACGCGAAGCGGAAGTTGTCGGGCTTGAGGATGACGAGGGCGCGCTGGCTGTCGGCTTCCTGGACGACGTCGCCGGCGGTGTCGACCATGCCGCCGTCCTCGGCGCTGTGGGCGGCCCAGAGCTTGAGGGCGGCGCCGGCGCTGCGGACGGAGGGGCCGATGAAGACGGCGGGCTCGAAGTACTGGACGTCGCCGGAGGCGCCGATGATGTAGTCGCCGTAGGTGTCGCGGATGGTCTCGCCGGCGTTGGCGGGGCGGATGGGGCCGGTGGCGTCCTTGATGCGCTTGATGGCGTCCTCGCCCTCGAAGAGGAGCATCATGACGCGGCGGCGGGCACCGGTGGTCGGGTCGGGGGCGTAGCGGTGGGCGACGTAGTCGGCGAGGAGCGGGCGGGCGACGGGATCGACTTCCTCGTCGTGGCGGATGAGGTCGGCGTACTTCTGCGCGAGTTCGGCGCTCGGGGCGAACATGCGGGCGGCGACGAGGTCGAGGCCGGTGCGCGAGATGTAGCGGCCGATGATGCCGCCGGTGCGCGACTTGGAGACGGTGTAGGGGTTGATGAGGACGAAGGCCAGTTCTTTGGACATTGGATGCTCCGGGTTGGGTTGGGGTGGATGCCAGGGCCCGCCGCGGGGCGGACCGCGGAGCATTCAACCACGTCCCGGCGGAAATGCAAGAGCGGTTTGGGGCGGGGAGGCGGGGAAGGCGGTGCGATTTCCATGGCGGGGATGGAGGGGAGAAACGGCCGGAAAACAAGGGATTTTCCTTGATATCGCGAGGGGTTGGGGAGGGGGATGCGGCGGGGCTTTGCAAAGGGCGGGGAATCGGGTATGGTCGGGGGCATGAAAAGTCTGGCAGATTTGTGGGCGACGGTTGCGGCGTGGTGGCACGGGATCGCGGAGAACGTGATCTGGAAGCGTGGGCGCCTGGACATCACCACCGGCGAGGTGGTCTGGTGCGCGCTGCTGCTGCTGGCCGTGCTGTGGGGCATCCGGTGGCTCGCGCACTGGGTCGTGCGGCGGATGCCGGAACCGGTGCGCGAGGACCCGGACGTGCCCAGGCGGGTGGTGCGGGGGCTCTACCTCGTCTCGCTCGTGCTGGCGGGACTGGCGGCGCTGGCCATCATGGACATCCCGTACAAGCGGTTCATCGACATCCCGCTCTGGAAGATGGGCGGGCGGAACATCACCGCCGGCGGCCTGCTCTGGGCGCTGGGCCTGCTGCTGGCGGGACGGTGGATCAGCCGCGTCCTCGCGTACTGGTTCGTGCAGCGCCTGCCGAAGGCGGTGCGCGAGGCGCCGGAAATGCAGACGCGGGTGCCGAGGGCGCTGTACATCGCGTTCTTCCTGCTGTTCGTGCTGGGGGCGCTGCAGATCGCGGGAATCCCGCTCAAGACGTTCACGTTCCTGGGCAGCGCGATCGCGCTGGGCTTCGGCTTCGGCGCGCAGAACCTGTGCAGCAACATCATCAGCGGCGTGATCCTCAAGCTGACGCGCCCGCTGGGCAAGGGGGACATCATCGAGACCGACGGGCGGGCGGGGACGGTGCAGGTGGTGGGGTTCCGGTCGACGGAGATTTTGACGTTCGACGGAGTGCACCTGGAGGTGCCGAACAGCAACCTGCTGTCGTCGACGATCGTGACGCGCACGACGAATTCGGGGATGCTGCGCGGGTCGCTGACGGTGGGGGTGTCGTACGATTCGGATTCGCGGCTGGTGGAGAGGCTGCTGACGGAGCTGGTGGAGAACCATCCGACGGTGGTGCACGAGGAGGGGCGGGCGAACCGGGTGCTGTTCAAGAACTTCGGGGACAGCGCGCTGGAGTTCCAGGTCCTCTACTGGGTGGACATCGGCAAGACGACGCTGGACATCGTGGGCGGGGAGCTGAGGCACGCGATCCTGGAGACGTTCCGGGCGAACCGGATTTCGATTCCGTATCCGCAGGTGGACGTGCACATGCCGGAGGGCGCGGGGAAGTGACGGAGGGGGCGGCCCGACGGGGCGGGCCGCGGCGGGACGGGGACAGGGGAGGAGGCGGGGGCGGGGGCGGGGTCAGGCGCCGAGGGCGGCGAGGGCGGTGTCGATGTCGGAGGGGCAGAGGACGATGCCTTTTTCGTTGTCCGGGCCGCCCATGACGTAGGCGTATTCGATGTTCACTTCCGCTTCCGCCATCCGCTTGAGGACGCGCCCGAGTTCGCCGGGGGTGTTGTCGGCGTGCACCAGCAGGACGTCGGTCGCGGCGACGAGTTCGTTGGAGTCTTCGATGAGCTGCCGGGCTTTCTCGGTGTCGGAGACGATCAGCCGGGCGTGGCCGTGGCCTTCGCCCGTGACGGCGACCGCCAGACCGTAGATGTTCACGCCGTTGCGGCCGAGGAAGGAGGCAAGGTCGCCCAGGGTGCCGTGGCGGTTGTCGAGGTAGACGGTCAGCTGGGTGCCGCGGGTGATGACGAGGTTGGGTTGCATGGCGGAAGGCCTTTCGGGGTCAGAAGACGAGGTTGGCGGTGGCGAGGCGGCGGGCGAGTTCGTCGAGGACGCGCGCGTCGTCGTGCGGGCCCGCGGATTCGAAGGTCGCCCCGAAGCGGAGGTAGGCGCCCGCGTCGTCCCACGGGACGGTCGAGATGCTGCATTCGGTGATGAGGTACTGCGCGGCGTCTTCGGCGGTCGCGAAGGTGCGGCCGTCCGCCGTGCCCTTCGGCGCCGGGACGTAGAGGTAGAAGGTGCCGCCGGGCATCCGGGCCTTGAAGCCCGCCGCCTTCAGGATGCGCACCATCCGGCGCAGGCGGCGCTGGTAGTGGGCGCGGATCTTCTCGGAGAGGCGCAGGTCCGCGATGCCCGCGCAGGCCGCCACCTGGATGGCCTTGAACTGGCCGCTGTCGATGTTGTCCTTGACCGTCGCGACGGCCTTCACCGCCGGCGCGGAGCCCGCCACGAAGCCGAGGCGCCAGCCGGTCATGTTGTAGCTCTTGCTCATGGAGTGCAGCTCGATCGCCGCTTCCTTGCCGCCCGGGCGCGAGAGGATGGAAAGGCGGTCGCGGCCGTAGACGAGCGTGGCGTAGGCGGCGTCCTGGACGATCAGGATGTTGTGGCGGTTCGCGAAGGCAATCAGTTCGTCGAAGAAGTCCGCCGTCGCGGCGGCGCCGGTCGGGTTGTTGGGGTAGTTGACATAGAAGAGCTTGGCGCGGGAGAGATCCTGCTTTTCGAGGGCCTTGAGGTCGGGGAAGAAACGGTTCTTCGCTAGGAGGGGGACCGGGATGACGGTGCCGCCGAGGTAGCGGGCGTGGGTCGCGAGGACGGGGTAGCCGGGGGTCGTCGCGAGGACGGCGTCGCCGGGGTTGACGAAGCAGGTCGGCAGCATCGCGAGGGCCGGCTTGGAGCCGATGGTGTGGTTGATCTCGGTCGCGGGGTCGAGGTCCGTGACGCCGAAGAAACCCGCCATGTAGGCGGCGGCGGCTTCCTTGAAGGCCGCGATGCCGTTGTCGGCGTAGCCGCGGTTGGCGGGGTCGTCGACGGCTTTCTTCAGGGCCTGGCGGATCGGGCGGGGGGCCATCTGGTCGGGCTCGCCGACGCCGAAGTCCAGCATCTCGCGCTCGGGGTGCGCCTCTAGGGCGGCGCGCTTGGCGCGCTTGATCTTCTCGAATTTGTAGATGGCGGTGTCCTTGCCGAAGGCGGCGCCGCCGATGCGGTCGGCGAAGAGGGTCTGGATGTCCATGGTGGGGTCCTTTCGGGTGAATCGGGGGGCATTATGCAGGGGGGGGCGGGGGAGTGCAACGAATTTTGTGTGGGGGGGCAGGCCCCGCGGGGCCGGGCGCGGGACCTCTTGGAGGAGTGGAAAAAACTTTTGCAATTACGGGAAACATTGATGTTTTCCATGGTTTTCCGTCAAGGTGGCGCCCATGAAAGTTCGGGGCTGGAAACGGCGGCGGGATGGGGTAGGATGGGGGCATGGACGAGTTGAAAGAAGCGAGGTTCTGGACGGCGGGGGAGGGCGGGAGCGTGCGGTGCGGGGTGTGTCCGCACGGGTGCGTGGTGGAGGAGGGGAGGAGGGGAAGGTGCGGGGTGCGGGGGAACGTGGGCGGGAGGATGCGGAGCCTGGTGTGGGGGAGGGCGGCGGCGGTGGCGGTGGATCCGGTGGAGAAGAAGCCGCTGTACCATTTCCTGCCGGGCGGGCGGGTGCTGTCGGTGGGGACGCTGGGGTGCAATCTGTCGTGCCGGTTCTGCCAGAACGACGGGCTGAGCCGGGCGTCGGCGGAGGAGGTGGAGGCGCTGGCGGGGGAGCGGGCGCTGGAGCCGGAGGAGGTGGCGGCGGCAGCGAGGGGGAGGGGGGTGCCGATGGTGGCCTTCACGTACAACGAGCCGGCGGTGTGGGCGGAATGGGCGGCGGAGACGGCGGCGGCGTGCCGGGAGGTGGGGGTGCGGTCGGTGGCGGTGACGAACGGGTACGTGGCGGGGAAGGCGCGGGAGGCGTTCTTCGGGGCGATGGATGCGGCGAACGTGGATTTGAAGGCGTTTTCGGAGGGATTCTACCGGAAGCAGTGCGGGGCGCGGCTGGGGCCGGTGCTGGAGACGCTGGAGTGGATCCGGCGGGAGTCGCGGTGCTGGCTGGAGGTGACGACGCTGGTCATCCCGGGGTTGAACGACTCGGACGGGGAGCTGGAGGCGCTGTCGGGGTGGGTGGCGGAGAAGCTGGGGGCGGAGACGCCGCTGCATCTGAGCGCGTTTTACGGGGCGTGCGAGATGGCGGGGGCGGCGCCGACGCCGGTGGGGACGTTGCTGCGGGCGCGGCGGATCGCGGCGGGGGCGGGGCTGAAGCACGTGTATCTGGGGAACGTGCGGGTGGAGGGGGGCGGGGATACGCGGTGCGCGGGGTGCGGGGCGGTGCTGGTGGAGCGGGAGGGGTTCGGGGCGCGGGTGCGGTGGGGGGAAGGGGAAGGGGCGGCGGCGGCGGGGAGGTGCCCGGTGTGCGGGAGGAGGTGCGGGGGGGTGTGGGAGTGAAAACGAAAAACGAAAAGAGAAAAGAGAAAAGTGAAAAGAGAAAAGTGAAAAGCGAAAAAGGGGCGGAGGGTCAGGGGGAGAGGGAGAGGGAGGTCCAGTCGATGGGGGGGAGGGTGGAGAGGGAGGTGCGGAGGAGGGAGAGGTAGGTGGAGCGGGGGAGGGGGGCGGCGCCGAAGCGGGCGAAGTGGGGGGACGGGGTCTGGCAGTCGATGAAGGGGCATCCGGCGGCGAACAGGGCCGGGGCCAGGACGGCGAAGGCGCATTTGGAGGCGTCGGGGACGAGGTGGAACATGGATTCGCCGACGAAGCAGGGGCCGACGGCGACGCCGTAGAGGCCGCCGACGAGGCGGTCGCCGTCCCAGGCTTCGGCGGAATGGGCGTGTCCGGCGCGGTGGAGGGCGGTGTAGCCGCGGCGGAGGGCGGGAGTGATCCAGGTGGTTTCGCCGTCGGGACGGGGGGCGCGGGCGCAGGCGGCGATGACCTGGGGGAAGGCGCGGTCGACGGTGATGCGGTAGGGGGCCTTCTTCAGGAGGCGGCGGAGGGTGTGGGGGATGCGGAAGTTTTCGCGCAGGAGGACGAAACGGGGATCGGGGGAATGCCAGGTGATGCGGCCGCGCCAGACGGACCAGGGGAAGATGCCGCCGCGGTAGGCGGCGAGGAGGCGGGGAACGCCGTAGTCGCCGCCGATGGCGAGGATGCCGTCGGGATCGGGGGCGGCGAGTTCGGCGGGCGGGAAGCCGGGGGTGTCGTCGGAGAGGAGCCAGAGGGGCATGGGAGAGGGCTCAGACGCTTTCGACGGCGGCCCGGAGGCCGCGGTCGAGGAGGGCGGCGGCGTGTTTTTCGGCGTCGGGACGGGGTTCGACTTCGGCGATGGCGCGGCCGGTGTTGTGGGCTTCGAGGGCGATGGTCTCGGCCAGGGGTTCGGGATGGCCGAAGACGTCCATGAGGGACGCGATGACGTGTTCGAAGGTGTTGACGTCGTCGTTGAAGAGGATGACCTGGGTGTCCCATCCGGAGGCGCCGTTGGAGTCGAGGACGGCGGTGGCGGCGTCGGCGTCGGTGGAGAAGCCGGGAGGGGTGAAGGGGATGGAGGAGGAGGGGGGCATGGGCGGAAGCGTAGCACGGAGCGGGGGGCGGGAGGGAGGGAAAAGCGCGGGGGAGGGGCGGGATTTTTCATGGGAGGGAGGATGGGGGGATGGGGCTGGAAAATGCAGGGTTTTCCTTGATATCGCGAGTGGGAAGGACATGGGGGGCTGGGGGGATGGCGGAGGGGGGGAGAGGCGGTAGAGGGGGGCGGCAAGGGGGGGCGGAGGGTGGCGGCGGCGGCGGGGGGGACCTCAGACGTCGTAGTAGTCGCGGTACCAGGCGATGAAGCGGGCGATGCCGGTGTCGAGGGGGGTGGAGGGGGCGAAGCCGACGTCGCGCTGGAGGTCCTGGACGTCGGCGCAGGTGGAGGGGACGTCGCCGGGCTGCATGGGGAGGTTGTTGCGGATGGCTTTCTTGCCGAGGTGTTTTTCGATGAGGCCGATGAAGGTGTCGAGTTCGACTGGGGAGTGGTTGCCGATGTTGTAGACGCGGTAGGGGGCGCGGGCGGTGCCGGGGTCGGGATGCGCGGGGTCCCAGGCGGGGTTCGGCGGGGCGATGCGGTCGGAGGTGCGGATGACGCCCTGGACGATGTCGTCGACGTAGGTGAAGTCGCGCTGCATGTGCCCGTTGTTGAACACGTCGATGGGTTTGCCCGCCAGGATGGCGCGGGTGAAGAGGAAGTACGACATGTCGGGGCGGCCCCAGGGGCCGTAGACGGTGAAGA